>NZ_JBLYUB010000007.1:0-299119 GCF_049999945.1 Planosporangium spinosum | reverse complement strand
TTGCCGGTCTCGATCACCATCTGCACGGCCTCGGCTTTGAACTGTGGACTGTACCGGCGACGCTGCTCGGGCATGGACTCATCCTCTCAGGTCGGAGGACGTGTCCAAGATCCTTAGTACACCTCAGGGTTCTTGTTGGTGTAGTTGCCGGCATTGTGCTACTCGGCGCGGGTTGTCAGTCCGGCAAGTCCGGTGACACGCCAACGAAGACCCCCTCGGCAGCTTCGTCGGCGACGCCGAGTCTGGGGCCGAGTGCTGCCGCTGCGCGGGACGCGCTGACCGCGTACCGCGGCATGTGGAACGCGTTCGTGGAGGCGGCGAAGACGTCCGACCCAGACGCGCCGGACCTGGGCAAGTACGCCTCAGGTCAGGCATTGAGGTTGATCGCCAGCGGGCTCTACGCCGATCGCAGCCAGGGGAAGGTCACGAAGGGCGACGTCGTACTCAATCCCAAGGTGACCGATGCCAAGCCTGCACAAGCACCTACGGAGGTGACCGTCCTGGACTGCGTCGATTCAACGAAGTGGCTGGAGTACAAGGCGTCCGGGGAACTGTGGGATGACAAACCGGGCGGCAAGCACCGGACCACCGCGACGGTGAAGCTCTCCGATGGCACGTGGAAGGTCAGCTCATTCATCTTGGAGGAGTCAGGGACATGCTAGGTCGGCGGACGTTGCTGCTGCTGGCAGTCCTCGCCGTTCTGCTAGCCAGCGCCCCGGTTTCAGCGCCGGCGTGGGCTGGCGACGGTAGCGGGAAGGTGGAGTGCGCCAAGAGTGACCCACGACCAGCCTGCGACATCAACGTGGGCACCGGCGGGTCGACCGGCGGCTCGGCCGGCGGCGGTGGCACCGGTGACAGTGGCGGGGACGGCTGCTCCTACAAGCCGGCCGACCCGTCGCCGGACATCATCGATGCGTTCGGTGGGCAGCCATCAGGGCAGGGCCAGTGGTACTGGAAGGTGTGCAGCGCTCAGCCCGACAACGCGGACCTGGTGTGGATGGCGGGTGCTCCTCCGGTGGTGTCGCCGGAGGTGTTGGCCAGGCAGGCACGGGCGAAGCTGGCGCTGCCGGCGGTGGTGATCCGTCTCAATCCGCCGGATGACCAGTTGGCGAACCTGCCGGTGTGGTTGACCCTCGATCCGGCGTCGTGGCGGCAGCAGTCGGCCACCGCCTCGGTGCCTGGGGTGTCGGTGACGGCGACCGCGCGGCCGGTGAGGGCAGCCTGGTCGATGGGTGACGGTGGGTCCGTGACCTGTGCTGGGCCGGGCACGGCGTGGGCGCCGGGCACCGACCCGGCGGCGGCCTCGCCGGACTGCGGCTACGTCTACCGGCGCTCGTCGGCCGGCGCGCCCGCCGGCACGTACACCGTGACGGTGACGGTGATGTGGGAGGTGACCTGGGCGGGTGCGGGTCAGTCCGGCACGGTGCCGGGGCTGACGACGACCGGTCAGATCCAGACCCGCGTTCAGGAGTCGCAGGCGGTCATCAGCCGCTAACCAAGCAACTCGCTCACAGAAGCGCCACGTCGGGGAGGACATTGGTCATGGCGCTAGGTTCCGTGCGCCCAAAAACAGGTTTGGAAGATCGCCCCCAGGTCCCCGCGCCGCGTGCGGGGCGGGGACCGTGGCGGGCGGCCCGGCCGCGTCGCCGGCTGCCGTTCGTGGCATTGGGCGGCCTGCTGGTCGTCGTGTGCGTGCTGGGCTACGCCTACGGGGCGGTGCGCCTCGGGGACCGGGTCCAGGTGCTCGCCGTGGCGCGGTCGGTGGCGGCCGGGCAGGCCATCGGCGCTGCCGATTTGAAGCAGGTCTCGGCGGCGCGAGACTCCGGGGTACAGCTCATCCCGGCGGCGCAGGCCGCGCGGGTGGTCGGCCGGACGGCCGTGGTGCCGCTGCTGCCGGGCACGCTGCTCACGCCATCGCTGGTGGGTGAGGCGGCGTTCCCGCCGCCCGGGAAGGTGGCCGCCTCCCTGGCGCTCAAGCCGGGCCAGTACCCGCAGGGCCTGGCTACCGGGGCCCGAGTAGCGGTGTACGTGTCCGCCGCTGTAGGCGGCACCGGGCAGCCGGCCCCGGCGCCCGGCTCGGCGGGCAGCTCGGCCCCGGTCCGGCTACCGGCGGTGGTGCTCGGGGTGGACCTCGCCGGTGACGGCCAGGGCGCGACCGTGATCACGCTGCTGCTGGACGCCTCGGACGCGCCTCGACTGGCGGCTGCCCCGTCCGGGGGTGTGGTGCTGATGCAGACCGCACCGGACGGGGGGTGACTGACATGCCGCTGCTCGCCGTGACCTACGTCAAGGGCCGTCCCGGGGCGACGACGACCGCGCTCGGGTTGGCCGCCGTCGCCCCGGCCCAGGCGCAGGCGGTGGTGATGGAGGCTGATCCGGCAGGCGGGGACCTGATGCGCCGCCTCGACCTAGCCGCCGCGCCGAGTCTGGTGGACCTGGCTGCCGCCGCCCGGGGCGCCACGAATGCCGAGGACGCTTTCGCCGCTGGCCAACAGGCGGTGGTGATCGGTGACGTGGCGGTGCCGGTAGTGGTGGCCCCGGCGGGCGGAGCGCAGACCCGCGCCGCGCTGCCCGAACTGACGGGCACCGGGCGCAGCGTGCTGACCACACCCAACCGGCTCATCATGGCCGACTGCGGTCGACTCGCCTCCGGTTCCCCGGTCTGGCCGCTGCTGCGCCTGGCCGACGTGGTGCTGGTGATGACGCGCGCCCGCACCGACGAGCTGGCACATCTGCGCGAGTACCTCGCCGAGCTGGTCGATGTCGGCACGGGCCGGCTGGTGGTGCTGCTCGCCGCCGGGGGCGTCTACCCGGCCGCCGACGTGGCCGAGGTGCTGTCGACGTACCTGGTCGAGGAACTGGCCCGCGACCCGAGCGCGCTCGGCGTGCTTGGGCCGCTGCCCGCCAACCGGAAGGCCGCGGCGGTGCTCGGCGGGGAGCTGCTCGCGGGCCGGCGCTGGCGGCGGCTGCCGCTGATGCGCGCCTACGCAGACCTGCTCGCCGACCTCGCCCCGCACCTGACCATCGCCCCACCTGCGTACCCGGACCACACCCGTGAGGAGGCCATCGGATGAGCTACCCCTTCGAGCCACTGCCGCCGGACGGCAACCGGCGTGAGGGCTTGACGCCCGAGGTTCCAGGCGACGCCAGCGAGATCACCGTGGTGCGCCGCATCCGCCGCGAGGTAGCCGAGCGGCTGACCCGCGCCACCCGGGCCCACGAGACCGCCACCGGCGCGGTGATGTCGGCCGCCGAACAGCAGGCGACGACCCGCCGGCTGATCACCGAAGCGCTCGACGCCTATGCCACGACCGAGATGAACGCCGGCCGCCCGCCGCTTCGCCCGGACGTCGAGTCGCGGGTGGCGCGGGCGGTGGCCGACATGCTGCTGGGCGCCGGGGGCCTGCAGCCGCTGCTCACCGACGAGCGGGTGGAGGAGATTCACGCCAACGGCTTCGACCAGGTGTTCGTGCGCTACGCCGACGGCACCCGCGTGCAGGTTGCCCCGATCGCCGACTCGGATGCGGACATGGTGGAGCTGATCCGCCGACTGGCGGCCGACGCCGGCCGCGCCGAGACCGGCGGCGAGGGCGCCGAGGAACGCCGCTGGGACCGGGCCTCCCCCATCCTCAACCTTCAGCTGCCGGATGGCTCCCGGCTGCACGCAATCATGTCGGTGACGAAACGGCCAGCGCTGTCGATCCGCCGCCACGGCTACGTCAAGGTCACCCTCGCCGACCTGGAGCAGCTCGGCACCCTCAACCCGGTGCTGCGCGAGCTCCTGGCCGCCGGGGTGCGGGCGCGGTTGAACACGCTCATCGCCGGGCGTACCGGTGCCGGCAAGACCACGCTCCTGCGCGCGCTGGCGTCGACGATCGGTCCGCAGGAGCGGATCGTCACTATCGAAGACACCTACGAGCTGGCCCTGGACGCCGACAAGGCGCTGCACCCGGACGTGGTGGCGCTGCAGGCGCGGGAGGCCAACGTCGAGGGCGAGGGCGCCATCGACATGAGCATGCTGTTCCGCTCAGGGCTGCGGATGTCGCCGGACCGGGTGATCGTCGGCGAGATCCGCGGCCACGAGGTCATCCCGATGCTCAACGCCATGAGCCAGGGCAACGACGGCTCGTTGGGCACCATCCACGCCTCGTCGTCGGCCGGAGTGTTCAAAAAGCTCGTCCTCTACGCCGCGCAGGCCCCGCAGCGTCTCGACCCGGCCACCACGAACGTTCTGGTGGCCGAGTCGGTGCACCTGGTGGTACACCTCAGCCTGACCGACACCGGCCGCCGCGTGGTGACCTCGGTACGCGAGGTGGTCGACGCCGACGGCCTGTCGGTCGCCTCCAACGAGGTCTTCCGGCCCGGCTCCGACGGGCGGGCGGTCCCTGGTGCGCCGCCGTCGACCGGACTGCTGACGATGCTCGCCGAGCACGGGTTCGACCCCCGGGTGCTGGACGAGGCCCGCACCGCTGCGGGCGGGGGGTGGGCGTCATGACGTTGACCGTGCCCCTGGCCGCGCTGCTGGGGCTGGGTACGGCGGTCGGGGTGGTCCTGGTGTGGCTGGGGCTGGTCGGGCGTGACGACGGGCCCGCGGACCTCGAAACGGACTCGTGGCTGTCGAGGTTGACCTCGGCCCGTGGGCCGGTCGACCGCCGCCGGGTGGCCCTCTGCCTGGCTGTGGGTGTGGTCGTGGCCGTGGTGACCCGCTGGCCGGTCGCGGCGGCGCTGTCCGTCGTGGGGGCGTGGGTGCTACCGGCCGTCATCGGTCCGGACCGCGACCACGCCCGCCGGGTCGCCCGCATCGAGGCCATCGCCGCCTGGACCGAGGCGCTGCGCGACAACCTGTCCGGCGCGGCCGGGCTCGAGCAGGCCATCACCACCAGCGCCATCGAGTCTCCCGAGCCGATCCGCGAGGAGGTGACCCGGCTGGCGCTGCGGCTACAGCGCAGTTGGCGGCTACCGGCGGCGCTGCGCGCGTTCGCCGCCGAACTGGCCGACCCCACCGCCGACCTCGTCGTGGCCGGTCTGCTGATGGCCGCACGGGGCAGCGCCGGGCAGCTCGGCGAGGTGCTCGGCGAGCTGGCCGCGTCCGCGCGGGCCAAAGTCGCCTCCCGCCAGCGCATCGCCGCCGGCCGCAAACGCAACCGCACCTCCGCGCGGGTCATCGTTGGTGCCACCCTGGCCATGGCCGGCGTCCTCACACTGATCAACCGGGGCTACCTGGCGCCGTTCGACACCGCGACCGGGCAGCTCGTCCTCCTGGCCGCCGGCGGCTGCTTCGCGTTCGCGTTCTTCTGGCTGGCCCGGCTGATGCGTGACCGCGACACCGCCCGGATCTTGCAGGGCGTCGCCGACGGCACGGACGCCGAGGCGGTGGTGCTGTCATGACCGGAGCGTTGCTGTTCGGTGCCGGCACCGGCATCGGGCTGTGGCTGCTCGTCGTCGGCTGGGCACCCCGCCCGCCACGCCTCGACAAGGCGCTCGACGCTCCGTACGGGCTGGCCCGCCGCGCCCAAGCCGAGGCCGCCGACGCCGCCTCCGGCTGGGCCGGACGGTGGGGCCGCCCGGCAGTGCAGCGGCTGCGCCGTCTCGGCCTGCCCACCGCGAGCACCCGCCGCGATTTGGCGACGGTGGACAAGCCGATCGACGTGCACCTGGCCGAGCAGGCGACCGCCGCCGTGTTCGGGCTGCTGGTGCCGCCGGTGGTCGCCACCCTGCTCGCCTTCGCCGGGATGGCCCCGGGGTTCACCATGCCGGCGGTGGCGTCGCTCGTGCTGGGGGCGGCCGGATTCGCCGTCCCGGAGCTGGCGGTCCGCTCGGATGCGGCCAAGCACCGGGCGGCGTTCCGCGACGCCCTCAGCTCCTTTTTGGACCTGGTGGTGATCAGCCTCGCGGCCGGGTCCGGCGTCGACCAGGCCCTCGATGAGGCCGCCGCGGTCGGGTCCGGACCTGCCTATTCCGAGTTGCGCTACGCGCTCACCGAGGCCCGGCTGGCGCGGGTGCCGCCGTGGGACATCCTCGCCGTGCTCGGTCGGCGCCTCGCGGTGGCCGAGTTGCAGCAGCTCGCCGCGACCGTGGGCATGGCCGGCACCGAAGGTGCCCGGGTGCGCGCGTCGCTGCGCTCACGGGCGGTGGCGATGCGCGACCGGCAACTCACCGACGCCGAGGGCGAGGCCAACGCCGCGACCGAGCGCATGAGCCTGCCCATCGTCGCCCTGTTCGGTGGGTTCCTCATCTTCCTCGGCTATCCCGCCCTGGCGGCCGTCCTCAGCGGCCTCTAGGTCCCCGTGAACTCGCCCATCCCCACCCATAACCTGTCCGCTCCGCTCACCTGGAAGGAGGCCCGACGTGAGTACCGAAACCCGCATCCTCCCCGCCGTGACGGCGGCGGTGTTCGCCCTCGGATTGGGCGCCGTGCTCGTCGCCCAGTGCGCCTCACCACGACACGACCGCCACCCGTCCGCACTGGCCCGCACCTGAAGGAGAAGCACCCCATGCCCGCACTGCTGAGCTACCTGACCGCCGAGATCCGCCACCGCTGGAACCAGGTGCGCAACACCAAGGACGGCGGCTACTCCACCGAGGCCGTCCTGGTCACCGCGCTGCTGGTCGCCCTCGCACTAGTCGTCATCGGCATCATCGCGGCCAAGGTCTCCAGCAAAGCCAACAGCATCAACCTCGGCTGACCGCTGCCATGCCACTGCTGACCATCTCCCGAAACCGCCGTGCCGCGCGCCCGTCCTCCCCTGCACGTGGCGCGACAGGGTGGCTACGCGTCCGGTGGCGGCGCGCCGCCGCTCGCCCGGACGTGGGCGCGGCAACCGCCGAGCTGGTCGTTGCCATGCCGCTGCTGCTGCTCATCGTCATGACCGTCATCCAGGCCGGAGTGTGGATGCACGCCACCCACGTCGCGCAAGCCGCCGCCACCCGGGCCGCGAGCACCGCCGCCGGCTACCAGTCCAGCGCCGCCGCCGGCCGGGCCGCTGGCGGCGACACTCTGACCGCGGTCGGTTCCGGCGTGCTGGCCAACCCGTCGGTGTCGGTCACCCGCACCGCCACCGAGGTCCGCGCCGAGATCACAGGCTCCGCAGCCACCGTCGTTCCGGGCTTCCATTGGCGCGTCAACGTCGTGGTCGTGCGTCCGGTCGAGCGATGGACCACCCCAGGGAACGCACAATGATCTCCACACATCGCAGGTCACCATCCGCCGCCATCTCCTCTCGATGGCGGGTACTCATCAGCACACCGGATGCCGGGGCGAGTACCGCCGAGCTGGCGCTGCTCACCCCGCTACTGGTCATGTTTCTGCTGCTCGTGGTGCTGTGTGGCCGCCTGGCCTCGGCACAGATCGACGTGGACGCCGCCGCTAGTAGCGGCGCCCGCTCCGGGTCGATCGCCCGTACCCAGCCGGCGGCCGTGGTGGACGCCGAGCGCACCGCCCGCGACACCCTCGCCGCCCGGCGCGTGACCTGCCAGCAGACCGACGTACAGGTGAGTACGGGTGGGTTGCGGCCGGGTGGAGCGGTCACCGTCACCGTCTCGTGCCGGGTCCGACTGTCCGATCTTCTCCTACTCGGGGTGCCCGGCAGCCGCGTCGTGGAGTCGGCCGCGACGTCGCCAGTTGACCAGTGGAGAGGAAACGCCTCGTGAAGTCCCGCATCCGTGCCCTGGGCCGGTGGGTGCTTCAGCGTATCGGCAGCGGTGACGCCGGGCAGGTGACGCCGTTCGTGGTGCTGATCAGCGTCGCGCTGGTCGCGGTGGCCGGGCTGGTGCTCGACGCCGGCCTGGCGATCTCGGCCAAGGTGCAGGCCCTCGACACCGCGCAGGCCGCCGCCCGCGCCGGGGCGCAGCAACTCGACCTGTACGCCTACCGCACCCGCGGCGTCACCCAGCTCGACCCGACCCGTGCCGCCTCGACCGCCCGCTCCTGGTTGTCGGCGGCCGGTGTCCCCGGTGATGCCTCGGCCACGGCCACCACCGTGACGGTCACCGTGCACCGAACGATCCGCACGCAAATCCTGCAACTCGTCGGCGTCCGCGACCTGCACGTGTCCGCGACGGCGACCGCCGTCGCCGTGCACGGCGTCACCGGCCCCAACACCTGACCCGACCACCACCCGACCTCCGAAGGAGACCTGCGAGCATGGTGCGCGCCCTCGTCGCCGTCGGCCGGCTACTGCGGGCCGTCGCCGCCCTCGCCGTCCTGACCGGCTTCGTCGCCGGGGTGCCCTGGCTGCTGACCGTCTCGGCCGGGTGGCCGCTGGGTTGGCTCGGCTGGCCCCAGCCCGCCCAGATTCCCGACCTGGCCGACGTGTCGGCCGCGCTGACGAACCCCTGGTCGGACCAGATGATCCTCGGGCTGCTCGCCTCGATCGGCTGGGTACTGTGGCTGGTCTTCGTCCGGCACGTGGTCGTCGAGGTCATCGAGGCGAGCGCGGCCACCGCCGCCGCCCGCCGGGGTCAGTTCCACACACCAGTGACCGGGCGCGGCCCGATCCGCTGGGTGGCCGCCGTGCTGGTCGGCTCCATCATCGGCGCGGTGCTGTTCGACGCCGCCCGCGCCGTCACCAGCGCGGGCACCACCAGCGCCGCCGCTGCCGCTGACGCCGCCGCGCGTCGCCCGGCCGTGGCCGTCGCCACCGCGCAACCGGCCGCCGCGCCCATCGCGCACACCGGTCCGCGCCCGGCCATCACCGTGCACGCCCCGGCCGCCACGGCGGTACCGGTCGTCTCCGCCGACCACCGCGACGGCGACGTGCCGGGGTGGGCGCGCGACGCCCCGGGCGGAGTCCACCGTGTGGTCGCCGGAGACAACCTGTGGGACCTGGCCGCAGACAAGCTCGGCGACCCGCACCGCTGGCGCGAGATCTACACCCTCAACCGCGGCCACCTCCAGGCCAACGGCTACACCCTCACCGACCCCGATGAAATCCACGTCGGGTGGGTTCTCGCCCTGCCGGCCCGCGACGGCGCACCGGCGCAGCCCGAGGCGGCTTCACCCGCCGCCCCCGCGCCCGCTGCCCCAGCCCCTGCCAACGCAGGCGCGGCCGACCCGACTCCGAGGCAGGCCGCCCCCGCGCCGTCAGCGCCGGGCGCGGCGTCGCTCGCACCGTCGACCCCGGCCACTCCGGCACCGTCGACGCCCGCCGCCGCGAACGGCGGCGTCGCCCCGTCCACCAGTCCCGCCGATACCACACCAGCCAACAGCAGCCCACCGGCTACCGAGCCCGCCGCACCCGACAGCGAGGCCGGGAAGGACCACGACGAGACGGGGATCAGTCTGCCGTCGCAGGGGTGGATCAGCCTCGGCCTGGCCGCCCTCATCGCGGCCGTAGCGTCGCTGCTGCGCCTGCAACGACGACGCCGCGCCCGGCTGAGCTTCCCGATCGCGGCCCGCATCAAGGCACAGCCCACGCCGGTGCCCGAGCCTCTCGCGGTGGTCGACACGATCGGTGCCCGCCATCTGCGCGCCGAGGACCACCCTCCGCACCGACCCCCGGCCCCGCCGGTGCCCGCCCCGATCGGCATCGACGCGGCCGGGACCGAGGTCAGTCTGTTCGACCTGCCCGGCCCCGGCCTCGCCCTGACCGGTGACGGCGCGGAACCGGCCGCCCGCGCGGTGCTGGCCGCCGCCCTCGCCACCGGCGCCACGCAGGCCGCCGAGGCACGGCCGGTGGTGGTCACCACCGCCGACGTCCTCGCCCGACTGCTGCCCGCCGGTGCGCCGTTGGTCGGCCTCGATCCCGACGCCACCAGCTTCGACGGGGAACGCCTCATCATCCTCGACGAGGTCGCCGCGGCCGTCACCCACGCCGAGGAGGAGATGATCGTGCGGCGGCGGCTGCTGGACACCTTCGACGTCGACACCATCACCGCACTCAACGCCCGCACCGACCACGCCGAAGCCCAGCCGCCGTACGTGCTGCTCATCGAGGCCACCACCCGGCACGCCGCCCGCCTGCGCGCGGTCGGCGCGCACCGCGCCGCACTGCACCTGCACCCGGTCATCCTCGGCGGCCTCGACGGCATCCCCACCGTCGACGTCGCCGCCGACGGCACCACCAGCGGCGACGACGCCGCCGGACTGGCGCGGCTGTCCACCCTCGCGACGGGCGACCTCGCCGCCGTCCTCGGAATGCTCACCGACGCCGCCCCGCGCCCGGAGCCCGGCCACGACATCGACCTCGACCCGGCCGGTGGCGCCTCAGCCGGCAGCGCTACGTCCGCCGAGGTGGCCGAGCCGGTTCCCGCCCAGGCCACCCGCAGGCCCGCTCCGGTGCGGCTACGGGTGCTCGGCCCGATCCTGGTCGAAACCGAGACCGGGCCGGTGGCCACCGGCATGCGCAGCGGCTCCTACATCGTCCTCGCCTCCCTGGCCGTGCACCCGCGCGGGCGCACCCTCGACCAACTCGCCGCCGACCTGCACCCCGACACCGACCCGGCCACCGCCGGCAAGCGCATCCGCACCGACATCAGCACCATCCGCCGAGTGCTACGCACCGCCACCGGCAACACCGAGGCCATGTTCGTCGTCTACGACCCCGCCACCGGCCGCTACCGCCTCGACCCGGACCTCATCGCCGTGGACCTGTGGCAAATGCTCACCGCCATCGAGGCCGCGAACACCGCCGACGACGACACCACCGCGCTCACCGCGCTGCGCGAAGCGGCCGAGCTGTACACAGGCGACTTCGCCGACGGCCACGACCACACCTGGATCACCGACCACGCCACCACCTACCGCCACCAGATCCTCGCCGTATACGCCCGCATCGCCGAGATCACCGAGGCCGACCACCCCGACCAGGCGGTTGCCGCCCTCGAACGCGCCCTGGAGTTCGACCCGGTCAACGAGGAGCTGTACCAGCGCATCATGCGCATCCACGGCCGAGCGCAGCGGCCCGACGCGGTCCGGCGCACCCTGCGCCGCCTGGAAGAACGCCTCGCGGAGTTGGGTGACGCCGAGCCGTCGGAGGCCACCCGCCGCGTCGCCGAACGCCAGCTCCGACCCGCTACCGCCGGAGAGCGCCGATGACGCAAGCCCGGCTGCGGCGGCTGCAATGGGTGGTGCGCCTGACCCTCGCGCTCGGGGTGTCCGCGTCCGTGACTGCAAACGTGTTGCATGCCCAGGACAATCCGATCTCGCAGGCCATCGCGGCGTGGCCGCCCCTCGCCCTGTTGATCACAGTGGAGTTGGTCTCGCGCATCCCGATCTACCACAAGGGCCTCGGCGCACTGCGGATCACCGCTACCACGGCCATCGCTGGCATCGCCGCGTATGTGAGCTATCTGCATATGGTCGGGGTCGTGGCTCATTACGGTGAGATCGGCGCCGTCCCCTACCTACTGCCGCTGTCGGTGGACGGGCTGATCGTGGTGGCGTCGGTCTCGTTGGTCGAACTCTCTGGCCGCCGCCGCAACTCCGCGTCCGCTGAGGTAGCGGCGCCCGTCGTACCGGTGCCCGTGGCCGTTGACCCGACGGTGTCCGCCGTAGCGACCGTGACCGCAACTGCCCCGACGGCACCGGCACCGGACACCACCAGCGCGACACCGACGGCGGTGCCGCCGACCGTGCCCGCATCCGACGAGCAGGCCGAGGGTGCCCACGACGACCGACGCCCCCTCACCTCCGACACTGATCCGACGCCCGAGTCTGCGGCGGCACGCGACGCCGCCTCGCATCCGGAGGCGGACGCCGACCCGGACGCGAGCGCGGAAACCGGCGAGGACACCGAGGCCGACGATGGAAACGAGTTCGACGATGGTGCGGATCTCGCGGCGGACCTCGTGCCGCTGTTGCCAGCCGCCCGCGCCGCTCGCGACGAGCTGGCCCGCGAAGGTCGCGCGGTCAGCCGTGATGCCCTCGCCCGCCGGCTGCGGCGCAACGGTACGGCCATCCGCAACGACCGTGTCTCGGAGCTGCTGAAAGTGCTGCGCCGAGAGGAGGAGGCGGTCAACGGTTCGCCTGCGAAGGTGCCAGTATGACCGCGCGCACTGGCTCGCACCCTCGTCTCTTTTGGACTTTAGGAGACCGCGATGGACGAGTTCGCCCCGGCGCGTGGTGCCGCGCGCCTGCCGCATCCGGCGCATTGCCCGCCCTGGTGCGTCGACTGTGCGCATTACGACACCGACCCTCCCGGCGCGCTGCTGCACCGAGGCTCGGCCGCCACCGTGGCCGTGTACGACTACGCGTGCGAGCTGGTCGATGCGCAGGTGCGGGTCGCGTTCTGGGACAAGACACCAGCGTGGATCGGCACCGATCCCGCCGACCTGGAACGCCCCTACGTCGAGGTGAGCCTCCCCGACGATAGTCGGCTTCAGCTCAACGTTAGCCCCGGCCAGGCCCGCTCCCTCGCCGCCGCTCTCATGCGGGCCGCCGTCACCGCCGAAACCGCGCACCCGGACGGCGCCACCCCGCGCTGACCCTCGCTGTAGCCTTCGCCGTGCTGTGCACTGGTGCGCCACCGGCCCCGGCTTGATGCCTCAGTGACGGTCGGCATGGATGGGGTGCGGATGCCCGATCCCCAGGCACCGCCCCTATCACCGGGAGGAACTGAGATGGAATCGTCCGTGCCCGCCACCCGCACGATCGAGGTCAGCGACGAGGCGTATGACATCCTCGCCCGCACGGCCGCGACCCGGGGCACCGACATCGACGGCGCGCTGCGCTACCTGTTGGAGGTCCCTGCGGTGCTGGCCGCGCCGTCGCAGGACGACGACGAGGAGTAACCCGCCACACTGAGGCGCCGCCGGGCGAGGGGGCCGGCGGCGCCTCGCGTGCTTGACAGTCAGGTCTGTCGATCGGCCTCGGCGACGGCGAGTAGCCGCTGGGCGGTGCGCTCGGGGATGCCGAGGCGTCGGGCCAGCTCGACGCCGAGGCCGCGCCGGTCGCGCCCGGCCTCCTGCGCCTCGGCCAGCAGCTCGGCGGCGGCCTGCAGGCGCGGGTCGTCGGCGTACGGGTGCGGCTTGCGCAGACCGGTCGTGCCCGGCGTGCGGCCGGTGGACTGTCGCCCGGTGCGCGCGTCGGCGACGGCCCACACGGTCCGCCGGTACCAGTGCCGGCGGATCCGCCCGCTGGGCAGCTCCTCGGCCTGGTCGGGGTGATCGAGCAGGGTGTCGGGCAGGTTGCGGTACGAGCGGTAGCCGAGGATTGCCGCTGCGCCGCCGGAGGTGACCAGTTCGTTCGGGCTGCCGCTACGGTCCACCTCAGTCAGTTCGGCCCGCTTGTTCGCCAGGTGCGCGGCGTGGAACGCGGTGATGTCGTCGAGCCAAAACCACTCCCCGCCGTCGTGAGTGAAGCCGTCGGGGAAGCCGAACCGGTCGCGGTGGCGGTGCCAGTGATTGACTGTGGTGCGCGCGGCGCCGGTGTGCGCGGCGACTCCGGCCCGGTCGAGGGCGACTCGTCCGTCGATCTTGCGTTGCGCCACGGTGGTCATCTTCTCTCACGCCTGCTGGCCGCGCGCTGCCCGGTGCCGGGATAGCGGGGTCGAGGTGACGCCGCCTCGCGGCGCTGCGCATAGGATCGGCGCCACGCCCGGCCGGGTAAAGGCGGCTGTCGTCGGCCGTGATCGGCTCGGGGACCGGGCGAGGTGGCCGGCGGGGTTGCGCACACCCTCGGGTGTGCCCGCCGGCCACCGACTCGCCTACGTGTGGGGACGCAGGAGCCGCCACGCCACCTGCGCCATCCGGTCGATGTCGAGGGCGGCCAGTTTCGCCCGGGTGGGTGGCTTGAGCGCGTCGTACACGGTCAGGATCGCGGCGGCGGTGGTCGCGTCCACGATCACTCCGTCGATCTTGCGCATGTGGCCACGCGTGGCCTCGCGCAGCGCCTCGATCACCCGAGGGTCGCCCGCAGTGGCGTCGTTGGGTAGTTCCTCGATCCACACGAGGTCCGGGCAGTCCGGGCAGGTGATCTGGAGCGGGTCGTCGCTTACCCGGGTGGCCGAGCCGTCGTTGGCACCGCATACCGGCCCGGGGTGGTGGGTGGCCTTGGCGTGGGTGTAGCCGCGCGTCACGACCGGCCTGCCTCGGGATCGAGGGTGGCCGGTTCGGATAGCCGCGCCGGGTCAAGGGTGACACCGAGGCGGGTGCGGGCGGTGTCGATCAGGCTGGCGGTGTAGACGAAGATCTCGGCGCTGAGTTCGTCGTCGTAGTCGTGCGCGACGCGGCACGCGTCCCGCAGGAAGCGGCAAGCGGCGGTCACGTTGGTGACGAGGGCGGCGCGGTCGTCGTCCCGGCTGCACGCCGTGATCTTGTCCGGGGTGTAGGTGCGCTCGTCGTCGGTTGGGAACCGCAGTCGGTACCAGTGCACCCATGTGGTCACGCCGTCGAGGCGGAAGTCGATGACGGTGCCGAGGCGGTGTTCGAAGGCGTGCTCGGGGTGGTCCACGCGGGCGGTGTCGCCCATCCCGATCGGGGTTGTCAGGGGCATCGATGGTCTCCGTCCGTGGAGGGTCAGAAGGTGGGGTGGTCGGTTTCGCCGCCGCCGTTGATCTCGAAGGCGATGAGGCGGTCGCCGGTCTCGGAGGTGTCGACGTGGAGATAGAGGTCGCTCGCGCGGCGTTTGACGCCGATGGACACGCCGTGGATGTCGAGCACGACGTAGTCGCTGCGGTCTCCGACTTCCGGGTGGCGTGGGTAGATGCGCAGGTGGAGGTTCGTGAGTACGTCGGCGAGTGCGGGGGCGGCCAGACCGAGGGTGCGCAGGGCCGCGCCGAGTCGCTGGCCGTCGAGCATGGCCTGCAGGGCGTCGACCCGGTGGTCGGGCTCGGGGATGTCGGTCATGCCCGCCTCCCGACCGTGGGCGTGTCCGTCCCAGCGGCGGGCGGGTTGGCGGGAAACGCGGCGAGGATGCCGGTGAGCGTGCCGCCCTCGCGGTCGTCGGTGATGGCGGCACAGGCGATCAGGGCGGCTCCGGCGGCCAGTGCCTGGGCCGGGGTGTAACGCACCCGTACGCCTCGCTCGCCGCGGTCGAAGGTGCCGCGCACCTCGATGACGCCTCGGATGTGGGTGCACACGGGTAGCTCGGTGTCGGGGACGGCGTGCACGGTGGGGCGTAGCGCCTTCGCTAGCGCGGTCCGTAGCTCGGCGCGCCTGCGTGCGACCTCGGCGTCCGCTCGCTGGGTCTCGGCGCGGGTGGCGGTTTCGTCCGCGTCGGTGTCTGTAGACAGCGTCAGCCCTTGGCTGCGGCCGGCGCGGGCGGCGGCCTCGGCATACGCGGTGGCGAGGGTGAGTAGTCGTTCAACGGTAGTCAAAGGGTCTCCCAATCGCGAGGGTGGTCGGAGGGCTCGGGCCGGGCTGTGCGGCTGTCGTGCCGCACCGCCCGGTGTTGGTTCATCGCGGGGTGGGTGCGGGCGCGCGGCCGGTGGCCGGGGAGTCGCCGGTGGTGGCCGGCGGCGGTTGGGTGGGTATTGGCGGCAGGACGCGGTCGACGTTGGTGCCGGTGCGGTCGAGGCCGATTGCGGCGTGCGCGGTCAGGTGCACGCCGACGGTGACGGCCTGCGCGCCGGTGAGCGCGACGACCACGGGGCGGGCGTGCTGGTCGCGGGCGTGGATCTCGACGTGGCCGTTGGGCAGTGTCCGGACGGGCAGGAACGCCTCGACCTGGGCGCGCCGCGCGAGTGTTGCCTGCACCGCGTCGGCTATGGCGGCGTATCGGGTGCGGGCCTCGGTGTCCCAATAGTGGGCGCGGGCGAGGTGGTGGTCACGTTCTTCGATGGTGGTGGCGTGCTCGGCGACGGTGCGGGCAACGTGCGCCTTCGCGTACGCCTCGCACAGTGCGGTGATCGAGGTCAGGACAGCGTCGGCGTTCGGCGTCGCGGCGACGGCCGTTGCGGGGTCGGTGGGCATGGACGGGGCCTCCATGGTGGAGTGAGTTCGAGGCGTTCGAGGTGCGGTGCGGCCGTGGCGGCGCCCGACGGGCCGGGGGTAGGGATCACCCCGGGGCAGGCAGAAGGCGGCACCGGCGGGTGCCGTGGGCCGGTTCGCGTGGCCGGGTGGGAGCGGACCGAGGTGCCCGGCCGCTCGGCGACGGTGGCGCGCTCGGCGGTGGTGGTGCCCGCCGGTGTCGGGGCCGGTCGCCGTTGACGGTGCCGGCCCCGATACCGGGCCACCACTCAGACCGCCAGCAGCTCGAACGCGCGGGCCTTGAGGTCGGCACCCGCGCCGGTGACCGCGCGCCGGGCACGCACGGAGGCATTGGTGGACTTGGCGTAGTGGTCGAGGTACTCGGTGATGGCCTGGTAGCCGGCCCACCGGGTGCCCTTGATCGCCTTCTGCGTGTCGGCGTCGCGGATCAGGTAGCGCAACGTGGCAGTGCGCTGCTTGGCGTTGTTGCGCGCGGTGTCGGAGGCGTCCTCGGCCACCGGCCACAGCTCGGCGACGATCCTGTCGAACTCGCCCATGGTGAGCGTCTCGTTGATCATCTTTTCGGCTTCGCGCTCGAACGCGGCGAAGTGCTTCCACACCAGGCGCAGGGCCTGCCGCGCCTCGCTGATCTTGGCGGTGATGTTCGAGGTGTGCCGGAACGTGTAGGAGCCCTGCGACCGTTCGTAGGCCATGCGCTGGGTGTTGGCGCACACGATGCGGACCGGGGTGGCGTCCACGCGCAGGGAGGCGGTGCCGTCGTGGCTGGTGGTGGCCGCGAGGTAGAGGTCCATCCGGTCGACTCCGGCGATCTCCATGCTCGTCGGCAGCTTCATGGTCACGAACACCGAGCGGCCGTTGCGCATGCTGCCGGCGGTCTCGAAGTGCGCCCCGGACTCGTCCACCAGCAGGTTGAGCACCTCGGCAACCTGCTCGTTCTGCACAGTGGTGTAGTCGTCGCCGACGACGCCGAGGTACTCGGTGGCGCCGGTCGCCGGGTTGGTGCGCACGGTCATGAACTTGTCGGTGCAGTCGACCTTCGTCACTCCCCTGTCGGTAATCTCGATGCCCTGCAGTGGGATCTTGCGGACCTCCCAGCCGCCGAGCCACGCCTTGCTCATGACCTCCTCGGCGGTCATGCAGTCGTCGGTGATCTGGCCGAGCTGGTGCCAGGCGGACAGCCGGGCGGAGGCGAAGGCGGTCTGGCCGTTGGCGAGGGTTTCGAGTTCGTGTGCCACGGGTGCTTCCTTCCGGGTCGTCGTATGCGATCGGTGGCGGCGGGCCGGGGGTTGCGACCCCGGCCGTGCCGTCACAAACAATGTTTCCTACCTAGGTGGGTGGATCAAGTCGATCCGGGCTGGTCTATCGAGGTTTCTGCGGCGAATCTGACGCCCGCCGCCGGCGTGCCCTACCGGGTTACCGGGTCAGGGTTCAGGCGCCCGTCCGGGCCGTAGGTGTACTCGTGGACGGTCTTGAACGGGGCCGGCAGGTACACGGTGAAGCCGTACTCGGGGATGAAGCGGGTCCGGTAGGAGCGGGTGATGCCGAGCAGGTACCGGTCGGGTTTGTCGCCGTGCGAGCCGGGCGGGATGATCCCGGCTCCGGGCCCGTCGGCGCGGACGCGCCGGTGCCGGGCGAGAGCGATGTGCGGGCACAGCGTGAGCGCGGCCGTCATGCACTCGACACAGCCGGGCGGGTCGGCGTAGCGCATCAGCTCTGCGGCGCGGGGACCGCCGAGGAATGCCACCCAGTAGCCGATCGGCTCGCCGCACAGCGAGCACCCCCGCTCGACTGCGAGCCGGGTCGCCGTCGTGGTGTTGATGGCGGTGAAGTCCACGTGCGGCGCGCCGCCGGACGGGTTCGGGTGCACGTTGACCGGCGGGATCGGCAACCCGCGCCGAGCGTCGTGGGGCCGTGCGGCCAGCCGCGCCGGGATGCCGGGGCCGTCCGGGGTGCCGGTGCCAGGTGGGCGGGTCACCGGGTGCCGCCTGCGCGTCCGGGCCGGGTGTCGGTGATGGTGACGCCGGGCACGCGCGCCAGCAGGCGCGCGCGGACCTCGTCCCATTCCACCGCGCTCAGGCGTGCGGTGATCGGTTCGAGGTTGGCGCCGGTCATCGTGGTGGCCATGATGTCGGCCGCGTCGCGGGTGTCGAACACGGCCACCATGTCGCCACCGGCGACCAGGTACACCGGGGCGGTCGTGCCGGGCCGGCTGGTGACCGTCGGGGCGGGCGCGTCGGGGCGGGCGCTGGTGCCGGGCGGCGGGGGTGGTGTGGTCATGTGAGGGAGTTCCTTTCGGTGTGGGTCGGGTGAGTGGGTCTGGATCGGGGTCAGTCGTGCGCCGGTCGCCACGCGCTCCACCGGCCGCCGGTTAACGTGCGCGTCATCGGCGTGCCACATCCCTCGCACCGCCAGTCCTGCCGGCCGGTGCGCCACATGCGTTGCGGCATGGCGTTGAAGTCCGCGCACACCAGGTGCGGGCCGAGCGGGCACATGCCGTCGTGGGCCGGGGTGTACGCGGCGGGGGCGGGTGTCGTCGTCATGGGGGCTTCCTCCTTGCGGTGGTCGGTGGTCACAGCGGGGCGCCGCGCCGGGGCCGGCGGGGAAGGCCGGCCCCGGCGCGCGGCGGCTCATCGCCCGGCGGCGGTCAGCTCGGCGGGGGCCTCGTCGATGGTCGGGGCGTCAGCGGTGGTCGCGGCCTCGTCGGTGGCCGGGGCATCATCAGTGCTCGCCGGGGTGTCGTCGTCGCTGATCACCGGGCGGGCCATCAGCGCGGCCACCTCGGCAGTGGGGGCGGGCGCGTCGTCGGCGAGGGCGTACTTCACCGGCGCCTCACTGGTCAGCACCAGCACCCCGGCGACCACGAGCTTCTCCATGGCGTTGCCGCACGCGCCCGAGCTACGTCCGCCCAACTCCCGCCCGACGGTGCCCGGGGTCACGTCGTGGCCGGGGCCGAGGTCGCGCATGAACGCCTCGACCAGGTTGCGCAGGCCGTTCTTGCCGAGCTTCGCCGACCCGTCACTGTTGATCTCGCCGGTGGTGCGGCCGGTGCGACGGGTGGTGACCGCGACGCCGGTCCTCACCCGGTGCCGGTGCCCGCAGGTGCACACGCACTCGCGGTACGGGGCCGCGTTGGCGAGGTCCACAGTGCTCAGGTCCGCCTCACCCCGAATCCACAGGTCGGCCCCGTCGGGGCCGTCGGCCGGCTTGCGCACCGCCGCCCCAGCAACCTCCATCGCGGTCAGCACCCGCGCCACGACCGCCGCCCGCAGGCCGGACTGCTCGACTACGTCGGCCGCGCTCACCCCGTCGGGGTGGTCACCGAGCACCCCGGCCACCATCACGATCTTCAGGTGGTCGCCGGTGCCGGACGGTGCGCCCGACACCGGCGCCCCGGACACCGGCGCCTCGACCAGCGTCACCGGCGCCGCGTCGTCGGCGGTGCTGGTCTCGCCGGTCGCGGGGGCCGCGTCGTCGGCGGTGCTGGTCTCGTCCGTCGCCGGGGACGCGTCGTCGGCTGCGGTGGTCTCGTCGGTGGTGGTCACGGTGGCCTCCTCGGTGGCGGTGGCGGTGGCGGTGGCGGGGCGCCAGATGTCTGCGGCCTTGCGGTTGCCGTTGGCGGTGCCGGCGGTGCGGGTGGCGGTGCCGGCGGTCTCCATGGCGGCGAGGATCTTGGCGGCGGTGGAGTTGCCGACCCCGGCGGCGGCGGCGAGGTCGCGGGCGGTGATGCCGTCGGGGTAGGCGGTCAGGGTGCGGGCGACGGTCTCGGCGGCGGGGGTGGTGGTGGGCGCGGTCATGGCGGGTAAACCTCCGTACGGAAATGGGGTTGGCAATAGCGATTCCGCTAATGCGGTGCGCTTTACTTTGGCGTTTCGCCGGGGCGGTTTTTGTTGCCCACGTCCATGGACGCTCGATGCCCGGTGATTGTCAATCCCGGTTTTCATGACTCTTTCCGGGAACCCCAACAGGGGGACGTTACGGTCTCGATGTCGGGGGGCGTTTCGGTGCGGGCGCTATTTGGTGGCCCTGTAATCGCCGTGGCACGACTTTCCATGGGGGGCGCGTGGCGATACATAGACGTGGCGGGGCACGGGGCGTACGGGGCCGTGGGCGGGCCGGGTCTTGGGTGCCCGGAAACGCACCGCGCCCGGCCGGTCGGCCGGGCGCGGGGTGACGGTGGGGCGGGGGTGGGTCAGCGCGCGGAATTGATCATGGCGATGAGTCCGTCACAGATGCCGCCCCACCGGTCGCGGCGTAGCGGCTCGGTCGGGGCTCCAGGGAGTTGAATGTGGTGGGTGCGCCCGGCCCGGTCAGCGGCGAACGCGACGCGCTCACCGGGCAGGACGACGGCGTACCCGGCCACGTCGGCGCCGAACATGCCGGGGTGGCGGGCGATCAGCCACGCCATGCTGGCAAGCGTCGCGGCGGCCGCGTCGGCGGTCAGCGCACCGCCGGGGACCGCTTCCGCGCGGCCGGTGACCGTGGCCCCAGTGCCGATCAGCGTGACCAACGTCGGGGCGGCACAGTCAGCCGCTACCAACTTCACGGCGTCGCGCACGGACTCGAATCGAACGCTTGCGGGGGCGGTAGTCGGCATTGTCTTTCCCCTTTCGTTCGGCAATTGCTTACATGTCCATGGACGCTCGATCCGGCAATGAAGTCAAGTCGATGACTGTGTGGAATCTCTCTTTACCGCACCGCCTTTTCCGTGTCCATGGTGAGCCTCGGTTATTGGGGAACGATTCTCCGAATAGCGGCCACCTCCGACACCCACCCGGATAGTTTGCTGACCTTCACCACGTCGCCGGTTTGGGGCGCTTGCACCAGCAACCCGGACCCGATCGCCATACCCACATGCCCGGGATCGTCGCGGGTGCCGTCGCTACCCGGAATCAGGATCAGGTCTCCGGGCCGCACATCGGCCAGACTGCCCACCGGCGTACCGGCGTGGACCTGTTCGTGGGTGGTGCGCGGTAGCCCGATGCCGGCCGCCCGGTACGCCTGTTGCATCAGCGACGAGCAGTCACATTGGTGCGACGGGACACCGGAATGCGGGGCCGTGCAGTCCCCGCCGAAGGTGTACGGGGTGCCGAGCTGGCCCAACGCCCACCGGATGGCCACCACCACCGGCGGCGGGGTGTCGGCCGGCAGCGTGAAGTCCGGCGGCAGGCTCGGAAGGTCCCCGCCCGGTCCCCCGGCGCCTCCGTCACAGGTGATCCCGCCGGTGTACGCGGCGACGATGGCCGCCGCCCGCGCCTCGTGCGTGGCGTACGCATCTGGGTACGCCGACCGTTGCACTGCCTGCGCCGCGTCGGTGAGCGTCATGGCCTGCCACCCCGGCACCCGCACGAGCCGTTCGTAGAACTTCGTCGCGGCGTAGTCCGGGTTCATGATCTGGTCCACGGTGCCCCACCCCTGGCTCGGGCGTTGCTGGAACAGCCCTACCGAGTCGTGGTCGGTGGCAACTGGCGAGTTGATCAGGTTGGACTCTTGCAGCGCCGTGGCGACCGCGATCACCCACCCGCGTGTCGGGACGGCCATGCGCTGACCGACGGCCACGATCACCCCGGCGTTACGGGTCTGTTCGGCGGTGAGCCCGGCCGGGGTGGCGCCGGGGTTGGCGAGGGTCGCTCGGCACGTCACCCCTGCGCCGGTGCCGGCTATCGCCCCGATGATGCCGGCGGCGGCAGCGGCCACCAGGACCACCAACGCCAGGGCCGCCACGGCTACGCAGGTGACTATCCGTCCCACGGCGCACCATCCCCCGACGCGGGCATGTCTGCCAGGCTGACCCGGCCGGGCCGCCCGACAACGCGCCATACCGCCCCGGCCGGGCCGTCGGGCGCGGTGTCGGCGGCGGCCGTCACCACGCTCACCCCGGCCGGGACGCCGGTACGGGCGAGATGGGCGTGCAGGTTGGCCTCACGGGCGGCCGTGGGCAGCCAGAACAGCACCGGATACGCCCGTGCCGGAAGGAGCGCGGCGTAGCCGGTTAGCTTGCCGACGACCCGCGCCAGCGTTTCGGTGCCGAGATCGGCCTCCAGCCAGAACGGCACCGCCCGGCCGCCGTCGTCCCACACGCCGTGACCGTCCGGGCGGACCACCGTGCCGACCGCTTCCCGGCACCGGGCCTCGTTCCACCACCGCGCCAACCGGCCGCCGTGGGTGCGGGCGTGCGCGGTCAGCGCCGCGAAGAACCCGTTGACGGTCAGCAGGTGCGCCAGCGTCGGGGACATGGCGAGTCGGGCCGTGGCGTCGCGCACGGCGGCCGGGCGGGGCAGCGTGTCACCGCGTCCGGCCGCCACGATGGCCGCGCCGACCGGACCGAGGGTCCACCGCCAGGCTTGCGAGCCGGGGCGCTGGTAGTGGCGGAACCGGTCGAGGATGTCGCGGGCGAGCAGGGTGTTGAGCCGGGCGCGGGCGCGGCCGACCGATCCGAAGGCGACGTCGACGAGCTGGCCGGTGGTGAAGGTCTTGTGCTGGTCGAGCAGGTCGAGCAAGAGCTGGTCACGAGGTGTGAGCCGGGTCAGTTCGCCGGCCACGATGGACGCCGTCAGGCGGTCCCCGGAAGGGGCAGAACGCAGGGTGCTAGTAGGAGTGATATCTCTTATCAGTCGGTTCCGGTCCACCAGTCCTCCTCAACCGGTGTGACGTGCGCGTACGACGTGTCATAGGGGGCGCGGTCTAACGAGCGTTCGGACTCGTTAGAAAACTCGTTAGATCGCTCGTTTGACGTCTCGTTAGAGGTCTCGTTAGACCGCTCGCCCGCAGCAGCGAAGGTGTTGCGGAAGACCAGCTCCGGCACCGCAACCTCGTCCGACGGCTCCTCCTCAGAGCCGGGGGCAACGGTCACCGCGGCGCCGAGCAGGTTCCTGCGTTCGTCGTGTGACAGGCCGGTGTGCTCCCGCGCCGCCTCACGCAGCTGCGTGGCTCTGCCCTTGACCGGCGGTGGGGGCGGTTCGGTGTCGGCGGTGACCGGGGGCACCACTCGGCCCTGGGCGACCGGCCGCAGCACGACCTCGTAGCCGCCGAGGCGAATCAGGTCCCCGTCGTCCAGGTACGGGCGCAGGTGCCTCGCCTGGTCGACGGCGTCTCGCGGGGCGAGGGCGAAGTACACCTTGTTGCGGGCATTGGCGTCGATGGCCTCCACCATCTCCCTGGACAACTGGCCCAGATACTGATGCGCGAGCACGAAGCTCGTGTGCAGGCCGCGGGCCTCGGCGAGAGCGTCATCGATACCGATGGGCAGGTGCAGGAAGTTGTGACACTCGTCAAGCACGACCATGGCGTCCGGCCGCTGGGCCTCCGGGATGCGGGCGCGGGCGGTAGTGGCCTGCCACAACCCCGCCAGCAGCAGCGACCCGATGAGCCGGGTGCCGTCCTCCCCGAGGACACCCTTCGGTAGCCGGGCCAGCAGCACGCCGCCGTCGAGGATGTCGGCGAAGGAGAACGTCGTGGCCGGCACGCCGAACAGCGAGTTCGCCATCGGGTGTGCGAGCACCAACCGGAGTCGGGATAGCAGCGGGGCGACCAGGCCGGCGCGCTGCCCAGCCGGGAGGCCGTCGAAGCCCTCCCAGAACTCGGCCAGGGTGGTTCCCTCCCACGCGTTCAAACCCTTGGTGACGACCTTGACCCGCTCGGCGCGCCACTTGGTGTCCGACAGCAGCCGCGGCAACTGGGCGAGGGTGGAGCCTTCCCGGTGGGCCAAGGTGAGCAGGGCGTGGTAGCAGATGTCGGCCGAGCGGTGGCCCCACCAGCGCGCCCATACCTTGGACATGACGGCGGTGACGTTGGCGGCCACGTCGTGCGGGGTGCCGCCGTGCACAGCCGGGTCGAGCAGGTTGATCACCGGGGGCGCGTGCCGCTCGTCCGGGTCGATCAGCACGAGGCGGTCACCGGCCTCTTTGGGCATCCGGTCCAGGAGGTCGCGGATCAGGTCACCTTTGGCCGGGTCGAACGCGGCGACACCGCGTCCGGCCTCGACGTCGTCGAGGATCATGTTCATCAGCAGGGTGGTCTTGCCGGTGCCGGTCGGGCCGAGCGCGTGCACGTGGTAGCGGCAGTCCGGCAGCGAGATCCCGACCCGCATGCGCGGGCCGGCGTTGGTGACGCCGATGACCTTCCCGCCGATGCCCTGCCGCTGGTCCAAGGGCACCAGGTTCAACCTCGGCCGCGCCGTGCCTGCCCTCTCCGTACTGCTGCCGCCGGCGGTGTTGTTGCTGGTGGGATTGATGGTCATGCGGGGCTCCAGACGCTCGGCAGGTCATCGTCATCGGGATCGGGCTTGGTGGTCGACGGCAGGCGGCGCGGCCGGTCGGCGGTGCCGATGCGGAAGGTGTCGCGGTTGGCGGTGCGGCGCCGGGACGCGGCACCGGGCAGCCCGTAGGCGGCGGGCTCTGCGGGCAGCCCGGCGAGGGCGGCGGCTTCGGCCACCGAGGCGAGGCTCATCCGGGCCTCCGGCACCCACCGCATCGCCTCGGTGGTGGCGCCTCGACGTAGCCGCCGGCGGGTCAAGTGCGCCGACAGCAGCCCGTACCCGGAGGTGATGTCGGCGGCGGCGGCCAGGGCGGCCGGCTTGGTGGGGCCGACCGCAACCGCGTGCACCGCGACGAGCAGGTGCGGCGCGTTGGCGTACTTGGCGCGTGCCCGCCGGGCCAACTCCGCCATGTACGGGTCGGCCGGCCCTGGGCGGCGCTTGCTCGCGGATGGGCCAGGGGTGACGAGATCGAGCACGCCGATGATCAACGTCCGGAGTCCGTCCGCGAGCAGCCCGACCGCGCGGGATGCACCCCGGGTGCGGCGGACCCGCTCGGGGTGGGTCATCGCCCGGCGCAACACCCGCAGCCGGTGCGCCGGTGCCCGGCTGATGTGCACCTGCAGCAGCCCGCCGCCGGTGCGCCCGGCCGAGGCGAGCCCGTCGTAGACGGCGCGGAGCTGGTCCTCCTCCGGCGCGTTCGGATCGGGGCCGCCGCGCCGACCGGCCTGGGCGGTGTCCTCGACCAGCGGGAGCCAGTCCGGCTGGGTCGGCACGAGCGCGAGGGTCGTCACGGTGCCGGTGGTCGGCACGGCCGGCGGGGCGCTCTGTTCGGCACGGACGCCGGGCCAGGCGCGTTGCAGCAGCCGGACCACGGCGGTCGGGTTCACCCCGGGCGGCAGCCACAGGCCCGCGCGCATCCCGTCGGGATCGGCGACGACCTCCCACACGATCCGGGCCGGGCGCAACGTCCACCGGCCCGGCACCGGCAGGGCGGTGGCGAGCAGCCGCCACAGCCCCACAGTGGCGGCCGGGGTGGCGGTGACCGGCGGGGTGATCTGCAACCAACGCGCCTGCGCGGCGTGCGAGCGCCACACCCGGCGTCGCCACGCCCGCCAGGCGAGGATCAGAGCGACGAGCAGGGCGAAGCTGGCGAGCAGCAGCGGCCACCGCTCGCGGACGAAGGACCACACCGCCGCCGGTGCGTCCGGTCCCCACGAGCCACACAGCACCTTGCCGAGCACTGAGTCGGGGATGCCGTCGCGGCCCGGCACACACCCGGGCGGGGACGGCGGGGGCGGAGCCGGGGACGGCGGGGACGACGCCGCCAGCAGGCGGGACGGTACGGTGAGCAGCGCGACGAAGGACATTGAGGGGTCTCCTGGATCAGCTGAGGGGATTACCGGCGGGCGGAACCTGTGCCGGACTGCGGGCCGGTCACGACCAGGTCGTGCTCGGCGTCGGAGGCGAGACTGTGGAACGCCACCCGCGAAGATCCACTTGCGAGGAGTGCGTCCCCGCGTGCGCTGGACAGCAGGAACGCCCGCTCGCCGTCGGTGAGCCCGAACGCCTCGGTGACGGCGTCGATGGCCTGTGGCGCCTGCCGCAGCAGCACCTGCGTGGCCGCGTTGGACACCACCGCCCGGCCGACCTCGGTGGCGAGCACGTCGGCGGCGTCCTGGGTGATCACCGACAGGCCCGCGCCGTACTTGCGGGCGCTCTTGGACAGGCGGAACAGGAACTGCGCACCGAGGCCGGCGCGCAGCATCAGCCACGCCTCGTCCACCAACACCAGCCGCCGGGCCTCCGATCGGGAGCCTGATGCTCCGGTGCGGTTGGCGGTGCTGACAGTGCGCCAGATCGCGTCGAGGATGAGTAGCGTGCCGATCGGCTTGAGCTCTTCGGGCAGGTCCTTGATCGCGTAGACCACGAGGTGCCCGTTCGGGGTGGTGCTGGTTGGGCCGTCGAACAGGCCCTTGAACGAGCCGGCCACGTAGGGGTGCAGCCGCGCGGCGAGGGTATGCCCGGCGTCGCCCGCCCCGGCGAGGGCTTCGGCGACGTCGGCCAGTAGCGGCGCCGGGCGCTGCCAGGTGCGCGGATCGGTGGTGATGCCCTTGGCCCGGTACGCGGCCAGGACCGCGACGTCGAGGGCGGCGGCCTCCTGTGGCGACACCGCAGCCGCGCCGGTGGTGCCGTCACCGCTGGTCAGGACGGCGACGAAGGTCTGCATGAACAGCGCCCGCCGCACCAGGGCGTCGTCACCGTCCGCCTGGGACAGGTCGAGCGGGTTGATCCGTACGCCGGGGGCGCCCGGTCGGATGATGGTGCCGCCGACAGCCTCGGCGAGCTTGACGTACTCGTCTTCGGGGTCGATGACGAACGCCTCAACCCCCAGGTAGAGGTTGCGCAGCAGGTCGAGCTTGGCCAGGTAGGACTTTCCCTCACCGGAGCGGGCGAGGATGACCGAGTTGTAGTTCGACTGCGCCCACCGGTCCCACACGACGACCCCGGGCGAGTACAGGTTCAGCCCGTACAGGACGCCCATGCCGCTGTCCCCCGCCGTGGTGGGCAGGTCCGGCGACGTGAACGGGAAGCTCGCGGCGAGGGCGTCGGTGTCGAACACCCTCTTCATGCCCAGGGCGTCGAAGGCCAGGGGCAGGCCGGTGATCCAGCCCTGCAGCTGCCGCCAGGTGGCCGGGGCCACGTCGAGCAGCAGCGACGATGCCAGGGCACGGACCTCGGTGACCCGATCGGCCAGCTCGTCCTCGGTGTCGGCGTGCACGGTCAGGTACAGGCCGAGGCGGAACAGCCGGGCCTCGCCCCGGGCGACGCGGGCGGCCAACTCGGCGGCGTCGACCGCGGCGGCGTCCAGCTCCGGGTCATCCAGGCGGCCCTTGGCCGCATCCTGCCGACGGCTCGCCTCGAACCGGCCGCGCTGCTTACGCAGCCGCTGCGAAGCCACCACGGACGGGACGGGCTCGATGTGCAGCGAGACGTCCACCCGACCCGGGTGGGCGAGCAGCGGCTCGAGCCAGCCGGGGCCGACTTCAGCCGGGTAGCCGGTCACGGCCAGGGTGGCGGTGTAACCGTCCCCGACGCGCACGGACCGTCCGCCGACCTCGACGGCGTCCGGGCTGCCGGGGACGATCGTCCCCACCTCGGGGACGGCGCGGGGACGACGACGAGTCAACAGGTTCACAGCTCCCCATTTCCATCAAGATCGAGGTCATTCGTCCCGGCCGTGGAGACGGGTCGTCCCGGCAGCGGGGACGACGAGGCGGCAGGGTTGAGGGCGCCGGCCAAGGTGGCTGCCGCGTCGACCGGGCCGAGCACCCTCGCCGCGACCTCACAGCCGGACAGCGCTCGGACGGTCTCGGCGGCCTGATGGCTCGTGTGGCCGGGGCTGCGGGTACTGCGCACGGCGACGGTGACGTGCCGGTGCAGCAGCTCCCGGCGGGCGGCGAGAGCATCGAGGAACTCCACGTGTGAGCGGGCCGCGTCCTCCAAGGCAGGATGCGGCAGGCCAGGTGCGCGGGAGATGATCCGGTCGGCCACGTGGGTCAGGTCGACCCGCTGCGCCCGAACGAGGATCTGCGCCGGCCCGCCCAACGAGTGCAGCCAGCGCGCGAACCCCGCCACCAGGCCGTTCTGCTCGGCCGCGGTCCTCAATCCGAACGCCACCGTCGAGGCCGCCACCAGGCCCGTCGTGCCGTCCGACCCCAGGTCAATGAGGCCCTCGGGCGTGATGCCCTTGGCCGGCAGCCGCAGCGGGGCGGGCAGCGGGAGCCGGTCGCCCGGCCCCCGCGTGGTGGACACCCACGCGGGGGCCGGGGCGATCGGCCCCTCGACCGGGACGAGCCGGTGCGGGGCGCGGCGGTGCCGCAGGCCGGCGAGCAGCCACCGGTCGAGGCTGATCCCGTCTCGGCGGCCGACCGCCAGGAAGAACGCCGCCCCGAGGATCGGCACCGCGCAGGCGACGAACACCAGCGGCGGCACCACCCGCACCAGCGCCGTCCACGCCGCGTACAGCACCAGACCGGTGACGGTGAGGATGACGAGCTGACGGCCGGTCAGCCCGAACGCGATGCGGTCTGGGCGCTCCACATCAGCGTGGACCCGGGCGCGCAGCGGTGCCTCGTCGTCGCGGCGGCTCACGGCTTACCTCCTGTCGGTGGCCGCCGGGCGGGCGGCGGGGGCGGTGGCGACGGCGCCGGCCGGAAGACCGGCGAGGCGCTCGGTCGCGGACGTGGGAACGGGCTCGGGGACGGCCGAGGCACGGGTGCCGGTGTCGTGGCCGGGCGTGGTGCCGGCGGTTGGCTACCGCTGGCGGCCGACGGCCGGGTGGTGGGCCGCTGCGCCGCCGTTGGCCGGCGACCCGGAGTGGGTGTGGAGGAGAACACCGGCGTCACGGACACCGGTGGCCGGCGCGGTGCGCTCTGCGCGGCCGGCAGGTTGGAGAACGTTGCCGCAGGTGGCGGCCCGGCCGGTGTGGGGCTGGCCGGCGAGGGCGGGGTGTTGCTGAACGCCACCGGGGCCGGGCGGCCGGGCGGGCGGGGCGTGGCCGGCTGCGCCGGATTGGGCTGGGAGAACCGGGCGGCCGATGCCGGGCCGGTGGGTGCCGGTGCCGGGGTGGCCGGCTGCTGGCCGTGGCTGAACGTCGGTGCCCCGTTGCTGCCGGCCGGCGCCGGCAGCGGCGTCTGCGTGGCCGGGGCGTGGCTGAACGCCACCGGGGCGGCCGGGGACGGCCGGGACGGCGCCGGGGACGGTCCCGGGGGACGGCCGCCCGCGTTGGGGACGCGCCGCGCCGGGGCCGTCCCCGTCCCGCCGCCGGCCCCGGAGCGGGCCGCCGCCCCGGCGGTGGCCGCCCGCTTGCCCTTGCCGAGGCCGGTGACGGCACCGAGGGTCTTGAACGTCAGGTACGCCTGCAGGAGCTGCCCGAACAGCCCTCGGCCCTGGTTGCGCAGCCCGAGCGGGCTGAGGACGAACTGCTTCATCAGGCCCGGCAGCTTGAGCAGCAACCAGAGCATCGTGATGCAGACCAGCACGCCGAGCAGGCCGCTGGCGGTGGCCGGCACCCCGAGCAGGACCAGGCCGGACGGTGTGAGGAACACCTTGATCGTGGCGAGCACGATCACCGCCTGCGCCACCTGCAGGCCCAGGCAGGCACCGAACGCGCGCCACCAGGTGTAGGCCAGGCCCTCGGTCTGCGGCGTGGCGTGGCACGCCAGCGCCAACGGAGCCGTGCCGACGAGCACGACCATCAGCGCCACCCGCAGCACGAAAGTGATGACCACGATCAGGGCAAGGATGGACGCGGCGATGACCAGCAGCGCGAGCAGCAGATTCGGGCTCGTACCGTTGAACGGCTGGTAGAGGATGCCCATGATGGCGTTCGCCGCGCTCGGCCCGTCGACGCCTTGACCGGCGATGGCGGCGGTCAGGGCGTTGGTGACCTCGATGGCCTTGCCGCACAGGATCAGCGAGACGTTGGAGATCACCGCGCCCAGGGCCAGCCGCGGCGCGATCTCCTTGAACCCGTACTGCGTTTGCAGGCTCTCCCGCGACGTGATGATGAAGGCGCCGGCGATGACGAACAGCACATAGATGCCGTTCGCGGCCACCAGGCACGTCGTCCAGATCGCCTTGACGTGCTCGTTGTTGGTCAGGTCCGGCGTGGACAGGGCCGTGGCGCCGAGGGCGTCCATGACCGGTTTGAGGCCGGTCTTGGCAACCCACATCAGGAACTCATTGATGGCCTTGCGGATCTGGCCCGGGATGTCGAACATCCCCGGGTCGTCGTCGGTGTCGTCCCCACCGGGGACGGGCATCGGGGACGGGATGACCGGTGACGGGGACGGCGTAGCCACAGGCGGGACGGTCGGGGACGACGGGCGCACGCCGGGGTCCGGCACGCTCGGGCCGGGGACGGGTGCCGGGGACGGCTCGGCCGCCGCCGGCCCTGCGAACACGGGACCGGCGGCGAGCCCGAGGCCGAGCACCACGGCCACCAGCAGCCGGTTGGGACGGCGGGACGGGGTGGAGTGGGTCATCACTTCACCCACTGACCGACGATGGTGACGAACAGCGGCGCCAGCATGGCCAGCGCGTAGCCGATCGCGGCGGACTTGAGCGCGAGCTTGGCCTTCTCGACCTCGCCGGGGTCGCCATTGGCCGCGAGATAGCGCAGGCCGCCGACGGTCAGGAACAGGGTGGCGACCGCGACGAGGATGCCGACCAGCCAGGCGCGGATGTTGTTGACAACCTGCGGGATCGAGTCGGCGGCGAAGGCCGCGTCCGCCGTCAGGGTCACGGCCAGGGCGGTGCCGGCGGTGACCGCGAGCGCCGGGGCAAGGCGGCGAACGGTGCGGGTCAGGCGCCTGCCCGGCCGGTCGGTGGCCGGGCGACGCGGGGTCGGGGTCGGGCGGTGCAAAGGGCGGTGGCTCATGGGACGTGGGCACCTCCGGGACAGCCCCGCCCCACACCCCGACAAGGCGTGGGGCGGGGCAAACGGGCGAGGGATCAGGTGACCTGCGACCGGCGCGGTGGCCGTCCTCCTTCGAAGGGTTCGGCGGGCCGTTGCGGGTGTCAGCGCCGTCGACGGGGCCGGTCGAAGAGGGTCACCAGGTGCGGGAAAGGCCCGCACTAAGAGATACAGATTTTGGGTCCGTTTTCGACATCGCGCCGTAAAGGCCCAGCTCAAACGTGATGCGCCGGGTCCGGGACAACGGTCATCGTCGCCTCGGCGATCACCTGCGCGTCCTCATCGGACAGATCACCGGAACACACCGCCGCGACCAAGCGCTCCTCGGCCCGGTCCCGGGCCTTGTAGACCGCCTTCGGTGCCTTGCCGAGCCGGGCGGCGTAGTCGGCCACCGCGACCCCGTCGAGACGGGTGGCGCCGATCAGCTCGGCCTCGGCGGGCGTGATGACCCCGACCGCGACGGCGCGGGCGAGCACCACGTCCGGGTGCCCGGTGGTCGGTGCCGGCACCGGCAGCTCCCCCGGGGCCTTGGCGCGCGGCTCGTCGGCGCGCAAGGCCGCGCGGGCGGCGGTGAACGTGGCGGACAGCAGCCGCTGCACCACCCGCGGCCCGCCGACCTTCACCTCGCGCAGGGCGGCGACGAAGGCGGTCAGCAGCTCGGCCTGCACGTCACCGGAGAAGCCGCGCAGCCGATAGGCCGCCTGCCGCAGTCCAGGCAGCGCCACCCCAACGGCGCCGACCACCCAGGCCGAGCCGTCAGTGCGCGCCCGCTCGATCAGCAGCCGCCACGCTCGGTCACTCGCGGCGTAACCGCACGAGGGGTGCATCAGGATCGCGGCCAACTCCGACAGCGCGATCCGCCGACGCGGCAGCCCGCCGCCGAGCGCAGCACCATCGATCGACAGCGGATCGGGCCCCGTGGTCAGCAGCCGAAACGCGGTCGCGGCGACGTCGAAGGGCTGCTCGCCGAGCACGAGACCGACGGCGGGCAGCACGGAACGAACGAACTTGGGCATGGAAGATCCCCCGAGAAGTGGGTACGGGATGCCGGGGCCTCGAAGGGGCGTCCCGGCTGGACAGCACCCATCCCTCCACTCGGGTGTAACAGATCATGAACACTGTGGATCTTGTTTGAGGGTCACAGCGCGTGTTCAACCTCTGCGCGACCGCCCCGGCCGAGCGCCCCCAAACTCCTGGTGTTGAACGCCTGCCGAGGGGTGTCACAGGGGAGCTGAGCTACGTGTTCAACCCTCGCCGGCCGCGCGCGCAGCCTCGACCCCCGAAGGTCGAAGACCCACCGTGAACATCAATATCTTGCGGAGTGTCGGTCGCCCTTGACGACCCACGCGATCGAGGGGGCAAGGCGTGCTCAACCCTCAGGCAGCCGAGAAACGCCGTCATTGATCTTGTTATACCCACAGGTGGATCTTGTTCGAGAGATTGGCGATCCCGTTAACCCTCAGCGGCGATCCTGATACTGGATCCCGTGATCTTGTTACAGGTGACCGCGATCACCCAACATCCCGTCGGCCGCTCGCTGCCGGGCGGAAATCATCCCAGCCACAGCTCCGGCCTGCGCGTTCAACCCTGAATCGATCTTGTTATAGGCGCCCAGCCGGTGGCGTTACCCAGGTTCGGCGACCCGCGCGGGGCCGGGGCCGATGTCGAAAACAGGCCCGGAACCTGTATCTCTATGTGTCAGCGTTCGTCGGCGGACATGGCCCACCGCACCCATGCCGCAGACCCGCACTCCCGACACCCGCCCTCCGGCGCCCGTCGGACTGCTCCTTCGCCCGACCCACAACCACCGACCCGCCGACCCGGCCGGGCGAGCGTTGCCCGACTGGTACGGCATCCACCCCGACCACGTCGCGCACCTGATCGCCCGCTACACCCGCGACGGCGACATCGTGCTCGACCTCGACGGCCACCCGACCGTCGCGGCAGCCGCGCGGTACCTGCACCGACGGCACGGCCTCGCCGTCACCGACGGTGGCAGCCCGCACGTCGGGCCCGAGCCCCTCGCCGGGTGCTCGGCCACCGCCCGAACCGAGGCCGGGCTCGTCCTGGCGACGCTGCCGCGCCTCGACGTCGACAACCGGGACCCGCACGACCTGAGCCGGGCCATCGGCACCTGGCGGGAGCTACTTCGCCCCGGCGGATACCTCGTCGTCCTGCTGACGGCCGGGCCGGGTGCCAGCACACCCGGGCACCGCTCGAGCGTCGTCGCCGCCGCCCGGACCGCCGGGCTGCTCTACCACCAGCACATCCCCGCGGTCCTGGTCCCCCTGGCCGAGACCGACCCGCGCACCGAACCCGAGCCGGTTGGCCGGCCGCCGCTGCTCGCCGGCCGACACGTGCGCACCCATCGGGATCTTCTTGTGTTCGCTGCGTCCACCTCGGAGGCCACCGATGCCTGAGCCTCGTCCCATCACGCCCGCCATCTTCGGCTCCCCGGCCCGGCTGACCGGCCAGGGCTACCCCGGCTCGGTCTGGATCACCGGACAGAAGCCCTCCCGGGAACTGCGCAAGGGTCGCTACACCGCCGAGTCGATCACGCACCCGGGCAAGATGCTGCCCACCATCGCCCGCTACGCCATCCACACCTACACCGACCCCGGCGACCTCGTGCTCGACCCGATGGCCGGCATCGGCACCACCATGGTCGAGGCCATGCACCTCGGCCGGCACGCTGTCGGCATCGAGTACGAAGCCCGGTGGGCAGCCCTGGCAGCGGTCAACATCGCCCTTGCCGAAAAGCAGGACGCCCCCGGCACGGGGCAGGTCTACACCGGCGACTCCCGCCAGTTGCCCACGCTGCTGCCGCCTCCCATGCGCGGCCGGGTCGCCCTGGTGGTCACCTCGCCGCCGTACGGGCCGTCCACCCACGGCCACGTCCGCACTCCCGGCCCGCGGCGCGGCAAGGTCCGCAAGCTCCACCACAGCTACGGCGGCAGCGACAACCTCGCCTACCGCGACCACGACACCCTCGCCGCCGGCTTCACCGACATCCTCGCCGGCTGCCACGCGATCCTGCGGCCCGGCGGACACGTCGTCATCACCGCCCGCCCGTACCGGCGCCACGGCGAACTCGTCGACATCCCCGGCATGGTCGTCGCCGCCGGCCAGGCCGCCGGGCTGGAACTGGTCGAGGAGTGCGTCGCCCTGATGGCCGGCGTCCGCGACGGGATACTCGTACCCCGGGCGTCGTTCTTCCAGCAGAAGAACGTCCGCGACGCCATCGCCAACGGCGACCCCCAATGGCTCGTCCAGCACGAGGACGTAGTTGTCCTAAAGCTGAGTCAAACCTCCGCCAGTTTCCACGAGCTCAAGGCTTCCCAACAGGAACCGAAGTGGCCATCAGCACCAACGTCGCATCTCGACACTCGGGTTCGTGATGAATCTGAGGGGTTGGCCTCGTGAAGTGCGTAGATGCGGCGGCATGCTGCCGACCGGGCGGTGAGCGGCAGCCCGGCCAGCGGCGCGCAGAGGCAGGAGGCCGCCTATGCCTCACTCCGGAGAGCGCGTATGTAGGCGCGCCGGCCAGCCAGGTACGGCTCGATGTCCTCGACTCGGACCAGGTTGATCTGGTCGGGTGTCAGCTCACGCGCTTCGATCACGACGCCGTACCCGCCGTGCCGGGTAGCGGCGTACCAGCCAGCACCGTCGTCCCACCGGTTGAAGGGCTCGAGCCGGCCGTTGATGGCGATCTCGACACCGGTGGTCGGTGTGGAGGCCAGACGCTCCCGCAGTTTGAGGAACGGGTCCTTGTCACGTGGATCGGAATGCGACCTCATGCGGAGGTCACTGACCACGGCTGCCGGGTCGTCGGTGGTGATCCGTACGTGTACGTACGGACCGCTACCGGACTGCTCGCCGTGGATGAGCCCGGCCGTGGTGAGGCGATCGTTTTGCCAATGCCAGTCGCCGGTCATGATCGATTCGGTAAGGTCGGCGGCCCCGTACAACGGCATGACATGCGCCGAGGCGCGTATCTGATCATCGATCTGGGCCATGCGCGCCCAGAACTGCTCGGGAGTGAGCTGGCCGGCTTTGCGCATGTCGAGAGTCTCTGTCGAGCGGCGCGGTACCGGCAAGCCCATCCAGGCCCTTGGGTTCAGCCGGGCCGGTGTGACGGGGACCGCGCCGAGCCCAGCCCAGAGATCCAGAGGCCACGTCAAGCTGGTGCAGGTACGCCCAGACGGGCCGGAACACGCTGGTCATCGCCGGTGGCTGAGCCGTGGGCTTCCGGTGTCCAACAGAGGAACCTACGCGTTGTCGCGCAAAGAGCCTCATCGCCTCTGGCTGCCGGGAACGCGGGGCACCGATGAGCGGCCCCCCGCGGGACGAAACCAGCAATGTACCGCTGCTCTACACCGCGGAACAGGCCGCGGCTCTCCTTCAGATCAGTCCATCGTGGCTACGAAAGAAGGCGACCGCGCGTGCCATCCCGTGCACCTTCGTCGGCAAGCACCTGCGGTTCTCCGCCAACGATCTGAATTTGATCATCGCGGCCGGCGCGTGCACGCCCACCCACCAGCACCACTGACCATCGACGTCCCCGGCGGCCGGTAGGACTTGACCTCCGCTGACATGGGGAGCGTCCATGGTGGTCCGGCCCTACCCCAGGGCCGGACCACCATGCGACAACAACGGACAGGAGAACGACGCCACCATGGCTTGGGTCGAAAAGCGCGGCGACCAGTGGCGGGTGCGATTCCGTACCCCGACCGGCAGCGTCGCCACCGACAGCAGTCACCCCACCAAAACGGCGGCCAACGCCCGCGCGCGGGCCATCGAAACCGACCAGCACCGTGACGTGTTCATCAACCCCGACAACGGCAAGATCACCCTCAACGAGTGGGTCGAGCAGTGGCTCGACGCCCACGACGTCGGCGCGTCCACGTTCGAGCGGTACCGCTCGCACCTCGACGTGCACATCCTGCCCCGCTTCGGCGACACGCCCCTCAACGCCATCACCCGCATGGCCGTAAAACGATGGGTCAAAGACCTCAACCGCCACCGCGCCGACTCCACCGTCGCCAGCATCCTCAGCCTGCTATCCATGATCATGGGCGAGGCGGTCGAAGAGCGGCGTATCGCCATGAACCCGTGCCGTCGCCTGCGCAACACCTCAGCCCACCGCCCAGAACGACCGTGGGCGACCGCCGAACAGGTCAACGAGATCGCCAGCCGCGTCAGCTCCCCGAACCAGGCGCTCATCATCACGGCCGCCTACACCGGGATGCGGTGGGGCGAACTCACCGGACTGCGCCGCCCCAACTGCAAGCTCGACGACGCACGCATCCTCATTGACCCCGACGAAGGCGCCCTCCACGAGGTCGGCGGCCACCTCGAACTCGGCCCACCCAAAACCCCGGCCGCCGTACGCGACATCCTGCTGCCACCCTTCCTGATCGATCTCCTGCGCACCCACCTCGAAAGCCACGACCACGATCACGTCTTCACCGGTCGCGACGGCGGACTGCACCGCCGCTCCAGCTTCCACCGCCGCCACTGGCGCCCCGCCACCGACGGCGACCCGGACAACGGCATCCCCGCCGTCGTGCGCGGTCTGCACTTCCACGACCTGCGACACAGCCACAAGACCTGGCTCATCGAAGACGGCGTGCCCGAGGTCGCCCAGGCCAAACGGCTCGGTCACCGCCTGCCCGGCGTCCGGGGCATCTACAGCCACGTCAGCGCCACCGTCGAACAACGCCTGGCCGACGGCCTCCAGGCACGATGGGAGCAAACCACTCCCCCACGGCGGCCCTCCGCGACGTGACCACCTTTGCGACTAGGAAGTGCTCACCCGGGGAGCAGGACAATCGGCGAACGGAAGTTGTCACACCCGGGGAGCGGCCGTGCTCCCCAAATGCTCCCACCGTAAGGCCTGAATAGCAGTTGACCCGCTACCGGGTCACCGGCAACGGGTCACATGAACTGCCTATTTAGATGGTGGGCGATACTGGGTTTGAACCAGTGACCTCTTCCGTGTCAAGGAAGCGCGCTCCCACTGCGCCAATCGCCCTGGGGTTTATCTGGTGGTGCCCCCGTGTACTCGGGATCGAGGTGGAGACGGGATTTGAACCCGTGTACACGGCTTTGCAGGCCGTTGCCTCGCCTCTCGGCCACTCCACCGAGGTGTCGCCTCGAGATTATCTGGCGGCCTCCGAGCGGACGACGGGACTCGAACCCGCGACCCTCACCTTGGCAAGGTGATGCGCTACCAACTGCGCTACGTCCGCATGTCTTCGGTTCTCTCGGCGTCCCCGTTTCCGGTTCCTGCCGCGTTTCCCGCTGACGGATGAGAACTTTAGCCCACGCCCGCCCCCACCGCCAAACCGGGGGGGCATCCGGCGTGTCGATGAATCGCCCCGAGCCCGCCATATGCCGATCAAGCAGGCAATTCACGACGGCTGGGCGGCGAGACCGGCACACTGGCGAAGGCCGGCGTAGCGCTGATTGATCTTGTTTCCCGCCTCCCCGGTCGCCGGCACCGGCTGTCCTGTGACGGACACCACCGCTGGCAGGAACTCGTTCCTGACCACCCGGCGACCGTCGACGGTCACCTTGAGCACACCGGTCTCGGTACTGAACGAGTCGCCGTACCAGAGGAAGTTCGCCAGCCCGTACGCCACGTACGTGCCGCCCAGCCAGCCGTCGCCCTGGAGCGTGTGCGCATGCGACCCGATGATCAGGTCCGCTCCGGCGGCGGCGAGCTTCGCGGCGAACGTCTTCTGCTCGCCGTTGGGGCACGACTTGCCCTCCTGGCCCCAGTGGTTGAACACGATCACCAGGTCGGCGTTCTTGCGGGCGGTGGCGACCGCGCCGGTGGCCCGGTCCAGATCCAGGGCCATCGCGACGCCCGGCCGGTTCGGCTTGGCCACCCAGGTGCTCTCCAGTTCGTGTACCTGGCTGAACGCCAGCAGCGCGACCTTGACGCCCTTCACGGTCACGTACAGCGGCGCGTACGCCTCGGCGGCGGCGCGCCCGACCCCAACGAAGGGGAACCCGGCGCGCTTCGCGTTGTCGAGGGTGTCGGCGAGCCCGACCTGGCCGTAGTCGAGGACGTGGTTGTTGGCCAGGGTGACCACGTCCACCCCGGCCGCACGCACCGCGTCGAACGCGGTGACCGGCGCCCGGAAGTGGTACTGCTTCGGCTCCGGGGTACCCCGGTCGGTGATCGCCGTCTCCAGGTTGAGCATGGTCAGGTCCGCGTCACGCAGCACCGTGGCGATCGGTCCGAACGCGGTCGCCGGGTCGTCCAGCAGTGGCGCGGTACGTTCGGTGAAGTGCACGTCGCCGGCGAACGCCAATGTGATCGACCCCGCCGGCCCGGACGGGTCCGCGGATCCCGGCGCGGCCGGGGCCCCCGACGCTCCGGACGACGCGACGGCCCCGGCCGGGTGGAACGTCGCCGTCTCCCGCGCACACCCTGCAACGGCGCCGGCCAGTACGAGTACGGTCGCGGCCAGTCCTGTCATCCTGCGTCGTCCGGTCACCGCGACAGGGTAGCGGCGCGGCGCCGTCGCCGACTGGCAACCGGTTCGACGCGTCCATCCCGGTACCGCCCCGTACGGGCCGGTACCGGACAGCTACCCGGTACCGGACGGCGAGGCCGTACCGGACGGCGAGGCGGTACCGGACGGCGAGGCGGTACCGGACAGCCCGGTACAGGACCGCAGGCCGGTGAACTCCTTGGTGATCCGGGTGGCCTCGGCACCGGTGACCGGCAGCGGCTGGCCGGTGGTCCGGGAGATCGACGCGGGCACCAGCTCCGACCGGGCCACCCGGCGGTCGTGCAGGGTCAGGCGCAGGACGCCGGTGTCGTTGCTGAAGGCGTCGTCACGCCACCACAGGAAGTTTCCCAGGCCGTACGCGACGTAGGTGTTACCCAGCCAGCCGTCGCCGAGCAGCAGGTGGGCGTGCGTACCCAGCACGACGTCCGCGCCGGCCTTCGCCATCCGGGCGGCGAACGTCTTCATCTCCGACGTCGGGCAGTCGTTGCCCTCCTGGCCCCAGTGCGCGTACACGATGACCACGTCGGCCTGCTTGCGCGCGGCGGCGACGGCGGCGACGGAGCGGTCGAGGTTGGCCGCCATCGCGATCCCGGGCCGGTCGTCCCGGGCGGCCCAGCTGCCCTCCAGCTCGTGGACCTGGCTGACCGCGACGACGGCGATCCGGGTACCCCGGACCGTCGTCACCCACGGCGCGTACGCCTCGTCCGCGGTACGGCCGGCGCCGATCGCCGGCATCCCCGCCTTGCGCGCGTTGTCGAGGGTGTCGGTGAGCCCGACCCTGCCGTAGTCGAGCGCGTGGTTGTTGGCGACGGTCACCACGTCCACCCCGGCCGCCTTGACCGCGTCCAGCGCGGTGGCCGGCGCCCGGAAGTGGAACTGCTTCGGCTCGGGGGTGCCCCGGTCGGTGACCGCGGTCTCCAGGTTGACCATGGCGACGTCGGCGCCGCGCAACGTCTCGGCCACCGGACCGAACGCGGTCGCCGGATCGTCCAGCAGGTCGGCGGTACGGTCGCTGAAGTGCACGTCCCCGGCGAACGCGAGGGTGACGTCGCCGCCCGACGCCGCAGCCGCCGACGCCGCGCCCGCCGCCGCCGGCGTGACGGGGGCCGCCTGCCAGGTACCCACCGGCGCACCGCTCGCGTCGGCGGAGCAGCCTCCGGCGACCATCAGTACCGCGGCCAGCACGGCCCACATCCGGGTTCTCACCCGCGACAGAGTACGGGCGCCGCGTCCAGATCACCGGTCAGCACTAGACTCGGGTGGTACTCGTGACTGGCGCAGCACAGAAGGTGGAATCGACCACCGGGGAGCGACCGTGATCGTGACACCGCGCGCCTGGGTGTCCGGTCGTTGGCCGACCTTGCCAGGAGGACGCTCATGCACGTACCGCCGATCCCGCACCTGACCGCCGCCGACCCGGACCTGGCCGCGCTCGTCGACGGTGAGGCCCAGCGCCAGCACGACGTCCTGCGGATGATCGCGTCGGAGAACTACGTCTCCCCGGCCGTGCTCGAGGCGACCGGCTCGGTGCTGACCAACAAGTACTCCGAGGGGTACCCGGGCAAGCGCTACTACGAGGGCCAGCGCTTCATCGACCAGATCGAGCAGCTCGCGATCGACCGCGCCACGGCGCTGTTCGGCGTCGACCACGCCAACGTCCAGCCGTACTCCGGCTCGCCGGCCAACCTCGCCGTCTACCTGGCGTTCGCCCAGCCCGGCGACCCGGTCATGGGCCTGTCGCTGCCGATGGGCGGGCACCTCACCCACGGCTGGGGCGTCTCGGCGACCGGCGCCTGGTTCCGCCCGGTGCGCTACGAGGTGCGCCGTTCCGACGGCCGCGTCGACATGGACCAGGTCCGCGACCTGGCCCGCCGGGAACAGCCGAAGATCATCATTGCGGGCGGCACGGCCATCCCGCGGACCATCGACTTCCCGGCGTTCGCCGAGATCGCCCGCGAGGTCGGGGCCGTACTGGTGGCCGACATCGCCCACATCGCCGGGCTCATCGCCGGTGGCGCGCACCCGTCTCCGGTCGGCCACGCCGACGTGATCACCACCACCACGCACAAGACCCTGCGCGGCCCGCGCGGCGCAATGATCATGACCACAGCCGCGCACGCGAAGGCGATCGACAAGGCCGTCTTCCCCGGCCTGCAGGGCGGCCCGCACAACCACACCACGGCCGGCATCGCGGTGGCACTGAAGGAGGCGTCGCAGCCCGACTTCAGCCGCTACGCCCATCAGATCGTCGCCAACGCGAAGGCCCTGGCCACCGCACTGATCGAGCACGGCTTCGACCTGGTGACCGGCGGCACCGACAACCACCTGATCCTGGTCGACCTGACCAACAAGGGCATCGGCGGCAAGCCGGTCGCCCGCGCACTGGACCGCGCCGGCATCGAGACCAACTACAACACCGTCCCATACGACCCCCGCAAGCCGTTCGACCCGTCCGGGCTGCGCCTGGGCACGCCGGCGCTGACCACCCGGGGGCTGACCGAGGCGCAGATGCCGCAGGTCGCCGCCTGGATCTCCGAGGCCGTCGACGCGGCCGTCAAGGACGACGAGGCCACCCTGGACCGGATCGCCGGGCAGGTACGCGAGCTGCTGGCCGGGTACCCGATGCCGGGCTGGGAGCCCACGCCCCGCTAGTCGGGCACCTGCCGGCCCGCTAGTCGATCGCGTGCTGGCTCCGGAACTTCTCGGCGTCGAACGTGCCGTGCAGTTCCGGAGCCAGCCACTCGGCGGCCCGCTGCCGGAACCAGGCCGGTTCGTTCCCGCCCACGCCGTCGGGTACCACGCCGGCCAGCGTCCCGGTCAGGTCGGTCAGGTTCGTGCGGTGCACCAGCTCCGGCCGGTCCGGCCAGGCACCGATCACCACCCGGGCCGGGATCTCCCTCCGGTCGAGCGCCTCGAGGGTGAGCGCGGTGTGGTTGAGCGTGCCCAGCCCGGCGCGGGCCACCACGATCGCGGGGGCACCGAGCGCGATGGCCAGGTCGGCGATGGTCCAGCCGCCGTCGCCCATGGCGACCAGCAGTCCGCCGGCCCCCTCGACGAGGACCAGTTCATGCTCGGCGGCGAGCTCCTCCACGGCCGTGAGCACGTCGGCGAGCACGAGCGGCGCGAGGCCCGCCACCCGGGCCGCGCTCAGCGGGGCGAGCGGGTCCGGGTACGACGCGAGCGTGCGTACCGTCACCGGGGCGGCCAGCCGGGCGACGACCTCGGCGTCGGTCTCCTCCCCTCCGGCGATCCCGGTCTGGCCGGGTTTGACCACGGCGACCCGCAGCCCGGAGTCGGTGGCCGCGGCGGCCAGCGCGGCGGTCACGACGGTCTTGCCAACTCCGGTGTCGGTACCGGTGACGATGACCGGCCCGCGCCACGGCGTCATGGGCGCTCCTCCAGGATGACGTCGACGGCGCGCGCGAAGTCGCTACGCGCCACTCCGATGTTGATCGTAAGCCGCAGCCGCGACCGGCCGTCCGGCGTCGACGGCGGGCGGAAGCAGCCGACCGCCACGCCCCGCTCCCGGCAGGCCGCCGCCCAGGCGAACGCCTGCTCCGGACCGGGTGCGGTGACCGACAGGACCCCGCCGGCCGGCGTGGGCACCTCCAGGCCGGCCGCGCGCAGCCGCGCGGTCGCGTACCCGGCCCGGTCGGCCAGCTCGGCGCGCAGCGCGTCGCCGGTACGCAGCAGCCGCAGCGCCGCGGCGGCGCCGGCGGCGACGGCGGGCGGCGGTGCGGTGTCGTAGATGAAGGTACGGCCGGTGTCGACCAGGTGCCGGCGCAGCTCGTCCGGGCCGGCCACCACCCCACCGGCCGCGCCGAAGGCCTTCGACAGGGTGGCCGTGACGACCACGTCGGGCTCGCCGGCCAGGCCGGCGGCCGCCACCCCGCCCGCGCCGTGCGGGCCGAGGACACCGACCCCGTGCGCGTCGTCGACCAGCAGCAGGGCACCGCGCTCGCGGCAGGCGTCGTGCAGCTCGCGCAGCGGGGCCAGGTCACCGTCCACCGAGAACACCGACTCGGTGACGACCACCGCCGGCCGGCCGGGGTGCGCGGCGAGCACCGCCCGCACCGCCGCCACGTCCGCGTGCGGGGTGACAACGGTCTGCACCCCGTCCCGCCCGGTCGCCCTGGCCAGCCGGCAACCGTCCACCAGGGACGCGTGGTTGTGGGCGTCCGACACGATGAGCGTCCCCGGACCGGCGAGCGCCCGGACCGCGCCCAGGTTGGCCAGGTAGCCCGACGAGTACACCAGCGCGGTCGGCGTTCCCAGCCACTCCGCGAGCCCGGTCTCCAGCTCGCCGTGCGCGCTGGTCGAGCCACGTACCAGCCGGGAGCCGGTGGCACCGAGCCCGTACGCGCGGACCGCCGCGACGACGGCCTCGACGACCTCCGGATGGCGGGCCAGGCCCAGGTAGTCGTTGCCGGCGAGGTCGACCACGCCGTCGGCCGGCCCGTGCGGGCGCAGTTCCCGGCGCAGCCCCGCCTGTTCCCGCTGGACGGCCTGGTGGGTGAGGGTGTCCAGCCACCCCGCGGTCAGCGTCACGCGGCGGCCCGCCCCGGCGCGTACACCCGCACCCGCTCGCGCGTGCCGGCCCGCACCCGCTCGGGCGCGCAGGCCGGCGGCTCGTCGGGTCCGGTCGGGTCGGTCGGGTCGGTCGGCTTAGGGTCGGTGGGCCCTTCCGGGTCGGTGGGGCCGGGGCCGCTCGGCCGGTCCGGGTCCGGCGGTGGCAGCGTCGGCGCCGCTCCACTGCGCACGGTCCCCAGTGACGTACCGGCCCGGCCGATGACCGTCCGTTGAGCACCGAACCACCGGCTGTCCAGCGGCGACGGTCGCCATGGGAATGCCACGTCGGGTTTGCGCCAGTTCACGGCACGCCTCCAGGTGTTGTGCGAGGTCCACCAAACGCCTTGTAGGGTACGTCCATGCCTGAGACCGTGCTCGCGAGCGCCAGACGCGTCCTGGAAACCGGTGTCGGTCTCGATGAGACCGGCGTCCTCGACGTCCTTCGACTTCCCGACGACCAGATTCCGGCCATCCTCGACCTGGCCCACCAGGTACGCATGCGCTGGTGCGGTCCGGAGGTCGAGGTCGAGGGCATCGTGTCGCTCAAGACCGGCGGCTGCCCGGAGGACTGCCACTTCTGCTCCCAGTCGGGGCTGTTCACCTCGCCGGTACGCGCGGTGTGGCTGGACATCCCCGCGCTCGTCGAGGCGGCCAGGCAGACCGCAGCCACCGGGGCGACCGAGTTCTGCATCGTGGCCGCGGTCCGCGGTCCCGACGCCAAGCTGATGGCGCAGCTCGCCGAGGGCGTGAAGGCGATCCGCGAGGCGGTCGACATCAACATCGCCGCGTCGGTCGGCATGCTCACCAAGGAGCAGGTCGACCAGCTCGTCGCGCTGGGCGTGCACCGCTACAACCACAACCTGGAGACCGCGCGCTCGTACTTCCCGAACGTCGTCACCACGCACTCGTGGGAGGAGCGCTGGGACACCCTGCGGATGGTGCGCGAGTCGGGCATGGAGGTCTGCTGCGGCGGCATCCTCGGCCTGGGCGAGAGCGTCGAGCAGCGGGCCGAGTTCGCCATCCAACTGCAGCAGCTCGACCCGCACGAGGTACCGCTGAACTTCCTCAACCCGCGCCCCGGCACGCCGCTGTCCGAGCAGCCGGTGCTCGACCCGAAGGACGCGCTGCGCGCGATCGCGGCGTTCCGCCTGGCGCTGCCGCGCACGATCCTGCGGTACGCGGGCGGGCGCGAGATCGCCCTGGGCGACCTGGGCACCCGCGACGGCCTCCTCGGCGGTGTCAACGCGGTGATCGTGGGCAACTACCTGACCACGCTCGGCCGCAGCCCGGACGAGGACCTGGCGCTGCTCGAGGAGCTGCGCATGCCGGTCAAGGCGCTGTCCGCCACGCTGTGACCCCATGATCGACCGTAACCCTTCGGCCGACCGTGACCCCACGGCCGGCCGTGACCCCATGATCGTCACAACTTCCCAGAAGTTGGGGCGATAGACCCGGCTGAGGCGACGACTTCCCGGAAGTTGTGTGGATCATGAATCTCTGGTGCGACCGGTGCGGCCGGGCCGTCGCCGACGGCGGGCACGAGGCGTGCGCGGCGGCGCGGGTACTCGAGCCGCCGCGCTACTGCGGGCAGTGCCGACGCCGGATGAAGGTTCAGGTGCTTCCCGCCGGCTGGCGGGCGACCTGCGTCGAGCACGGCGACCTGTCCTCGGCTGCCCCCACGTCCTCGGCTGCCCGTACCTCCTCGGCTACCCCCAGTCCGTGATCATGAAGACGTTGTGAGCCGTAGCCCTTCATGATCACGGTCAGGCGGGCGCGCGATCCGTCGGGCGGTCAGGCGATGGGTCGGTCGGGCGCGCGATCCGTCGGGCGGTCAGGCGATCGGTCGGTCGGGCGCGCGATCACGAGGAGCCGGACTGGGCGGGACTCTGCTCCGTGGCCGGCGGGGTCCAGTCGTCGGCGCCGGTGGCCGCCGCCTCGAACAGGCGCGGCGCGACGGTCCCGAGCGCGACTCCACGGGCCCGCGCGCCGATCCCGCTGCCCCGGCCCTGGAGGACGGTCGCCAGCCGCCGCGCCTGCCGGGCCAGCCGCACCGCCCGGGGGCGCCGGTCGTCGGCGTACGCCCGCAGCGCCCGGGCCAGCTCCGGGCCGGGCGCCGCGTCGCGCAGGTACGCCTGGAGCGTGACCGCGTCCTCCAGGGCCAGGCAGGCGCCCTGACCGAGGTGGTCGGCGAAGGCGTGGGCCGCGTCGCCGAGCAGGGCGTACCCGCCGCCGCCGGCCGTGACGACGAACGACTCCGGCAGCGGGCGCAGCTCGAACACGGCCTCCTGGACCAGGTCGTCGGGCTCGGTCGCGTCCAGCAGCCGGGCGATCGGCTCGTGCCAGCGGGCGAACCAGCGCCGGAGCAGCGACAGTTGCACGTCGGGCGGTTCGGGGCGGGCCGCGCCCGGCACGGTCGCCATCCAGTAGATCCCGCCCCGGCTGGACGCACCGGCCGAACCCCGCTCACCGAGCGAGGCGTGCACGAACCGGTGCCCCACGGTGAGCGTCTCCCCGGCAGCAGGCGTGCCTGCCGGCAGCTCCGGCGCCCGGTACCAGGGGATCACCGCCCGCCACGCGGCGTAGCCACCGCTGACCGGCCGGCTCTCGGGCACCAGCCGCTGCCGCACCGCGCTGCGCGCCCCGTCGGCGGCGACGACCAGGTCGGCCTCCCAGGTACCGTCCCCGTCCCCGACCGCGGGGCGCGGTCCGTCGGCGCGCACGGTCCGCACGGTCACCCCGGTACGGATGTCCACGCCGTCACCGAGCCCCGCCACGAACGCGTCGTGCAGGTCCTCGCGGTGCACCACGTACGGGGTCGTACCGGCGGCATCCGGGCGGGTGCGGCCCAGCCACTGCCCGTCGGGGCGGCGCAGGCCACCGGAGCGCACCGGAGTCGTGATCGCGTCGAGCCCCTCGTCGAGGCCCAGCGCCCGCAGTGCGCGCACCCCGTTGGGCCACAACAGCAGCGCGGCCCGCGCCGGCCGGATCCGGTCGTCGCGTTCAAGCAGCGTGACCTGCCAGCCGGTCCGGGCCAGCGCACCGGCCACGGCGAGGCCGCCGATGCCGGCGCCGACAACGACCGCGGAACGCATGCCGGGCCCGGCTACTGGCGGAGCGGACGGGGTTCGGCGGCGTCGGGCCCGGACCCGGCGGTATCCGCCTCCGGTTCAGTGGCGTCCGGTTTCGGCGCGGCGGCGTCGGCCTCCGGTTCGGTGGCGGCCGGCGTCGGCTCCGCGGCATCCGACGTCGATCCGGCGCCGCCCGCCTCCGGTCCGGCGGCGCCGGCGCCCGGCTCACCGGCGGTGCCGGTCGCCGGCACCACGGTGATCTCGCCGCTCTCCGCGACCACGAGGCGCTGTTGCGACCCGCGCACGCGCAGGAAGTAGACCAGCGCCCCGACGAAGACGATGATCGAGGTCCAGTTGTTCAGGCGCATACCGAGGATGTGGTGGGCGGCGTCGTCGCGCATCGCCTCCACCCAGAACCGGCCGACCGTGTACGCCATGACGTAGAGCGCGAACGCGCGACCCCGGCCGAACCGGTACCGCCGGTCCAGCAGCCACACCAGGACCGCCACCCCGATGTCCCACAGCGACTCGTACAGGAAGGTCGGGTGATACAGCCCGGGCATGGCGATCGGTTGTCCGGCCATGTCGGTCCGTGCCGCGCCCTGCCCGTCCCACTCGTAGATCTTCAAGCCCCAGGGCAGCGAGGTCTGCCGGCCGAACAGCTCGTTGTTGAACCAGTTGCCCCACCGCCCGATGCCCTGGGCCAGTGGCAGGCCGGGCGCGAGCGCGTCGGCGACGAACGACAGCGGGATACCCATCCGGCGGGCCGCGAGCCAGGCGCCGAGCGCACCACCGGCGACGCCGCCCCAGATTCCCAGGCCGCCGTGCCAGATGGCGAGCGCGTCCAGCGGATGGCCACCGGCGCCGAAGTACTCCTCCGGCGAGGTGATCACGTGGTAGAGCCGGGCGCCGATGATGCCGAACGGAACCGCCCACACGGCGATGTCGAGCACCGCCCACTCGGGCGCGCCCCGGCGGCGCATCCTGATCTCGGTAACGGCACACGCGGCGACGATTCCGAGCACGATGCACAGGGCGTACGCCCGGATCGGCACCGGGCCGAGATGCCACACGCTCCGCGTCGGGCTCGGGATCTCGGCGAGATAGGTGAGCGCGCCAGAATTCACGGTTGCACACGGTACCCCGTACGCGCGCGGGACGCGTTGCGGTGGTCACACCGCGGACCCGGTTCTAGGCTTCCGATATGAGCCAGCTCACTTCGGCGGTGAACGCCGATGCCACCTTCGCGAGCGACCATCCGTGCACGTCGGTGGTCGCCGCTGTCATTTCCGACGGGGCCGAACGGCTGCTGCTGTGCCAACTTCACCAGGGCCGACAGCTGTGGGGCCTGCCCGGCGGCCGGATCCGCAACGGCGAGAGCCCGATCCACGCCGTCCTGCGCGACGTCCGCGAGGAGACCGGCGCCGAGATCGAACTGTCCGACCTGGTCGGCTTCTACCAGTTGACCGGCGACGGCGGCGGTGACGGCCTGCCCGACGTGGTCGTACACGTCTTCCGGGCCCGGCTACGCGGTGGTGAGGTCTCGGTGAACGCGCCGGGCCGGGTCGTACGCCTGTCGTGGCACGACCCGGACTCGCTACCCGAACCGCTGACCGCCACGACCCGCGCAGCGTTGGCCGACGCGGTCGCCGGCCGCAGCGGGGTGCTGCGGGACGTACGCCGCGACCTGACCCGCGAACGGACCGACCTCACCGGCGCCCCGGAGGCCGCCCCGGTCGCCGCCGTCGGCTGACGCCGGGACGCGGTCCGGTGTCAGCGTCCGGACCGGTCACGCGCGCACCCCACCCGCCTCGGTTGGGCGCGCGCCCCGTCGGCTTCGGCCAGGCGCGCACCCCGTCGGCTTCGGTCAGGCGCGCACCCCGCCCGCGAGATCGGCGGCGAGCGTGCGCACCGCGGCCAGGCCGGTGTCCAGGTCCGCCGCGTCGAGCAGGCAGTTGACCAGCGCGCTGCCGACGATGACCCCGTCGGCGTACGAGGCGACCTCGGCGGCCTGCGCCCCGTCCCGCACGCCGAGCCCGACCGCGACCGGCAGGGACGCGTCCGGCGCCAGCCGGCGGACCCGGTCGACCAGGGTCGGCGCCGCGGCCGACGTCCGGTCACGGGCGCCGGTGACGCCCATGACGCTGCTGGCGTACACGAAACCGCGGCACGCCGCGGTGGTCATGCGTACCCGCTCGTCGGTCGACGACGGCGCGACCAGGAACACCCGGTCCAGGCCGTGCTCGTCGGAGGCGGCGAGCCACTCGCCGGCCTCGTCGGGGATCAGGTCGGGCGTGATCAGCCCGGCACCACCGGCGGCGGCCAGGTCGCGGGCGAACGCCGGCACGCCGTAGCGCTCGACCGGGTTCCAGTACGTCATGACCAGCACCGACGCGCCCGCGTCGGCCACCGCTTCGACGGCACGCAGGACGTCGGCGGCGCGGACGCCGTTCGCCAGCGCGGCCTCGGCGGCCCGCTGGATCACCGGCCCGTCCATGACCGGGTCGGAGTACGGGAAGCCGACCTCGACGACGTCGACCCCGGCCTCGACCATCGCCCGGATCGCCGCGATGCCGCCGTCGACGCTGGGGAAACCGGCCGGCAGGTAGCCGACGAGGACCGCACGACCCTCGGCCTTCGCCTTGCCGAACGCAACCGAAACGCTCATGATCCACACAACTTCCGAGAACGCGTGGCGTCAGGCGCCGTGGATGACCACAACGTCCGGGACGTTGCGGCGATCATGACACGGTTCCCGCCGATCATGCCGTCTCCTCCCGGTCCAGGACGCCGAACCACCTGCCGGCGGTCTCGACGTCCTTGTCGCCCCGTCCGGACAGGTTGACCACGATCGTCGGGGTACGCCCCAGCTCCGCCACCAGCGCCGGCGCGATCCGCAGCGCACCCGCGAGGGCGTGCGCGCTCTCGATCGCCGGGATGATGCCCTCGGTCCGGCACAGCAGGCGGAACGCCTCCATCGCCTCGGCGTCGGTCACCGGCTCGTAGACCGCCCGGCCGGTGTCGGCCAGCCAGGCGTGCTCCGGGCCGACCGCCGGGTAGTCCAGCCCGGCCGAGATCGAGTGCGACTCGATCGTCTGCCCGTCGTCGTCCTGCAACAGGTACGTCTTCGCACCGTGCAGCACGCCCAGGCCGCCACCGGTGATGCTGGCGGCGTGCCGGCCGGTCTCCACGCCGTCGCCGCCGGCCTCGAAGCCGTACAGGCGCACTCCGGCGTCGGGGACGAAGGCGTGGAAGATGCCGATGGCGTTGGAGCCACCACCGACGCAGGCCGCCACGGCGTCGGGCAGCGCGCCGGTCAGACCCAGGCACTGCTCGCGGGCCTCGACGCCGATACCGCGGACGAAGTCGCGCACCATCGCCGGGAACGGGTGCGGCCCGGCGGCGGTACCCAGCAGGTAGTGGGTGGAGTCGACGTTGGTCACCCAGTCGCGCAGCGCCTCGTTGATGGCGTCCTTGAGGGTACGGGAGCCGGTCTTCACCGGGATCACCGTCGCGCCGAGCAGCTCCATGCGGGCCACGTTGAGCGCCTGCCGGCGGGTGTCCTCCTCACCCATGTAGACCACGCACTCGAGGTCGAGCAGGGCGGCGGCGGTGGCGCTGGCGACGCCGTGCTGGCCGGCCCCGGTCTCAGCGATGATCCGCTTCTTGCCCATCCGGCGGGCGAGCAGGGCCTGGCCGAGCACGTTGCGGACCTTGTGCGCGCCGGTGTGGTTGAGGTCCTCGCGCTTGAGCAGGATCCGGGCGCCGGCGTGCGCCGACAGCCGGGTGGCGTCGTAGAGCATCGACGGGGTGCCGGCGTAGTCGCGCAGCAGCCGGCCGAACTCCGCCTGGAACGCCTCGTCGGTCATGGCCTTGCGGTACTCGACGTCGAGCTGGTCGAGCGCCGCGATCAGCGCCTCCGGCACGAACCGGCCGCCGTAGCGGCCGAAGTGACCGGTCTCGTCGGGACCGGAGGTCGCCGCCGCATCGGATCCGAGGTCGCCGCCCGCCGGCCCGGCCGCGGTGTCGCTCATCGGGCCGGCCTCGGCGTCGCCGGGTGGCTGCCGGCCGTCACCAGCTCGGCCACCGCCTCCCGTGGGCTCTTGTGGGTCACCAGGCCCTCCCCTACCAGTACTGCGTCGGCGCCGGCCGAGGCGTACCGGATGAGGTCGTGGGGACCTCGCACTCCCGACTCGGCGATCTTGACCACGTGCCCCGGCAGCCCCGGGGCGATCCGCTCGAACACCGAGCGATCCACCTCGAGAGTACGCAGGTCGCGGGCGTTCACGCCGATCACGCGGGCGCCCGCGTCGAGGGCCCGGTCGGCCTCCTCCTCGGTGTGCACCTCGACCAGGGCGGTCATGCCCAGGCTCTCGACGCGGTCGAGCAGGCCCGACAGCGCGTTCTGGTCCAGCGCCGCGACGATCAGCAGGACGACGTCGGCGCCGTAGGCCCGGGCCTCGTGGACCTGGTAACTGGAGACGACGAAGTCCTTGCGCAGCAACGGAACGTCCACCACGGCCCGTACCGCCGCGAAGTCCTCGAGACTGCCGCCGAACCAGCGCCCCTCGGTCAGCACGCTGATGCACCGGGCGCCGCCCGCCGCGTACTCCCTCGCCAGGTCCGCCGGATCCGGGATCTCGGCGAGCTGCCCCTTGGACGGTGACGAGCGCTTGACCTCGGCGATGACGCCGACGCCGGGCGCCCGCAAAATCGTGTACGCGTCCAAGGCCGGCGGCGCGACCGCGGCCAACTTCTTGATCTGATCCAGCGGAACCCGCTGCTGGCGTGCTGCGACGTCTTCACGTACGCCAGCCAGAATCTCGTCCAGCACGTGGCCTGACTCGGGCTGGAATCGCGCGGGGTTCTGCGGACTCCCCTCTTCCGCTGTCATGCGCCCGATGCTAAGCGGACCCACCTGCCGGTGAGTGTCCGGGGTATGGGCGCCGTCACGTAGCGGAGTAGGGCATAATGCCAAACCCGCCGTTCACCTGGTCGGGTCTTCGCCCCGGTCGAGGGCGTCCCAGATCTGTGCCTCGCTGCGTGCCGGACCGGACACCCGGGCCGGCCGCTCGTAGCGGGCCGCCATGCCCGGCCACTGCCGCCCACGCGCGACGGCCAGCCCGCCCGCGCCGGCGACGAGTAGGCCACCCAGCACCGTGGCCAGCGGCCAGACCGGCGAGGCGCCGGCGCCCAGCCGCGCGACGGCACCCACGGCCAGGCCCAGGCCCGAACCGACCAGCAGCACGCCCACCGCGGTGCGCAGCAGGCCGCGGGTGGCCAGCAGGGCACCGGCTCCGGCGAGCGCGACCAGGGCGAGGGCGGGCAGCCACGGCAGCAGGGCGCTGCCGGTCTTCGCCTCGTGCAGCGGCGGCAGTGGCGCCGCGCGGACGACGGTGACCCGCGCCCAGGTGCGCCCCACGGCGAACAGCGCCAGTCCGGCGCCGGCCGCGCAGGTGAGCACGGCCAGCAGTCGCCCCCGGACGGCGCCCGTCGGGCCGGTCGGGGCGCCTGACTGCCCGGCGCTCATCGGGCCGGCCGCAACGTCTCCGCGGCCGCGATCGCGGCGAGCACCGCGGCGGCCTTGTTGCGGGTCTCGGCTTCCTCGGCGTCGGGGTCGGAGTCGGCGACGACCCCGGCTCCGGCGGACACGTACGCCACCCCGTCACGCAGCAGCGCGGTACGGATGGCGATCGCGGTGTCCATGTCGCCGCCGAAGCCGAAGTAGCCGACGACGCCGCCGTAGACGCCGCGCCGGACCGGCTCCAGCTCCTCGATGATCTCCATCGCGCGTACCTTCGGGGCACCTGACAGCGTGCCGGCCGGGAACGTCGCGGCGAGCGCGTCGAAGGCCGAGTACCCCTCGGCCAGCTCGCCGACGACCGTACTGACGATGTGCATCACGTGGCTGTACCGCTCGACCGTGGCGAACTCGGGTACCTCCACGGTGCCCGGCCGGCAGACCCGGCCGAGGTCATTGCGGGCCAGGTCGACCAGCATCACGTGCTCGGACCGCTCCTTCGGGTCGGCCAGCAGCTCGGCCGCCAGCGCGGCATCCTCGGCCGGGGTGGCGCCCCGCCAGCGGGTACCGGCGATCGGGTGCAGCATCGCCCGCCGGCCGGTGACCTTGACGTGCACCTCCGGGGACGAGCCGACGATGTCGAAGCCGTCGAAGCGCAGCAGGTACATGTACGGGCTGGGGTTGGTGGTGCGCAGCACCCGGTACACGTCGAGCGGGTCGGCGTCGCATCTGCGCTCGAAGCGCTGGGCCACCACGATCTGGAAGCACTCGCCGGCCCGGATCGCCTCCTTCGCCGTCTCCACCGCCTTCGGGTACTCCCCGGGCGCGGTCCGGCTGGTCACGCCGGCGACCCCGGCGGGGTCGACGGTGGAGACCATCGGCGGGGTCGGGCGCGACAGCGCCGTGGTCATCGCGTCGAGCCGGCCGATGGCCTGGTGGTAGGCGGCCGTCAGGTCGTCGTCGGACGGGTGGTGCGGCAGGACCGCGTTGGCGATCAGCACCGCCGCGCCGGCGAAGTGGTCCAGCGCGACCAGGTCGGTCGCGAGCATCATGCCCAGCGCCGGCTGGCCGAGGTCGTCGGCGGCGAGCTCGGGCAGCCGCTCGAACCGCCGGATCATGTCGTAGGCGACGTACCCGACCATCCCGCCGGACAGCGGTGGCAGCTCGATCTCGTCGGGCTCCGGGGCGTGCAGCGCGGCGACGGTCGCGCGCAGCACGTCCGCCGGGTCGCCGTCGCCTGGCACGCCGGCCGGCGGGCTGCCCAGCCACCTCGCCCGGCCGTCCCGCTCGATCAGGGTCGCCGCGCTGCGCACCCCGATGAAGGAGTACCGCGACCAGACCGCCCCGGCCGACCCGACGCCCTGTTCAGCGGACTCCAGCAGGAACGTACCCGGGCCGCCGGCCAGCTTGCGGTAGACGCCCACCGGCGTCTCGCCGTCGGCGAGCAGGCGGCGCGTCACCGGTACCACCCGGCGGGTGCGCGCCAGCTTCCGGAAGGTCGCCTCGTCGGGTACGACCGCACCGGTGGTCATGCCGCCACCTCGCTTCGCTCGCTCATGACTTCTCCCCTTGGAGGACGTCGAAGAAGCAGCTGTGCTCGCCGGTGTGGCAGGCCGCGCCGGTCTGCTCGACGGTCAGCAGCAGGGTGTCGCCGTCGCAGTCGAGCGCCACGGACCGCACGTGCTGGTGGTGGCCGGAGGTGGCGCCCTTGACCCAGTACTCCTGCCGACTGCGCGACCAGTACGTGGCGCGGCCGGTGGTGAGGGTGCGGTGCAGCGCCTCGTCGTCCATCCACGCCAGCATCAGCACGGTGCCGCTGCCGGCCTCCTGGACGATGGCCGGGACCAGCCCGGCCGGGTCGCGCTTCAGTCGCGCCGCTATCTCCGGATCGAGCTGTGGGTGGGGATCAGGCTGCACAGTGCTCGATTCTCCCTCACCCGCACGGGGTGCCGGGGGCGGCCCCGGCTGGCCCACAGGGCTCGGCCGGCCCCCGGCACCTCTTCCCCATGATCCTGAAGGGATTGCGGGGCCAGGACCCCACGAAGTCCTCATGACCACGGGAAACGGTGGACGACCACGGGGTGCTTGCCCGGTCGCAGGAATTCACCTACCGTGATTTCAACATTCGATGACTTTTCGGAGACCACGATGGAGAACGCCATCACGATCGACGACCTCGTCGTCGTCCGCGGCGGGCGCCCGGTCCTGCACGGCGTGAGCTGCGCCATCCCGCGCGGCAGCGTCACCGGCCTGCTGGGCCCCAGCGGCAGCGGCAAGACCACCCTGATGCGCTGCGTCGTCGGAGTGCAGAAGATCAGGTCGGGCCGGGTGACCGTGCTCGGCCAGCCGGCCGGTGCCCCGGCGCTGCGCGACAAGATCGGCTACCTGACCCAGGCGCCGAGCGTCTACGCCGACCTCACCGTCCGCGAGAACGCCCGGTACTTCGCCGCCCTCTACGGCCTCGGTGCCGACGCGGCCGACCGGGCGGTCGCCGACGTCGGCCTGCGCCCGGCCGCCGGCCAGCTGGTCGGCACCCTCTCCGGCGGCCAACGGGCCCGCGCCTCGCTGGCCTGCGCGCTGGTGTCCAACCCCGACCTGCTGGTGCTCGACGAGCCGACCGTCGGCCAGGACCCGGTGCTCCGCAACGACCTGTGGCAGCAGTTCCACGCGCTCGCCCGGGCCGGCACGACGCTGCTGGTGTCCAGCCACGTAATGGACGAGGCGGGTCGGTGCGACCGGCTCCTCCTGGTCCGCGACGGGCGTGTCGTCGCCGACGACACGCCGGCCGCGGTACGCGCCGCCACCGGCACCGACGACCTGGAAGAGGCGTTCCTGCGGCTGGTACTGGCCCAGCAGAAGGCGGAGGTGGCGTGATGTCACCGCGGATCACCCTGCACACCACCGCGCGCATCCTGCGCCAGCTGCGCCACGACCCGCGCACGATCGCGCTGCTGCTGGTCGTACCGACGTTGCTGCTGACCCTGATGCGCTACGTCTTCGACTCCCAGCCGGCCATCTTCGACCGGATCGGCGTCATCATGCTCGGCGTCTTCCCGTTCATAGCGATGTTCCTGGTCACCAGCGTCGCCATGCTGCGGGAGCGGACCACCGGCACGCTCGAACGCCTGCTCACCACGCCGGTACACAAGCTCGACCTGCTCTTCGGGTACGGCCTGGCGTTCGCCCTCGCCGCCGCGGTGCAGGCGGCCGTGGCCGCCGGCCTGGCCTACGCGTTGCTGGGCCTGCACACGGCCGGCAGCGCCTGGACCGTCGCCGGGCTCGCCATCGGCAACGCCGTCCTCGGCATGGCGATCGGCCTGCTGGTGAGCGCGTTCGCGCAGAGTGAGTTCCAGGCGGTGCAGTTCATGCCGGCGTTCATCCTGCCGCAGATGCTGCTGTGCGGACTGGTCTGGCCGCGCGGTGAGATGGCAGGCTGGCTGGAGAAGATCAGTAACGTGATGCCGATGACGTACGCGGTCGACGCGCTCGTCGAGGTCGGCCACCACGCCGACCCGACCACCACGATGTGGCGGGACGTGGCGGTCGTGGTGGGATGCATCGTGGTCGCGCTGCTGCTCGGTGCGGCGACGCTGCGCCGGCGCACCACGTAGGCACGGTCAGTGACGTAGGAGAGGCATGCCCCGCACCGGACGACGCCCCGGCAACTCCGACACCCGCGAGGCGATCCTCACGGCCGCCCGGCAGGCGTTCGCCGAGCGCGGGTACGACAAGGCGTCCATCCGACAGATCGCGACCAGCGCCGGGGTCGACCCGGCGCTGGTCCACCACTACTTCGGAGCCAAGGAGCAGCTGTTCCTGGCCGCGATGGAGGCGCCGATCGACCCGGCCCGGGCAATCGAGGAGGTCATCGCCGGTGGCCTGGACGGGGTCGGCGAGCGCCTGGTCCGGATGTTCCTGACCGTCTGGGACTCCCCCGCCGGCGCCCCCGCGGCGGCGCTGGTCCGCAGCGCGGTCAGCCACGACTGGTCGGCGCGGATGCTGCGCGAGTTCATCACCAGCCAGATCCTGCGCCGGGTCGTCGGCGGCCTCCACCTCGACCCGAAGGAGGGGCCGCTGCGGGCGACCCTGGTCGCGTCGCAGCTGATGGGTCTGATCATGGCCCGCTACATCGTCAAGGTCGAACCCATCGCGAGCGCGCCCCGCGAGACGCTGGTCGCGAACATCGCGCCGACGATCCAGCGCTACCTCGCCGGCCCCCTGGACGGACTCGACCAGTAGCGGCGGTCGCCGAACCTAGTAGGTGCGGTCGCGGAACCAGGACCGGGCGGCCGGCAGGTTGAGCAGCACCACGCACACGACCGGGAGGACCAGGCCGACGAGCACGTTGGCGCGGGCCTGCCCGAGGAGACCGTCGTACAGCGTGACGGCGATACTGACGGCGGACAGCCCGACGACCGCGACCCGCACCCACTGCCGGCCGCGCTGCAACTTGCGCGCGAGCGCGAGGACGAACAGCCCGACGAACACGGACACCGCTCCGGCCGTGAGCCCCATCGCCCGCAGGTCCACGGTGAGCTCGCCGAACTGGAACAGGTCGGGAACCTGACCGTCGCCAAGGACAGCCGCCCAGGCCCCGGCTCCGGCCGCGACCAGCGCGAGCCCGGCGAGGTACCCGATGACCGCGACCGCGTGTACCGACGGCGGCGCGGAGCGGCGGCGGATGGCCGGCTCGACGTCGGTGGGGTGATCCGCGTCGTACCCCGCCGGCAGGTCGCTGTACACGTATCGGGACGACATGTCCCCAGCGTGCACCTTTCCCGCAAGTTCGGCGCGGCTTCGCCCGCGGCCGTCGGGATATCGCCTGCCCGGGTTAGGCCACCCGCCCGACCGGCCTGACCCTCCGACCGGTCGACCCACCCGGCCGGAGGGGCCCGGCCCCACCCGGTACGGATCAGGCCGCCCGGGTCTGCTCCAGCCAGGACGCGTACAGCCGCCCGTACACCGAGCCGGGGTCACGGACCAGGTCGTCGTGCGGGCCACGCTGGACGACCCGGCCGGCGTCGACGACGATCACCTCGTCGGCGGCCTGCGAGGTCGACAACCGGTGCGCGATCACGATCGTGGTACGCCCACGGGTGACCGCGTCGAGGGTGCGCTGGAGCCGCACCTCGGTGGCCGGGTCGACGGCGCTGGTCGCCTCGTCGAGTACCAGCAGGTCGGGGTCGGCCAGGTACGCGCGGGCCAGCGCGACGAGCTGGCGCTCGCCGACCGACAGCGCCTCGCCGCGTTCCCCGACCGGGGTGGCGAGGCCCTCGGGCAGCCCGTCCACCCAGTCGGCGAGGCCGAGCTCGGTGAAGGCGAGGTACAGGTCCTCGTCGGTCGCCTCGGGTCGGGCGAAACGCACGTTCGCCGCGACGGTCGCGTCGAACAGGAACCCGTCCTGCGGCACCATCACGACCCGGCGGCGCAGCGACGCGAACCGCACGTCGGTCAGCGGTACGCCGGACAGCAGCACGGCGCCCCGGGTGGGGTCCATCAGCCGGGTCAGCAGCTTGGCGAAGGTGGTCTTGCCGCTGCCGGTCTCCCCGACCACCGCGACCCGGGTCTGCGCCGGGATCGCGAGGTCCACGTCGGTCAGCACCTCCGGGCCCTGGGGGTAGGCGAAGTGGACGTGGGAGAACCGGACGTCGATCGGGCCGGGCGGCAGGTCACGGCCGACGTCGCCGGGGTCGGCGACGTCGGGCTGCTGGTCGAGCACGTCGAGGACCCGCCGCCAGCCGGCGAGCGCGTTCTGCGCCTCGTTGAGCACCTCGGTGGCGATCTGCACCGGCTGGACGAACAGCGTGACCAGGAACAGGAACGCGGTCAGCCGGCCCACACTGAGCTGCCCGTCCACGCCGAGCAGGACGCCGACGACCACCACCGCCGCCGTGGCCACCCCGGACGCCCACTCCCCGGCGGTGAAGCCGGTGACGCTGGTGCGCAGCGCGGTGAACTGGGCGGACCGGTTGGCCTCGATCGCCGCGTCGAGCCGGGCCTCGGTACGCCGGCGCACCCCGTACGCCCGGATCACTCCCGCCCCGACGACGCTCTCGGAGATGGCGGCGAGCATCGTGCCGACGTGGCCGCGCACCACGCCGTACGCGACGGTCAGCCGCCGCTGGAAGTGCCGGATGACGAACACGACCGGGGCGAAGGCGGCGTACACGACCAGGGTGAGCTGCCAGGAGTACAGCGCCATGACCACCGTCGTGACGGTGACCTGGCCCACGCTGACCAGCAGGGTGACCCCACCGTACTGGAGGAACTGGCTCATCTGGTCGACGTCGCCGGTCACCCGCGACACCAGCGAGCCCCGCCGCTCGCTCTGCTGGTGCAGCATCGACAGGTCGTGGATGTGGCGGAAGGTACGGGTCCGGATGCTGGCCAGCGCGGTCTCGCTGACCGTGTAGAGGCGCACGTTCATCAGGTACGCGCTGATCATCGTCAGGACCAGCGCGGCGGCGGCAACGCCCGCGACGGTCGTCACCACACCGAGGTCCGGTCCGCCCGGTGCCCGCAGGCCGTGGTCGATGCCCTGCTGGACGGCGATCGGTACGGCGACCCGCCCGGCCGTGGCGAGGACGGCCAGGCCGACCGTGCCGGCGAGGCCGGTACGCAACTCCGGCGACATGGTCAGGCCCCGGCGCAGCGTGGCCCAGGTCGACGCCCCGGTAGCCGTCGACGCGTCGGTCGTCGCCGTGGTCACGCGGAAACCTCCTGCTCGTCGTACGTCTTCTCGCGCTCCCGTTCGGCGTCGGCCCGCTCGTACGCGGTGACCAGGTCGGCGTACCCGGGGACGGTGGCCAGCAGCTCGGCGTGGGTGCCGTGGGCGACGACCCGGCCGTGCTCGACGTAGACCACCTCGTCGGCGAGCGCGATGGTGGCCCGGCGGTAGGCGACGACCAGGACGGAGGCACCGGCGCCGGCCGCGCGCAGGGACGCCAGGATGGCCGCCTCCACCCGGGGGTCCACCGCGCTGGTCGCGTCGTCGAGGACGAGCAGCCGGGGCCCGCCCGCGAGCGCCCGCGCGAGGGTCAGCCGCTGGCGCTGGCCGCCCGACAGTGACGTGCCCCGTTCGCCGACCGTGGTGTCGAGGCCGTCCGGCAGGGCCGCGACGAACGCGTCGGCCTGGGCGGTCCGCAGGGCCCGCCACGCGGCGTCGTCGTCGACGCCCTCCCGGTCGAGGGTGATGTTGCCCCGGACGGTGTCGTCGAACACGAACGGCACCTGGGGCACCAGCGCCACGGCGGCGGCCAGCGCGTCGTGCGTCAGGGTGGACACGTCGACGCCGTCCAGCTCGACCACCCCGGCGGTCGGGTCGACCAGCCGGGCGGCGAGCGAGGCGATGGTGGACTTGCCCGAGCCGGTGGGGCCGACGAGGGCGACGGTGCGCCCCGGCGGCACCTCGAACGTCACGTCGCGCAGGACCGGCGGCCCCTCAAGATAACGGAAGTCGACGTGTGCGAAGCGCAGGCTGGCGGGCTTGCCGTCCGCCGGCGGTGCGGCGTCGCCGTACGCCACGTCACCGCCGGCCGTGAGCACGCGCTGCACCCGGTCCCAGCCGACCGCGCTGCGCGGCAGCTCGGCGAGCACCCAGCCGATCGCCCGTACCGGGAACGCCAGCACCGTGAACAGGAACGCCACACTGACGAGGTCGGCGACGGTGACCGCACCCTGGCGCAGCCGCCAGGCGCCGGCGACGAGGACGACCAGGGTGCCGAAGCTCGGCAGCGCGTCGAGTACCGGGTCGAACAGGCCGCGCACCCGGCCCACCCGGATCAGCGCGTCGCGCAGCTCATCGGCCTTGGCCGCGAACCGCCGCGCCTCGTCGGCCTCCCGCCCCATCGTCTTGACCACGAGCGCGCCGTCGAAGCTCTCGTGTGCGACGGCGGAGACCTCGGCGCGCAGCCGCTGAGCCGCCGACACCCGCGGCGAGATGAGCCGCGAGTACCCGATGTTGAGTATCAGCAGGGCGACGAAGACGCCGACGCCGACCAGCGCGAGGACCCAGTCGGTTCCGAACAGCGATGCGACGGCGGCGACCAGCATGACGACCGTGCCGACCGCGAACGGCAGCGGCGCGATCGGGTAGAAGGCCGCCTCGACGTCGGCGTTCGCGTTGGACAGCAGGGTTCCGGTGGCGTGCCGGTGGTGCCAGGCCAGGGGCAGCTCGAGGTAGCGGCGGGTGACCCGGCGGCGGTACGTGGCCTGCAGGCGGAACTGCATCGCACCGGCGCCCAGGCGCCGGCCGAACAGGCCCGCCACCCGGCCCGCGCTGACCGCGAAGATCACCCCACCGCCGGCGGCCAGCGCCGCGGCTGAGGTGTGCGCCTGGTCGATCGCCGGTACCACCACCCGACCGACCACGCCACCGATGACGTACGCCCCGGCGATGATCAGCAGGCTGAACACGATGCTGCCGCCGACACCGATCGCGAACAGCCGGGGCTGCTCACGGATGCTGTGACCGAGTACCCGAAGTCCCTTGCCGAGTACGCGGTCGCCGTCCAAGATCACTCCCCAGGTAAGTCGTCATTGCGGTGTCCATCCTTACCAGAGAACGGCGCCACCCACCGGGGCGCCCGATGTGTCGGCCGTCACACGACGACCACGACCCACGGTACAAATAGGATGGACCGGTGACCCGATACGCCCGCGCCGAGCGCGCCGCCCTCGCCGACGCCCTGCTCGCCGCCGGCCCGGACGCCCCGACGCTGTGCGCCGGCTGGACCGCCCGCGACCTGGCGGCCCACGTCGTGATCCGCGACCGGCGTCCGGACGCGGTGCCGGGAGTGCTCCTCAAGCCGCTCAGCGGCTGGACCGCCCGGGTGCAGCGCGGCTACCGCGACGGTCACGACTTCCCCGACCTGGTGGACCTCGTGCGGCATCCTCCCGCCTGGAGCCCGCTCACCCTGCCCGCCCTCGACGAGGCCGCCAACACCGTCGAATTCTTCATCCACACCGAGGACGTCCGGCGCGCCGGGCCGGACTGGCAGCCGCGGCCGCTCGACGCCGGGCTGGCCGCCGCGCTGTGGCGGCGGGCGTCCACGCTCGCCCGGCTGGGCCTGCGCCGGGTCGGCGCGACGGTACGGGTGGAGGCGCCCGGCCACGGCGCGGTCACCGCCGGCGAGGGCCAGCCCGCGGCGACGGTCAGCGGCGACCCCGGCGAACTGCTGCTGTTCTTCTTCGGCCGCCAGCGCGCCGCCCGGGTGACCGTCAACGGCCCCGACGACCTCGCCGACCGGCTACGCGAGGCACGGTTCGGCGGGTAGGAGGCACGGTTCGGCCGGTAGGAGGCACGGTTCGGCCGGTAGGAGGCACGGTTCGGCCGGTAGGAGGCACGGTTCGGCCGGTAGGTCGGGCGGTGGGAGAGCACGGTCCGACCCGTGGGGCGGCCGCCGGGAGAGCACGGTTCGGTCTACAGATCGCAGCCACCACTAGCCCGAACAGGTCGTTTCAACTTACTCTTCGGTAACACCGGCCGTGACCCCCATCACGCGCACACCCCCATGCGGAGGCCACCGTTGACTGACCTGCCCTACCGGTCCATTCCCGACATGTTCCTCAAGCGGGTGGCGCAGACCCCCGACGCCCGCGCGTTCGCCTCCCCGGCGCCCGACGGCGCCGGCGAGCCGGTGTGGCTGACCTGGGCGCAGGTCGCCACGCGGGCGAAGGCGATCGCGGCCGGCCTGCACGAGCTGGGAGTACACCCCGAGGACCGGGTCGCGATCCTGGCCAGCACCCGGCTGGAGTGGGTACTCGCCGACCTCGGCGTGATGTGCGCGGGCGCGGCGACCACGACCGTGTACCCGACGACCGAGGCCGACGACGCCGCGTTCATCGTCCGCGACTCCGGGTCGAAGGTCGTCATCGCCGAGGACGCCGGCCAGGCCGCCAAGCTCACCGGCGCCGACCTGCCCGACCTCGCCGCCATCGTGCTGATCGACGGCGCCTGGTCCGGCGAGTCGGGCGTACCGGTGCTGACCCTCGCCGAACTCGAGCGCCGCGGCGGCGACGCGCTCGCCCGGCACCCGGGCCTGATCGAGGAGATCACCACCGGGATCGGCCCCGACCACCTCGCCACCCTGATCTACACCTCCGGCACCACCGGCCGACCCAAGGGCGTCGAACTGCTGCACGCGGGCTGGGTCTGGCAGGGCCGTGCCCAGTCCGACCTGGGCCTGCTGCTCCCCCACGACCTGCAGTACCTGTGGCTGCCACTGTCGCACTCGTTCGGCAAGACGCTGCTCTGCGGGGTCATCTACGTCGGCCTGCCCACCTACGTGGACGGCCGGGTCGACAAGATCATCGACAACCTCGGCACGATCCGGCCGACCATCATGGCGGCGGCGCCGCGGGTGTTCGAAAAGGTCTACAACGCCGTGGTGACCACCGCCAAGGCCGGCGGCGACACGAAGTGGAAGATCTTCACCTGGGCGCTCGGCGTCGGCAGGCAGGCGTCGGCGCTGGAGCAGGCCGGCAAGCCGGTGCCGGCCGGCCTGACGCTCAAGCGGGCGGTCGCACACAAACTGGTCTTCGCCAAGCTGCACGCCCGGATGGGCGGCCGGATGCGCGGCATGGTGTCCGGATCGGCCCCGCTGTCCAAGGAGATCGCCGAGTTCTTCGCCGCCGCCGGCCTGCCGATCCTGGAGGGGTACGGGCTCACCGAGACGTTCGCGGGCTCCTTCGTCAACCGGCCCGACCACGTCCGTGTCGGCACCGTCGGCCAGGCCCTGGGTGACCTGGAGATCACGCTCGACACCGACGGCGAGATCCTGCTGCGCGGCGTACCCGTCATGCGCGGCTACCACAACCTGCCCGAGGAGACCGCCGCCGCGTTCACACCGGACGGGTTCTTCCGCACCGGTGACATCGGCGAGCTGGACGCCGAAGGGTACCTGCGGATCACCGACCGCAAGAAGGACCTGATCAAGACCTCCGGCGGCAAGTACGTGGCGCCCAGCCACATCGAGGGGCTGTTCAAGTCGGTCTGCCCGTACACCTCGCAGGCGATCGTGATCGGTCAGGCCCGCAACTACTGCACCATGCTGGTCACCCTCGACCCGGACGCGATCACCGGCTGGGCCGCCGGTACCCCGCTGGAGGGCCGCTCGTACGCCGAGATCGCGGCTTCCCCGGAGGCACACGAGATGGTCGACGGCTACGTCAGGCAGCTCAACGAGCGCCTCAACCGGTGGGAGACGATCAAGCGCTTCGTCATCCTGCCCCGCGACCTGTCCATCTCCGACGGCGAGCTGACGCCGTCGCTGAAGGTCAAGCGCCGGGTGGTGGAGAAGACCTTCGCCGACGACATCGAGAAGATGTACACCGGCGCGCTCGCCCAGATCTGACCCGGCCGGACCGGGGCGCGGCACGATCGCCGCGCCCCGGTCTGTCACCGGTGACGGGCCGCACCACTACCATCGATGGCGGTGGTGGGCCGTCGACCGGCGCGACGACCGGATCGGCAGAAGGGGCGTGGGCTGACATGTCAGGGACATCGGGTGGCGCGCTGGCGCCGCTCCTCTTCATGCTCGTCATCGCCACGATCGACGCCTGGGTCTACCTGGACGCGAAGGCGCGGGCAGACCGCGGCCGCCCGGTCGTCTTCTCGGCCGGCTCCTTCGAGGTCGGCACGCCCGTCGCGTGGCTGCTCGGCTGCCTGGTCCTGTTCGTCGTCTTCCTGCCGCTCTACCTCACGAGTCGCACCGCCGGCGCCGCCAGCCGGTGACCGGCGGCAGGTGACCGGCGGCCGGTGACCGGCGGCCGCAGTCCACCCGCGCTCGCCGACCGCCCCTCAGGCCACGATCGCGGGTGGCCGCAGCGGGCGTACCGGCGCCCGGTCGAGGCTCTCCCGGGCCTGCGCCAGCCGCCGTACGGCCTCGACCAGGTCGGCCTCCGGCAGCGTGTACGGCAGCCGCAGGAAGCGTTCCATCGTCCCGTCGGCACCGAAGCGGGGCCCCGGCGCGACCCGTACACCCAGCTCCTCCACGGCGCGGGCGAGCGCGCTGGCGACCGGCGCGTCCAGCTCGACCCACAGGCTCATGCCGCCGTGCGGCACAACGAACCGCCATTCGGGCAGGTGGGCGCGCAGCGCCGCGACGAGCGTGTCCCGGCGGGCGGTGAGCTGCTCCCGCCGCGCCGCGACGACCCGCTCCCGGTGGGACATCAGGTGCGCGGCGACCAACTGGTCGAGCACCGGCGAGGACATGTCGACCGCGACCCGGGCGACCGCCAGCCGGGCGACGACCGAGGTGGCCGCACGGATCCAGCCGATGCGCAGGCCACCCCAGTACGGCTTGCTCATGCCGCCGATGGTGAGCACCCGGGCCGCACGGTCGAACGTCGCCAGGGCCGGGGGCAGCTCCGGCCCGTCCAGTCGCACCTCGGTGAACGTCTCGTCGACGACCACGTCGGTACCGACGGCGTGCGCCGCGGCGGGCAGCCGCTCCCGCAGCGCGGTGTCCATGAGGTGACCGGTCGGGTTGTGGTAGTCCGGGATCAGGTACGCCAGCCGCGCCCGGGCCTCCCGCACCGTGCTGAGCAGCAGCTCGCCGTCCCAGCCGGCGTCGCCGAGCGCGTACCCGACGACGCGGGCTCGGCTGGCGAGGATCGCGGTGAGGGCGTTGGGGTACGTCGGCATCTCCAGCAGGACCCGTTGGCCGGGCGCGACGAGCAGCCGTAGGACCAGGTCGAGCGCGTGCTGCACGCCGCTGGTGATCATGATCTGGTCGGGCAGCGTGGCCAGGCCGCGCCGGGTGTACCCGGCCGCCACCGCCTCGCGCAGCACGGCCAGCCCCATCGGGTGGTACCCGGCGCTGGTGAGGTAGGCCGGCAGATCCTCGGCGGCCGCCGCGACCGCGTCGGTCAGCTCGGGCGGGGCGGGCAGCGCCGCCTGTCCCAGGTCGATGACGTCGGCGTCCTCCATCGGCGCCCACAGGCCCGAGGTGCCCACCCGGTGCCCGCCGGGCAGCGCGGTCCAGCTTCCGGCGCCCCGGCGGCTGGTCAGGTGGCCGGACTCGCGCAGCGTCCGGTACGCCGCGGTCACGGTGGTACGACTCAGGCCCAGCGCCAGGGCCAGTTCCCGCTCGGCCGGCAGCCGTACCCCCAGCGCCAGCCGGCCGTCGGTCAGCAGGCCCCGGACGGCGGCGGCGAGCTGCGCGTACTCGGGACCGGGGCGCCGCCCCGACCCCCCACCCGGACGGCGACCCGCGCCCTGCCAGTCACCGAGCAGGCGAGCCAGTTGGGTGCCACGAACACTGCCAGCCAAGCCACTCACCCCGAATTGGCTCTATCAACATCAACTATTGGCCTTCAGAGTGTCATGCATGAGTGCCACAAGCAACCCCGTACCCATGCCACTACGCTTCCACTTCACGCGGCGCCTCGTCCAACTGCACGTCGGCCTGGTCTGCTACGGGGTCAGCATGGCCTTCATGATCCGGGCCAACCTGGGCCTGGACCCGTGGGACGTCTTCCACCAGGGACTGTCCGAGCTCACCGGCCTGCGCTTCGGGGTCGTGGTCATCGCCGTCGGCGCCCTGGTCCTGCTGCTGTGGATCCCGCTACGGCAGCGGCCGGGCATCGGCACGGTCGCCAACGTGATCGTGATCGGGCTCGCCGTGGACGCCGCGCTGGCCGTCCTGCCGGCACCGCACGCGCTGGCCGCCCGCTGGGCGTTCCTGCTCGGCGGGATCGTCCTCAACGGGATCGCCACCGGCCTGTACATCGGCGCCCGCCTCGGCCCCGGTCCGCGCGACGGCCTGATGACCGGGTACGTGGCCCACCGCCCCGGCCGCTCGATCCGGCTGGTACGCACCGTCATCGAGGTGACCGTGCTGACCGCCGGGTGGCTGCTGGGCGGCACGGTCGGCTGGGCGACGCTGCTGTACGCGGTCTCGATCGGCCCGCTGGCGCACGTGTTCATCCCGCTGCTGTCGGTCCGCCCGCCGGCCGACGCGGCCGCCGGAGCCGACGCGGCCGACGCGGCCGACGGAGCCGACGGAGCCGACGGAGCCGACGCGGCCGAGCCGGCGTCGGCCCCGGCGACCGCATGATCGTGGAGGATTTTCCGTGTCCGAGCACGGAAAATCCTCCACGATCATGGGCAGGAAGGGCGCGGTGGGTCAGCGGACCGGGTGGCCGGCCGCCCGCAGGGCGTCCTTGACCTCCCCGATCGACAGCTGCCCGAAGTGGAACACGCTGGCCGCCAGCACCGCGTCGGCGCCGGCCGCGACCGCCGGGGCGAAGTGCTCGACCACGCCCGCCCCGCCGGACGCGATCACGGGAATGTCCACGGCGGCGCGGACCAGGGTGATCAGCGGCAGGTCGAACCCGTCCTTGGTGCCGTCCCGGTCCATCGAGTTGAGCAGGATCTCCCCCGCGCCCAGTTCGGCCGCGCGCGCCGCCCACTCGACCGCGTCCAGGCCGGTGCCGCGCCGGCCGCCGTGCGTGGTGACCTCGAAGCCGCTCGGCGTACCGGGCGAGCGGCGGACGTCCAGCGACAGCGTGAGCACCTGGCGGCCGAAACGGTCGGCGATCTCGGCGATCAGCTCCGGCCGGGCGATGGCCGCGGTGTTGACGCCGACCTTGTCCGCCCCTGCGCGCAGCAGTGCGTCCACGTTGGACACCGAGCGCACCCCGCCGCCGACGGTCAGCGGGATGAACACGCTCTCGGCGGTACGCCGCACCACCTCGAACATGGTGCCGCGCTCGTCGGCCGAGGCGGTGACATCGAGGAAGACCAGCTCGTCGGCGCCGGCCGCGTCGTAGGCCGCGGCGAGCTCCACGGGGTCACCGGCGTCGCGCAGGTCGGCGAAGCGGACCCCCTTGACGACCCGGCCGGCGTCCACGTCCAGGCACGGGATCACCCGTACCGCGACACCCGTGCCGCTACGCTCGCTCACTGGATCTCCGACAGGGCGGTGAGCGCCTCCGGAACCGTGAACGCCCCGGCGTACAGCGCCTTGCCCACGATCACGCCCTCCACACCGGCCGGTTCCAGGGCCGCCAACTGGCGCAGGTCGTCGAGCTTGGACACGCCGCCGCTGGCGACGACCGGCTTGCGGGTCCGCTCGCACACCTGCAGCAGCAGGGTGACGTTCGGGCCGGTGAGCGTGCCGTCGCGCAGGACGTCGGTCACCACGTACCGGGCGCAGCCGGCCCGCTCCAGGCGGTCGAGGACCTCGAACAGGTCGCCGCCCTCCTTGGTCCAGCCGCGGGCGGCGAGGGTGTGCCCGCGCACGTCCAGGCCGACCGCGACCCGGTCGCCGTACGTGGCGCAGACGTGGTCGGTCCAGTCCGGGTTCTCCAGCGCGGCGGTACCCAGGTTGATCCGGGCCGCGCCGGTCGCGAGCGCCCGCTGGAGCGACTCGTCGTCGCGGATGCCGCCGGACAGTTCGACGGCGATGTCGAGCCGCTTGACCACGTCGGCGAGCAGGTCGGCGTTGGAGCCCCGGCCGAACGCCGCGTCCAGGTCGACCAGGTGCACCCAGTCGGCCCCGTCGCGCTGGAAGGCGAGGGCGGCGTCGAGCGGGTCGCCGTAGACCGTCTCACTGCCGGCGGCGCCTTGCACGAGGCGAACCGCCTGGCCGCTGGCGACGTCGACGGCGGGCAGCAGGGTCAGGGCCACGTCAGGTCCTCCGGTCCAGGGTGAGTACGAACAGCATCGGCGCGACGAGCGCGACGAGGGCGGTCAGGGCTATCCGGGTCGACACGTCGTCGACCAGCAACCATACGAAGACTAGTGCGGTCAGCGCACCGACGGTGATCCCGGCCCGCTGCGCCCGGCTGAGGCCGGACGACAGGCGACCGGTGCGGCCCCGCCGGGGCGGTCGCGGCCGGAGGCGGCGCAGGAATGCGCGGCGGCGGGCCGCCCGCTCCCGCCGTACCCGCGCCTCCTGCGCCTCGGCCTCGCGCACCGCGCGCCGTAACGCCCGCTCCTTGCTCATGGTCGACACAACGTCGGGGACGTCGTGGTCTCCGGGGTCCTCGGCGACCACGACGTCTCCGACGTTGCGCCCAGGACGGGGCTCACAGCTCCCCGACCCAGTTCGCCAGCAGCGCCGCGCCGGCGTCGCCGGACTTCTCCGGGTGGAACTGGGTCGCCGAGAGCACACCCTGCTCCACGGCGGCGGCAAACGCGCCGCCATGTGAAGCCGTCGCCACCGCCACGCCCTCGACCGACGCCGGGGCGGCGTAGGAGTGCACGAAGTAGAACCGGGTGTCCGGCGCCAGACCGGCGCCCAGACGGGAGGAAGCAGGCCATTCGACCGTGTTCCAGCCCATGTGCGGTACGACCGGCGCGGACAGCCGGGTCACCGTACCCGGCAGCAGACCCAGGCCCTTGGTCACGACCCCGTGCTCCTCGCCGGCGGTGAAGAGCACCTGCATGCCGACGCAGATGCCGAGCACCGGACGGCCGGCGCGGACCCGGTCGGCGATCACCGGTCCGGCACCCAACGCGTCGATGCCGGCCATGCAGGCGGCGTACGCGCCGACACCGGGGACGACCAGACCGTCGGCGTTCCGGGCCGCGTCGAGGTCAGCGGTCACGGTCACCGACGCGCCGGTCCGTTCGAGGGCCCGCTGGGCCGAGCGCAGGTTGCCCGAGCCGTAGTCGAGGACGACGACGCGCGCCGCCACCTACAGCACCCCCTTGGTACTGGGGATACCCGAACGCCCGTCGAGCGCCACCGCCTGGCGCAGCGCCCGGGCCACCGCCTTGAACTGCGCCTCCACCACGTGGTGGGCGTCGGGCTGGGCACCCGGCCGGGACGCCCGCAGCACGCTCACGTGCAGCGTGATCCGGGCGGTGTGGCCGAACGACTCCCAGATGTGGCGGGTCAGGCTCGTGGCGTAGACCGGCCCGATGTACGGGGCGATGTTCGTCGGCTCGTCGTGCACCACGTACGGCCGGCCGGACAGGTCCACGGCGGCCTGCACCAGCACCTCGTCGAGCGGCACGATCGCGCTGCCGAAGCGGGTAACGCCCGCCTTGTCGCCGAGCGCCTGCGCGAACGCCGTACCCAGCGCCAGCGCGGTGTCCTCGACGGTGTGGTGGGCGTCGACCTCGAGGTCGCCCTCGGTGCGGACGGTCAGGTCGAACCCGCCGTGCTTGCCGAGCTGGGCGAGCATGTGGTCGTAGAAGCCGATGCCGGTGCTGACCTCGACCGCGCCGGTACCGTCGAGGTCCACCTCGACGAGTACCTTCGACTCGTGCGTGTTGCGCTCCACGCGTCCGGTGCGGCTCACGACAGGCTCCGATCAAGTGCGGCCAGGAAGGCGTTGGTTTCTTCGGGGGTACCGGCGGTGACCCGCAGCCAGCCGGGCAGGCCGACGTCGCGGATCAGGACGCCGTGGTCGAGCATCCGCCGCCACACTCCGGCGCTGTCGGCCAGCCCGCCGAAGAGCACGAAGTTGGCGTCGCTGTCGGCGACCGTCAGGCCACGGGCACGCAGCTCGGTGACGATCCGGTCACGCTGGGACTTGATCGCCTCGACCGTGCCGAGCAGCGTCGCGGCGCAGCCCAGGGCCGCGCGGGCGGCGGCCTGGGTCAGCGCCGACAGGTGGTAGGGCAGCCGGACGAGCTGGACCGCGTCGACCACCGCCGGGTCGGCCGCGAGATACCCCAGCCGGGCGCCGGCCAGGGCGAACGCCTTGCTCATCGTGCGGGTGACGACCAGCCTCGGGTACGCCGGCAGCAGCGTCAGCGCGCTCGGGGTCCCGGGCCGGGCGAACTCGGCGTACGCCTCGTCCACGATGACCATGCCGGGCGCCTCGGCCGCCACCGCCTCGATCACGTCCATCGGCATCGCGGTGCCGGTCGGGTTGTTCGGCGAGCAGAGGAACACCACGTCCGGCCGGTGCTCGCGGACCTGCGCCACGGCGTGCGCCACGGACAGCGAGAAGTCTTGCGCACGCTTACCGTCGACCCAGCGGGTACCGGTGCCGGTCGCGATCAGCGGGTGCATCGAGTACGCCGGCGTGAAGCCCAGCGCGGTGCGCCCCGGCCCGCCGAAGACCTGCAGCAGCTGCTGGAGGATCTCGTTGGAGCCGTTGGCGGCCCAGGTGTTGCCGGCGGCCAGCCCGTGCCCGAGGTAGCCGGCCAGGTCGGTGCGCAGCGCCACCGCGTCCCGGTCCGGGTACCGGTTGAGGTCACGCAGCTCGGCCTGGAGGGCCTTGGCCATGGCCTCGACGACCTCGTCGGGCACCGGGTAGGAGTTCTCGTTGGTGTTGAGCCGAACCGGCACGTCGAGCTGCGGCGCGCCGTACGGTCGCAGCCCCCGCAGCTCGTCGCGCAGCGGAAGCTGCTGAAGGTCGGTCACCCTGCTTTCCTGCGTTCGCTCGCTGCGCTCGCTCACTGATCGAACCTCACACTCACCGCCTGGCCGTGCGCCGGCAGGTCCTCGGCCTCGGCGAGGGTGACGACGTGGCCGGCGACGTCGCGCAGCGCCTCCTCGGAGTACTCGATGAGCTGGACCCCGCGCAGGAACGTCTGCACCGACAGCCCCGACGAGTGCCGGGCGCAGCCGCCGGTGGGCAGCACGTGGTTGGAGCCGGCGCAGTAGTCACCCAGCGACACCGGCGACCAGGCGCCGACGAAGATCGCCCCGGCGCTGTCGACCCGCTCGGCGACGGCCCGGGCGTCCGCGGTCTGGATCTCCAGGTGCTCGGCGCCGTACGCGTCGACCACCCGCAACCCCTGCTCGAGGTCGTCGACGAGGACGACGGCCGACTGCTCCCCGGTCAGCGCCTCGGTGATCCGCTCGGTGTGCTTGGTCGCGGCGACCTGCCTGGCCAGCTCCGCCTCGACGGCCGCCAGCAGGTCTTCCGACGCGGTCACCAGGACGCTCGCCGCCAGCGGGTCGTGCTCGGCCTGGCTGATCAGGTCGGCGGCGACGTGGCGGGGGTCGGCGGTGTCGTCGGCGAGGATCGCGATCTCGGTCGGGCCGGCCTCCGCGTCGATGCCGACCACGCCCTGTACGAGCCGCTTGCCTGCGGTCACCCAGATGTTGCCCGGCCCGGTGACCAGGTCGACCGGCTCGCAATGACCCGCCTCGACAGCCCCGCGCACTCCACCCGCGGGCGCGTCAGCGCCCGCCGTGCCATAGGCGAACATCGCCACGGCATGGGCGCCGCCCACCGCGTACACCTCGTCGACGCCGAGCAGTCCGCAGGCGGCCAGCACGAGCGGGTGCGGCCGACCGGTGTCGCGCTGCGGCGGGCTGGCGACCGCGAGCGAGGCCACCCCGGCGACCTGCGCCGGCACCACATTCATGATCACGCTCGACGGGTAGACCGCACGGCCACCCGGCACGTACAGCCCGACGCGCCGCACCGGCCGCCAGCGCTGGGTAACCGTGCCTCCCGGCACGACCTGGGTGGTGTGGTCGGTGCGCCGCTGGTCGGCGTGGACCGTCCGGGCCCGGACTATCGACTCGCGAAGCGCCGTGAGCAGCGCCGGATCCAGGGCGTCGACCGCCGCCTCGATCTCGGTCGCGGGTACCCGCAGCTGCTCCAGCCGGACCCCGTCGAAGCGCTCGGTCGCCTCGATCACCGCGCTCGCCCCATGCTCGCGCACCGCCTCGACGACCGGACGTATCCGCTCCATGGCGGCGGAGACGTCGAGGGCGGCCCGGGGCAGCAGTCGGCGCGGGTCGGCGATGGAGCCGCGCAGGTCGATGCGGTTCAGCACACCACGAAGTCTAGGCCGCTCTCATCAAGCGGACCTGACCCGTCCAACGGATGAGACCTACACGGCACTGCCCGGGTGCCCCGTCACCGGCGCACCCGGGCGGTGGGGGCAGGTGTCAGGTCGCCAGGGCCGGCGTGGCGGCCACCGCCTCGGACGACCGGCCCAGCAGCCGGCTGCCGGCGAGGGCGGCGGCGCCGAGGAGGGTCGGGTGTGCTGCGGCGAGGGTGAGGGCGTTCGCGCCGGTACTGTCGTCGCCGTCGCGGGTGGCCCAGGCGTACGAGGCGTTGGCGACGACGAATCCCCAGGGCGCCAGGAACAGGGCGGCCGCCAGCCCGGTGCGGCCGAGCGAGGTGCTCACGGTGGTGCTCCCCTTTCCGGGATCCGGACGGCGGTCAGGCCGCGGCGGGCTGGCGGCGCAGTTGCGGGGCGACGAGCACGACCGCGAGCAGCGTGATGACGATGCCGACAGCCGCGGCGATCTGCGCCGCGGCCGGCACGCCGTCGGCGATGAACGCCGGTACCGCGGTCACCGCCGCCAGCAGCCGGGTCACGATGACGGTCGTCACCCCGCCCCGGCGTCCACGCCAGGCGAACACGATGCCGACGACGGTCAGCAGTCCGAGGGCTGCGATGACGAGGCCGATCGCCAGCGGCGGGTGCTCCCCGTCGCTGGTGATCGGGGTGGTGATGTCTCCCAGGGCGAGCAGGCCGGCGAGGACGAGGCCGGTGACGAAGCCCTTCGAGCGGCTCATGGTGCGCTCCTTCGGTACGGGGTCGGGTGATGTACGCCGAAGTCTTCGCGCGGTGCCGGCCGCGGGCATCGAGGCTGTCGCGGGTCTGTTCTCCGTGCTGGCACGTATCCCCATCAGCGCCGATACCGCCTACCGTGAACGCATGCCGGGCACCCGAGGACTACCGCGCCTGATCGCGTACGCGACGGCGCTGCTCGCCGCGCTCCTCGCCGGGGCCGCGGTGGTACTCGCGGCCCTGTCCGGCAGCGTCTTCGCCGCCTGGTACGTGGGCGTGGGCGTCCTGCTCGGCCTGGTCTCGGTCGCGCTCGGGCTGGTGGTCGCCGCCCGCCGGCCGGACAACGCCGTCGCGCCGCTGCTCGTGCTGGTCGGCCTGGTCCCGATCTGGATGACCGGCAGCGATGTGTACGGAGACGCCGTCGCGCACCGGCCGGACCTGGTGGGAGTCTCGGCGCTGCTCGTCACCGTGCAGCCGGGTAGCTGGATGTTCCTGTACGTGCCGCCGGCGCTGCTGGCGCTGCTGTTCCCCACCGGCCGGCTGCCCGGGCGGCGCTGGCGCTGGGTGGTGGCCGGCCTCGTCGTGGTGCCGGTCGTGTTCACGGTCCTCACCGCGCTCGACCCGGCCCCGTTCCCGGCGCCGTTCGCGCACGTGCCGCACGCGTTCGGCACCGTGCACGGCATCGCGTACCAGATCGTCGGAGTCACCGCCATCGCGCTGCTGCCCGTCCTGTTGGGGCTGCTGGTCGCGACCGCCGCCGCCATGGTGGTGCGGTACCGGCGGGAGCCCGACGAGGTACGCCGCGCGCAGGTCAAGTGGTTCGCCCTCGGCGCGCTGTTCGTGCCCGGGACGCTGCTGCTGTGCTGGGGCAGCTACCTGTTCCTCGGCGGACCGGACCTGGTACTGGTCGGGCTCGCCGCCACGTTCGTCGCGATCCCGACGGCCACCGCGATCGCGATCCTGCGCCACGACCTGTACGACGTGGACCGGGCGATCAGCGCCGCCGTCACGTACGGCATCGTCACGGCAGGCCTGCTCGGCTTCTACACGGCCGCGACCTTCCTGGGCGGGCTCGCGGTCGGCCGGGAGTCGACGGTGGCCGCGGCGGCGGCCACCGCGGTGTGCGCCGCCGCGCTGGCGCCGCTGCGTACCCGGTTGCAGCGCTCGGTCGACCGACGGCTGTACCCGCGCCGGCAGGCGGCACTCGCCGCCGTGGAGGACCTGGTGCGGCGTACCCACGCCGGCACCGCCGAGCCCGAGCAGCTCGAGGCGGCCCTGCGGACGGCGCTGCGCGACCCGGGGCTTCGCGTCGGGTACCGACTGCCCGGCACGACCACGTACGTCGACGCGGACGGCGCACCACTGGAGCCGACCGGGCCGCAGCCGGTACCGGTCCGCCTCGGCGGCGCGGACATCGGCGTCCTAGTCCCCGGGCGGGTCGGCTCCCGGGAACTGCTGCGCGAGGTGGCCGGGGCGGGCGCGCTGCTGGTCGAGGTGGTCCGGCTGCGCGCCGAGTTGAGCCAGGCGCTGCGCGACGTCGAGTCCAGCCGGGCCCGGCTGCTGCACGTCGGGTACTCCGAGCGCAAGCGGCTGGAGCGCGACCTGCACGACGGCGCGCAGCAGCGGCTGGTCTCGCTCGGCATGGCGCTCCGGCTGGCCCAGCGCCACCTCGACGACGGCTCGGTCGACGTCGACGCGCTACTCGACCAGGCCGTCGCCGAACTGGGCACGGCCGTCGCGGAGCTACGCCAGATCGCGCACGGGCTGCGGCCCAGCAGCCTCGACGACGGGCTCGCGCACGCGTTGACGACGCTGGTCGGCACCGTGCCCGTACCGGTGTCGCTGGACGTGTGCGCCGACCCGGTACCCGACGACGTGGCGACCACCGCGTACTACGTGGCGAGCGAGGCCGTGGTCAACGCGGTCAAGCACGCCGACGCGGCGAGCATCGGGCTGCGGGTCGCCCGGATCGACGGCCGGCTCACCGTACAGGTCCGCGACGACGGAAAGGGGGGCGCCCGGCTGCTGCCCGGCGCCGGCCTGGCCGGGCTGGTCGACCGGGTCGCGGCGGCCGGCGGCGGGCTGCGCCTGACCAGCCCGCTCGGCCAGGGCACGCTGGTGGAGGCGCAGCTGCCATGCGGATCGTGATCGGCGAGGACTCGGCGCTCTTCCGCGAGGGGCTCGCCCGCCTGCTCGTCGACGCCGGACACGAGGTGGTCGCCAAGGCACCCGATGCGCCGTCCCTGGTCGCCGCGGTCGACGCGACCCGGCCCGACCTCGCGATCATCGACATCCGCATGCCGCCCGACCACACCGACGACGGGGCCCGCGCGGCGCGCGAGGTCCGGGCCCGCTGGCCCCAGCTCGGCATCGTGCTGCTGTCTCAGCACGTGGAGACCCGGCACTCGGTGGAGCTGGTCGCCGGCGGCCGGTTCGGTTACCTGCTCAAGGACCGGGTGTTCGACGTCGACGACTTCCTCGACGCGCTGCGCCGGGTGGCCGCGGGCGGCTCGGCCCTCGACCCGGAGGTGGTGGGGCGGCTCATCGGGGGCCTACGGGCCGACGATCCGCTCGCCTCGCTCACCGCCCGGGAGCGGGAGGTGCTGGCGCTGGTCGCGGAGGGCCGGACCAACGTGGGTATCGCCCGGCGGCTGTGGCTGACCGAACGCACCGTCGAAACCCACATCGCATCGATCATGAACAAGTTGGGGCTGGCGGCGAGCGACGAGGACCACCGGCGTGTCCTCGCGGTCCTCGTCTACCTCGGGCGGAGCCGATGACCCTCGGGGTGCCCGATGTTCCGTCAGATACGCTCAGCGGCGTGACCGCGGCGCTACCGCTGTTCCCGCTCGGCACCGTCCTGTTCCCGGGTCTGGTGCTGCCCCTGCACATCTTCGAGGAGCGATACCGCCAGCTCGTGCGCGATCTCGTCGCGCTCCCGGCCGACCAGGACCGCGAGTTCGGCGTCGTGGCGATCCGCAGCGGCTGGGAGGTCGAGCACGCCACCCCCGGCGGCGAGCCGGCCGTCGGGCTGACCACGAGCACCTCGCTGAGCCTGTACGACGTGGGGTGCAGCGCCCAGCTGCGCCAGGTGACCGAGCATCCGGACGGCCGCTTCGACATCGTGACCGTGGGCCGGCGCCGGTTCCGCATCCTCGACGTGGACACCACCACCGCCAGCTACCTCAACGCTCAGGTGGAGTGGCTGGACGAGGAGCCCGGCGAGCCGGGGCTGGCCGACGCGCTGGCACCGGGAGTGCTCGCGGTTTTCCAGCGCTACCTGCGGATGCTGCGCGGCGAGACGGCGACCGGCGAGCAGCTGCCCGACGACCCGAACGTGCTGTCGCACCTGATCGCGGCGACCGCCTCGCTGACCCTCGACGACCGGCAGAGCCTGCTCGCCCTGCCCGACACGGCCAGCCGCCTGCGGGCCGAGCGCACCCTGCTCAATCGCGAGGTGGCGCTGCTGGATCAGATCCGGGCGGTACCGGCGACCCTGGCGGAACTGTCGACGCCGTCGGCCCCGAACTGACCGCGTCGCCCGGCTGCTCCGGCCGGCGCAGGTCGGGCTCCACGTGGAAGGCCGCCAGCAGCACGTACACCATGGCCGCCGTGACCGCCTGCACCAGGACGGCGCCCTGTACCCGCGGCAGGAACCCGAACCACAGCCCGAAACTGCCCGAACGCACCGACGGCGGTCGCAGGATATGCGTACCGACCGGGGCGTGCGCGATCAGCTGCCGGTAGTGGGCGTACCCGATGTGGTGGCCCAGCCACGCGGTCAGTACCCCGCCCGCCACCGAGCCCACGACCAGGCCCAGCAGCATGAGCGGCCCGCGCCGGCGCCGGGCGAACGCCCAGACCGCGATCGCGGCGAGCAGCCCGACGGCGCAGGTGATCAGTACGTACCAGCCATCGGCGGCGACGAACCCCTCCGGCTCGGCCTGGACGGTCGTCGCTCCAGCCTCCGTCATCACGAACTCGACCTTCGGCGAGACCGCCCGCCACAGCAGGCCCAGCGGCAGCCCGAGCACGGTCAGCGCGATCGCGACGCCCGCCGCCAGGAGTCCCTCCCGCCGCAGCCCACGGTTGCGGGCCGGCGGGGGTGTCGGGTCCGGGAGCGGCTGCGGGGCGAGCAGTGGGGTCGTCACAGCGGCGATCCTGCCATGCCCGCTCCGCGTCGCCCAGCGGCGCTCCCCACCCGCCGACGGGCGGATCAGCCGACGGCCATGAGACGGCGTGGGTCAGCGGGCGAACGGCTCCACCATGGTGGCGACCGCGCGCAGCCAGGCGCGCTTCGTGGCCGGGTGCAGCATCCCGTACTCGATGTTGGAACCGGTCTCCAGCTGCGGGTCGTAGGGCACCACGGCGACCGCCCGGGTACGCCGCCCGAAGTGCTCGGTCAGGTCGTCGAGCAGCGGCGACTTGCCGGGCGTCGGGCACGACAGCAGCGTCACCGCGTTGCGGACCATGGATCCCAGACCGGCGTCCTCGAGCAGGTCGAGCATCCAGTCGGCGCTGAACGCGGCGTCCTCGCGTGGCACCGTGGTGACCACGAGCTGGTCGGACATCTGGATCACCGTGCGCCAGTTGGGGCTCTCCACGTTGTTGCCGGTGTCCACGCAGATCAGGTCGTGGGTACGGCACAGCAGCTCGAGCACCCGACGCACGGTGTACGGGTCGAGTTGCTGGGCGAAGCGCGGGTTCTCCTCGCCGGCCAGCACGTCGTAGGTGCCGTCGGAGGCGTGCCGCAGGTAGTCGTCGAGGCGGTCGGTCAGCTCGTACCCGCTGCACGCCTCGATCTCGACGAGGTCGGCGAGCAGGTGCCGGATGGTACGGGCGTGCCGGGCGCTGCCGGCGCGCAGGCCGAGCGTGCCGCGCAGCTCGTTGTCGTCCCAGGCGATCACGCCACGGCCGCGCACGCTGCCCGCGGTGGCGGCGGCGAGCACGGTCGCGGTGGTCTTGTGCACCCCGCCCTTGGGGTTGGCGAAGGCGAGCACCCGCGGGCCACCGAGGTCGGCGCGGAGCACCGTCGCCTGCCGGTCGACGTCGTCGGGGCTCGGCGCGGACTGCCACCGCAACGACGGCCGGCGGGCCGGGTCGACGCCGTCGGGTCGACGCACCGGTGCGGCGGACGGTGTGCGATCGACGTCGATGAGGACCTGCTCACCGGAGCGCCCGAGCAGCGCACGGTCGAGCAGTGACCGCCACCGCGGGGTCGGCTCGACGGACCGACCCCAGCCGGCCTCGGTGCGCTCCAACGCTCGCCCTCCTGCCACCTGCGTGTCGCCCCCATAGGCTACGGACTCGATCGATATCCGACCACACTCGAAATGTTCATACGGGCAATGTGACCCGGTGGGTTCAACGCCCCCCGACGGTCGGGGACGCTACCGGCGAGGCGGAGTTGTCCACCGGGCCGACCCGGTCGCGCTGTTCGGGCAGCGGCGGCAGGAACACCGCCCGGTCCAGCCGCCGCACCTCCGGTGCCGGATCCACCATTCGTACCTCGGCGCGGCCGGCCAGCCGGTCGAGTGCGGCCGGGGTGGCGCGCACCACGGCGGCGTACACGCAGGCGCAGTGCGCGCGGTACGCGGCGGCCTCCGTCGTGGCGATCTGCTGACCGGCCGTGTACACCGCCCGCAGGTCGTTCTCCTTCGTGCCGTTGCCGAGGCCGGTGACCAGCCGCCCGTAATCGGCCGCCTCGGACTCCTTGCGCGCGGCGACCCGGTCCATCCCGGCGACGACGTCGTCGGGTACCCGGTAGGCGTCCAGCCGCACGATCTGGGTCTGCAGCTGCGGCGCCGGTACCCGGGCGTACACCTGGGTCAGCGCGATCCCGTCGAGTACCGGGGAAAGCTGGTCGGGCGCCAGGTACCCGCGCAGGGTCACCAGCGCCACCACCTCGCCGGGCCCGCCGGGCTGGCCCGATCCGCCGGCCGCGACCAGCCGGGCCAGTTCGGCACGGCTGCGGTCGGCGTAGGCGGGCACCGAGTCGCCGTCGCCGACCCCGACGCGGACCACGTCACCACCGCCCGTGCCGCCGCCGGTGCCACCGGTCGTCCGCGACATCTGCCAGGCCGTCAGCGCGGTGACGGCGAGGGCGGCGAGCGCCGCCACCAGCACGAGGCCGCGTACCTGCCGGGCACCGCGGCGCAGCCGGGCCAGCACGCCGGCCGGCGACGGCCGCGGGTCACCAGCGCTCATGCCTGCCCGCGCAGCACCGACAGGGCGTGCGCCAGATCAGTCGGGTAGTCGCTGGTGAACTCGACGTACTCGTCGGTCGTCGGGTGCACGAACCCCAGCGACCGGGCGTGCAGCCACTGCCGGTCCAGCCCCACCCGGGCGGCGAGGGTCGGGTCGGCGCCGTACGTGAGGTCGCCGACGCACGGGTGGCGCAGCGCCGAGAAGTGCACCCGGATCTGGTGGGTACGCCCGGTCTCCAGGTGGATGTCGAGCAGGCTGGCCGCCGGGAACGCCTCGATCGTGTCGTAGTGGGTGACACTTGGGCGCCCGCCGGACACCACGGCCCACTTGTAGTCGTGGTGGGGGTGGCGGTCGATCGGCGCGTCGATGGTGCCGCGCAGCGGATCGGGGTGGCCCTGCACCACCGCGTGGTAGCGCTTGTCCACCTCGCGGGCCTTGAAGGCGCGCTTGAGCACGCTGTACGCCCGCTCGCTCTTGGCCACCGCCATCAGCCCGGTGGTGCCGACGTCGAGCCGGTGGACCACGCCCTGGCGCTCGGCGGCGCCGCTGGTCGCGATCGTGTGCCCCATCGCGGCGAGGCCGCCGATCACGGTCGGGCCGGTCCAGCCGGGGCTGGGGTGCGCGGCGACGCCGACCGGCTTGTCCACCACGACGATGTCGTTGTCGCTGTAGATCACGGAGAGGCCGGCCACCGGCGCGGGCTTGACCGGCGCGGGGGCTTCCGGCGACGGCAGGGTCACCTCCAGCCAGGCGCCGGCGGTGACCTTGTCCGACTTCGGCCGGGGCACCCCGTCGATCAGGGCGTCACCGGACTCGGCGATGGCGGCGGCCACCGTGCGGGACAACCCGAACAGCCGCGAGATCGCCTGGTCGAGCCGGAGGCCGTCGAGGCCGTCGGGCACGGGCAGGGAACGAACGTCAGCCACGGGCGGAGTCTGGCACAGTGACCTGGTCGCGTTCCCGGGCACGGGTACCGTCCATGCGCCGTCCGGTCAACTCGAGCAGCACGGCGAGCACCACGCCGACGCTCAGCGCCGAGTCCGCGACGTTGAACACCGGAAAGTACTGGGCGTTCGGGCCGAACACGCTGATCATGTCGACCACGTGCCCGACCATCGGGCCGGGTGCCCGGAAGATCCGGTCGGCCAGGTTGCCCAGCGCCCCGCCCAGGACCAGCCCGAGCGCGACCGCCCACGGCGCCGACCGCAGCCGCCGGGCCGTCCATCCGATCCAGCCCACCACGGCCAGCGTGATCATCGGGAAGACGAACGTGAACCGGGTGCCGAGGCTGAACGCGGCGCCGCTGTTGCGGATGAGGTCGAGGTAGACCACGCCGCCCAGCAGCCGCACCGGCTCCCGACCGGTCAGCGCGCTGACCGCCCACTGCTTGGTGAGCACGTCGAGCAGCAGCGCGACGGCGCCGGTCGCGGCGAGCACGGCGACCGCCCGGCGCGCGGCGACCGCCCGGCGCCCACTGGTGGTGCCGGCCACGGCCGTCTCGTCCGGCCGGTCGCCACTCGGCTCGTCCGCCCGCTGTGGGCTCCGGTCGGTGACCACCGTGTCCTCCCCGTTCAGCGCCGCTCCTCCAACTGCTTGCAGGTGACGCAGAGCGTAGCCGACGGGAACGCGGCGAGGCGCTCGACCGGGATGGTGTTGCCGCACCGCTCACAGAAGCCGTACGTACCGGCGTCCAGGCGCTCCAGCGCCCGCTCCACCTGGTTGATCCGCTCCAGGATGCTGTTGGCCAGCGAGATCTCCTGTTCGCGTTCGAACGTCTTGGTGCCGGTGTCGGCCTGGTCGTCACCGGCCGAGTCGGTCAACCGGTCGCGCTGCAACTCGGCGATCTCCGACAGGGTCTGCTCGTACTCCGTCTGCAGTTCGTCGCGGCGCTCGGACAGGGCGGCCCGGATCTTCTCGGTCTCCGCCGCCGAGCGCACACGCGGCGCCTTGCCCGTACCGGTCCTGGTCTCGCCCGTCTGGGTGGCGGTCTTGCTGTCGGCGGTCTTAGCCATAGTCGCTCCCTCGGCCGCGATGGTCGCGGCGGTTACCGGTGGCTGCGCAAGGGTTGGTGCGGATGTCCCGGCCGGCGCGGGGCGATGCCGTCGGGTCGTCGTGGTCGAGGACGCACCGGGGAGCGGCGCGACGCCCGGCGGGGAAGTCGTTTTGCTCACGCGTTCGGCCGTGGCTGTTCCGGTTCGGCGGCCGCCCGTCGTACCCTGCTCAGCAGGGCGGGTCCGCGCACCGACCCGCCGCGCCGAGTTCGCCTCAGCGGCCATGGCGTCCCCCCAGATGCAAAACGGGCGCGCGACGGGGGCCGCCGCGCACTCCAGAGAGTGGCAAGAATACGGAACGTGTGTACGTCCGACAAACGTGCCACGCGATAACGGCGGGTCGGGCTGCCACTTCCGGCAATGCCCGTGCACACCCCGCCTCAAGTTATCGGCGTTCCATACCCAACCGACCGCGCGTTCAATCCTTGACTGTCGGGAATCGGACTGCGCCGGGGGGAAACCTGGCCGTGCCGCGGCGGTTCACGGCCCACCCGCGGGTTCACGCAGCCGCCGTACCCGGTCCTCCAGGTCGGTAGGCGGCTCCGCCACGGTGAACAGCTTGTCCCGACTCGCCGCTCCGCTCCGCAGCGTCACCGCGGACGCGCGCAGGCCCAGCGCCTCGGCGAGGGCGCGCCGCGCCGCCTCGGTCGCCCGGCCGTCCACCGCGGGCGCGTGTACCGCCACGACCAACGCCGGACCGTACGGTCCGGCGTAGCCGCCGCCCACCCGGGTACGCGCGGAGCCGGGCTTGACCCGGACGGCGATCGTGACCACGTGCCTATTCTCACCCGGATCCGAAAAGTAGGGCCCTAGTCGCCTCACCATACTCAACGCGGCGCCTGGACCGTCGAGCATGCCGTCGTCGCCGGACTCGCCGCGGCGTGGATCGGCGGCCCCGCCCGCTGACGCTCGGCCTTGGCCAGGTACACGATCGGTAGTTGAGCAGTTGCCGATCGACGCGGTCGGCCTGCTCATCGTGGACGCCCGGAGCTGACGATCAGAGGCTCATCCGTACGGTCAGGAGCACATACCAGAGGATCACGGCGACGACGACGGAAGCGGCGGCGGCGAGCACGGTGAGGCGCCACATCGTCGGCCGGTCGCGTATGCGGGTCAGGACGGCGACCGTGGCGACGCCGAGGACCAGCTGTGCCAGCGACGGGACGAGCTTGGCCAGGCTGAACGGGTCCAGCGGCGCGTCCCAGACCGAGCTGTAGACGAGCGGGATGCTGATCGCCTCCCCGGACAGCAGGCCAAGGGTCGCGCCGATCGCGACCGAGCCCTGTGACGCCGGCGCGTGGCGGACGACGTGGCCCAGCCGTCCCAGCGTGCCGCCACCGATGAGCGCACCGGCGGTCCAGAATACGACCGACCGGCCGACCGATCGCAGCCCGGCCATCGTCGCCATCCCGTCCGCGCTGCTCAACGCGTCGACATACCAGCGTTGACCGGCGACGATGAGCAGGTAGTAGACGAACGTGGCGATCGTGAGCGCTGCCGCACCGGCCACGATCGAGGACCTCGGCCGCCGCGTCGTGTACCCGGCGACGAGGGCGACGAGCCCCCAGGCGAATCCTGAGCTGAACAGTGGGTTGACGTAGGGCGCCACCGAGTCGTCCAGCAGGTCGGGGAGGTACGCGGCGACGCCGAGGCCGGCACCGAGCGCCACGGGCACCCGGGCATTCACGCAGCGCTCTCCGCGTTCTCGGGGCAGTTCGGGTCGATGATCTGCCGGAAGCTTCCGGTGTCGCCGTTGCCGACGTCTGCGAGTACCTTGTCGCGCCGCTGCCGTTCGAGAGCATCACCCCGGCTAGGGCGGCGTCCCTGGACGGTGGATCGGTCGCGGCGAGATAGGTCCGTGCCCAGGTGCAGTGCCAGAACCAGGCCGCGTCCACCCGGCCCATGTTGATTTCGTACTTCATCGGGTGGCCGTCGACGGTGTCGGGGTAGCTCGGCGGCGCGGGCCAGTGCCAGCCCGGTGCGAGCTGAAGCGCCTCCGACTCCTCGCGATATTCGCTGACGGCGCGTTTGTCCGGGCCGTATCGCGGCTCCTCGGCCACGGCACATGCACTCGTCGACGCCAGCACACCGATGAGAACCGCGGCGGAACTCGGGCGGATAGCTTCTCGGCACGTCTCTCCTTACAAGTGACGAGCCTGACGAGTCAACCAACCTGGCTCCACTGAACCCGGGAAACATCAACCGCTCCGCGAAAGCGGGGGGATCTCAGTGGGAACGGGTCCGGCCGATGGAAGCGCGAACGCGTCCGTCTGACGGCGGCTGGCCAAGCAGGCGCCGCGCGAGGATCGGGGCATCCCATCCGCGGCAGTCGCCGTCCGATTCAGGAGATCTATCGTGCTTATCGCCATCGTCGACATCAGCACCGCTGCCACCGACCGCCCGGCCGCCCTCGCCCCGCTTGACCGCGAGCGCGACCGGGTGCGTGCCATGCCCGGCAACCTCGCCTTCCGGGTCTACGCCTCCCGCGAGGACGAAACCCGGATCACCATCGTCCACGAGTGGGACGACGAGGCGTCGTTCGAGGGCTATCTGAGGTCGGACTCCTTCGCGCGCTTCGGCGAGGTGCTCCGGCCGATCATGACCGGGGCGCCGGTGAGCCGGCGCTTCCGCGCCGAGTTGCTGGAGACGGCCGCCTGACCGGCATCGCAGTGGCGGACTCCTACGATCGCCTCGTGCGAGACCATCGATGACCCGCAAGGCGTACAGCTTCGTCCGCAGCTTCGCGGCGGAACCCGCTCGCGATCTCTGCGTGGACCGCCACTACCTGCTCTGCGCCTCCACCGGTGCCCTCCGGCTGGAGGCGCAGGGCCGGGCATGGTTGCTGCCACCGGCCCGGGCCGCTCTGATCGAGGCGGGCCGGCCGATCCGGGTGAGCATCCCGCAGCCGGCCACGACCGCGTCGGTGCTGTTCGACACCGGATTCGCGCCGGCACCGCCCGCACCGTTGACCGTGTTCGACCTCAGCCCTCTGGCGCGCGCCCTGGTGACCGAATGTGGCACGTGGGGCGACAGCGTCCAACCCCTCACGGCGTACGCCGAGACGCTGTTCGCCGCGCTCGCCGCGGTAACCTGGCGGCTCGCCGAGCAGCCGAGTCCGGTCGTCGTGCCGGTGGGGCGGTCACCGGAACTGCGCCGAGCCTTGGAACTGACCGAGGAGCGGCTCGGCGGTGAGGTCCACTTCGCGGACCTGGCGAACGAGGTCGGCCTCGCACCACGGTCGCTGGCCCGGCGGTTCTCGGACGAGACCGGCATGACCTGGCGGGCAGCCCTGCGCCGGATGCGGGTGCTGCGCGCGATCGAGGAACTCGCCGCGGGCGACACCCCGGTAACCACGATTGCGTTTCTGGTCGGCTACACCTCGCTGTCGGCGTTCAACGCCGCCTTCCAGGAGCTGACCGGCCGCACGCCCACCGAGTACCGGGCCAGCTTCCGGCCCTGACCGGACCAGGCCCGGCCGCCGCATAACCGCATCTGCCGCCGAGGGGGTGCCCGGTGCGGTTCAGGTCGCGTCTCCTGCAACGCGTACGTCTACGAGGCTGGTGGGTCGACCCACCTGCCGGGTCACCTCAGCCGAACCTTCAGCTGAGACCGCGGTGGGCGGCCCACAGCGCGCCGGCGCGGATGGCAACTTGGTCGACCAGAGCCACCAGCTCGGGCCTGTCGGGCACGGGGAACGAGACGTACGTGCCGCGGCCGCCGCCGGTCGGTCGGCCGTAGGACCGTAGGCCTTCGCCGCGAGGCGCCCGTCCGGGAGGAGTCGGACGTGGAGTGTGGTCAGGGTGAACTCGTCACCGCGTCGGGTGTCGGTCTGGTCCGCCCCTACTCGGCGCGGGCCCGCGCCGCGTCGGAGTCGGCGGCCTCCGCGAGCAGCGTACTGACGGGCTCGCACAGCCCACACGGGGTGAAACCCAGCTCGACCGCCTCGTGCACGGGCAGCGCCTCGCGCGGGCGGCTGAGCAGGTGCACGCACCCGGCCAGGTGGTAACGCGGCCGGCCGTCCACGACAAGTACCTCGGTGCTCATCCGGGCCAGCCGGGCCGCGTCGGCGGCCGACACCTGCTGGGCCACCGGCTCGTCCGCCGGCTCGTCGTCGTCGAGGTCGTCCGGGGCGGCCCCGTCCGGTGCCGCCCCGCCCGGCCGGGAACCGCTCGCGTCCGGCCCGCCGCCCTGCGCGGGAACGACCGACCGCGGCGTGGTTGCCGCCGGCTGCTGCGCGGCGACCAGCGGGCGGCGCGCCGCTCCGCCGTCGTCGGGGCGTCCGTCGGCGTCGGCCCGAGCGGCCGGGATCACCTGCGTGGACGGCGCATCCCGGTCCTGGCGGTGGTCGCCGGGTTCCGCGAGGTCGTCGGCCACCACGTCGTCGACGAGGTCGCGATCGTCGCCGAGGTCATCGACGAGGTCTCGATCGTCGCCGAGGTCGTCGGCCACCACGTCGTCGACGAGGTCGCGGCCGTCGTCCGGCCGCACCTGGTCCACGTTCGCCTTACGGCTACCCACCACGAGCGCGATCGCGGCGAGCAGGCTCGCCGCGATCGACCCCACGAGGTAGGCGTTGGAGCCGGCTGCCAGCCCCACCGCCAGGAGCACGATCGAACCCAGGATGAGCAGTAGACTTCCGACTATCACGGCCAGCCCTCCGGGGCAGTCGTCCCTGATCGGTCGGCTCGCCTAGCGAACGAACCTCGGATAGGCGACGGCACAGCGGCGTGCCGCGGGTGCGACGCGCCGCTGTGGGGCCTTGGTCAGCGCCCGCCGTCGATGCCGGAGTGGCCACCGTACGCACCGGCGAGCGTCGCCAGGCTACCGGAGTTGCCGCCGACCGACCGGCCGTTCTCGGCCCGGTTGAGGTCCGCCTCGAGCCCCTGGGCCCGGGCGCCCAGGTCGCGCAGCTGGCTCTCCAGGTAGGCCTTGAGGCGGGTGCGGTACTCGCGCTCGAACTGCTTGAGCTCCTCGATGTGCTTCTGCAGCGCGGTGCGCTTGGCGTCCAGCCCGGCGATCGCCTCCTGGTGACGCTGGCGGGCGTCCCGCTCCAGGGCGTCGGCCTTGGCCCGCGCCTCGCGGGTGACCTCCTCGGCCTTCGTCCGGGCGTCGGACAGCACATTGTCAGCTTCCCGGCGGGCGTCGTTGACGTGGTCGTCAGCCGTGCGCTGCGCCATCATCAGCACCCGCAGCGCCTGCTGCTCGCCGTCTCCGCCACCGACGACGGCTCCGCCCTGCGCGTGGATCTGGTCGAGCTCGGCCTGCATGCTGCGGGCCGCCTGCTCCGCCGCCACCTTCTCACGCTGGACACGGTCGAACTGGCTCTGCAGCTCCGCGAGCTCGGCGGCCAGGCGTGCGTCCGTGGCACCGCCACCGCCGACGCTGCGGCCACCGCCCCGCTCGGCCTGCGCCCGCAGTTCGTTGTTCTCCTCGATGAGACGGGCGAGTTCGCGCTCGACCTCGTCCAGGAAGGCGTCGACTTCCTCCTCGTCATACCCCCGCTTCCCTATGGGGGGCTTCTTGAATGCGACGTTGTGGACGTCGGCCGGGGTGAGCGGCATCGAAACTCCTCGGGTCAGTTGCGGCCGCGTGGCGCCGTCGTTACCGACTGTCAACGGACAGTCAGTAGATCAGGCGCCGTACCACGACGTTCATCAGCACGAACAGGATAACCAGCAGCACGAGCGAGGCTAGGTCCACACTCACCGTACCAATACGGAGCGGCGGGATCACTCGCCTCAACGCATTAAGGGGCGGATCGGTGACGCTCCAGACAACTTCGAGCGCCGCGGCCGCCCCACGTCCCGGGTGCCACCGGCGTCCGTACTGCAGCACCGCCCCCATCACGAACCTCGCCAGGAGGATCAGGAAGAAGGCGTACAGCAGCAGGTAGACGACCTGCATGGTGACCGAAAACACGATGGCCCGGACCCTCGCTCAGCTCTGGTTGAAGAACCCGCCCTCGGCGATCTTCGCCTTGTCTTCTGCCGTGACCTGGACATTGGCCGGCGAGAGCAGGAACACGCGGTTGGTGACGCGCTCGATCGTACCGCGAAGGCCGAATGCTAGCCCGGCGGCGAAATCAACCAGTCGTTTAGCGTCTGCCTCGTCCATTTCGGTGAGATTCATGATGACTGGTACGCCATCGCGAAAATGCTCACCAATGGTGCGGGCCTCGTTGTACGTGGTCGGGTGCAGCGTCGTGATCTGGTATCGACGCTCGTCCTCTTCTGCCTGAATCGCCGGACGCTCACTGACGCGCGGCGTGAGAGCCAGGTTCTCCCGGGTCGGGTAGCTTACCGTCGGCGACGCCGAGCGAGCGATGGACCGCACGGTCGACCGTTCGGCGCGGGCCTCCCGCTCGGCGGCCAGGCGCTCGCTGACCCGGGTCCGGGTCGAGGTGAGCACCTGCTCCTCCACCTCGTCCTCGTCGGCGAAGTCCTCGCCGTACCGGTAACCACGCTCGTCGTAGCCGCGCTCACCGTAGGCGCGCTCATCCTCGTCCTCCACGAGGCCGAGCCAGACCCCTGCCTTCCGCATTGCACCCACGCCGCGCCCCTTAAAGTTCATGCGGCACTGCCCCGTGCCGTACCCCCGACCCCCGCCGGCACCCGCCGGCGCCAGCGTCAAAACCACACTGGTGTAGTTTCGATGTCCCGTTGCCGAGGCTACCGCAGCGGCGGGCGTTTCCCGAGCAACGCGCTGCCGATCCGGACATGTGTCGCGCCTGCGGCGATCGCGGCTTCCAGATCGGTGCTCATCCCGGCGGAGACGACGGTGGCCGCCGGGTGTTCCCGGCGCAGCACGTGCGCCACCTCGGCGAGCCGGTCGAACGCCGACCGCGGATCCCAGCTCAACGGCGCGACTGCCATCACGCCGCGCAGGCGCAGCGCCGACGACCCGGCCACCGCCGCCACGACCCGGTCGAGGTCGCGCTCGGGTGTGGCGGCGCCGCTCACGGCCCCGCCGCGCTCCGGGTCGGAGTCCAGACTGACCTGCACGAGGACGTCCAACGGCCGCTCCCGGTACCGGGCCGCGGCCCGATCCAGCGCCGCCGCGAGCGGGACACTGTCGACCGAGTGCACCAGATCGGCGTACCCCGCGACCGACCTGGCCTTGTTGCGCTGCAACTGCCCGACGAAGTGCCAGCGCACCGGCACCCCGGCCGCGGCCAGTTCCGCGGCCTTCGGCGCGGCCTCCTGGTCCTTGTTCTCCCCGACGTCACGCACGCCGAGGTCGGCCAGGCGCCGCACGTCGCCGGCCGGGTAGGTCTTGGTGACCGCGACCAGCGTCACCTCACCCGGATCCCGACCGGCGTCCGTGCAGGCGGCCGCGATGCGGTCACGGACCTGCGACAGTCGCTGCGCCAACTCCGCGCGTCGCGGGTCGGCGTCGGAGTGCGCGGTAATGTCCATACCCCGTTTGTACTCAGGCGCCGTTCTTCAGGAAGTCGGGCACGTCCACGTCGTCGAAGAGCACCCGGCGGGGCGTGGCCGGCGGGGCCTGCCGCGCCGGGGCCGGGGTGGTCGGCTCGGTCGGCTGAGGCGCCTTGCGGGGCGGCTCGGCCGGCTTGTAGGCCGGCGCACCGCCGTCGAAGCCGGCGGCGATGACGGTGACCCGCACCTCGTCGCCGAGAGCATCGTCGATGACGGCACCGAAGATGATGTTGGCGTCGGGGTGCGCGGCGTCGGTGACCAGCTGCGCCGCGTCGTTGATCTCGAACAGGCCCAGGTCCGAACCGCCGGCGATGGACAGCAGGACACCCCGCGCGCCGTCCATGCTCTGCTCCAGCAGCGGGCTGGAGATGGCGGCCTCGGCCGCCTCCACCGCGCGGTTGTCGCCGCGGGCGCTACCGATACCCATCAGTGCGCTGCCCGCACCGCTCATGACGCTCTTGACGTCGGCGAAGTCGAGGTTGATCAGACCCGGCGTGGTGATCAGGTCGGTGATGCCCTGTACACCGGAGAGCAGCACCTGGTCGGCCTGGCGGAAGGCGTCCATCATGCTGATGCCCCGGTCGCCGAGGGCGAGCAGCCGGTCGTTCGGGATGACGATGAGCGTGTCGCACTGGTTGCGCAGCTCCTCGATACCGGCTTCGGCCTGCACCTGGCGCCGCTTGCCTTCGAAGGAGAACGGCCGGGTCACCACGCCGATCGTCAACGCACCGAGCTTGCGGGCGATGTTGGCGACCACGGGGGCACCACCGGTGCCGGTGCCGCCGCCCTCGCCACAGGTGACGAAGACCATGTCGGCGCCCTTGAGCACCTCCTCGATCTCGTCACGGTGGTCCTCGGCGGCGTTCTTGCCGACCTCGGGCTGGGCGCCGGCGCCGAGGCCCCGCGTCAGCTCACGCCCGACGTCGAGCTTGACGTCGGCGTCACTCATCAACAGGGCCTGCGCGTCCGTGTTGATCGCGATGAACTCGACGCCCTTGAGCCCGACCTCGATCATGCGGTTGACGGCGTTGACGCCGCCGCCACCGATGCCGACGACCTTGATGACCGCCAGGTAGTTGTGCGGGTGTGTCATCGGGACGTGCCTTTCCCTCGAGAATCGTCGGGTACCGGTCGGAATGAGGAGGTCCGCATCGGGTGCGGCCTTCACCGACGGCGTCCGCTTCGTGCAGACGGGGCGCGAGTCGCGAAACTCTCACCCTTTACTAGAGGCTTATAGTTATGTCAACTAATGCCTTGGGGAAAGGTATGTGCCGTCACCGCGTCATCCAAGGACCGGCGTCGGCGTGTCGCCGTCGGGTCATCCGTCAATAAACATCGGCGACGTTCCGCGATTCGCGGGCCGAACCGGTGACCACCGTCGACGACCGGCGGCGGGTCGCCGACGACCCGCCGACCGGGACCGCACGACCGGCCGGCGCCGAGGTGCCGACGGCCCGGACGACCGGCCGGCGAACCCGATCCGGCCGGTGGCTCAGCGGATCGTGACCACCGACGGCGCACTCACGTCCATCACCTTCTTGCCGGACGCCAGCAACGACAACGCCACCCGCGCCTTCGCGTCACTATCGGTCGCGTCGCCCCATACGATCTGCCGGCCGTCCCGCAACTCCAGGCGGATCCGGGCCGGTGCGTCGGCCACCAGCGCCGCCATGGGCTCCCGCAACCCCGCCGGCAACGTGGCGAGGACGGTCAGCGCGGCGCGCGTCGTCGGGTCGTTCCGGCCCGGGGCGGGCACCCGGACCACGGGCAACCCGGCCGGCGCCGCCGCGGCCCGGTCGAACACGGTCCCGGTGCGGTCGACGACCACGTAGCCGTCGCCCGCCGGTACGGCGGCGACCGGGGTGCGCTCGACGACCCGTACCACGAGGGTGCGCGGCCAGGACCGGGTCACCGTCGCCCGATCCACCGGGGCCAGCCCGCCGACCCGGCCGGAGACCGCGGCCAGGTCCACCCGCACCAGCGGTGTGCCGCGCGCCACCCCGGCAGCCGCGCGGACCTGCGCGGGCGTGACCAGCCGGGCGCCGGTCACCCGGACCTCGGCCACCCCGAGCAGCGGGGTGGCGTAGCCCACCCCGGCGGCGACCGCGAGGAGCATCAGGACGCCGGCCGCCACCAGCCACGGCCGGGCGGCGCGCAGCCGACGCTGGCGGGCCCGCTGGGAGAACCGGCGTACCGAGGGCGGAACGGCGTCCCGGCGCGCCCGGACCAGCCGCCACCTGCTGCTCAACTACTCCCCTACTCGGCGCGGGCGTGCCGCGCCACGTACCCGTTGCCAGCGGACTCGACCGACGACTCCAGCGCCGCGAGCAGCTGGTCGCCCATCAGCGAGATCGGCGGCGCGCCCATCGTCACGACCACGTCGCCCTCGCGCGCCCGGCGCACGACCTCGGCCGGCACGTCGTCCCAGTTGGGTACGAACGCCTTCCGGTCGTCGGGCAGGCCGACCGCCGCGGTCAGCGCGACGCCACCCTCACCCGGCTCGCGGACCTCGCCCGGGCCGAAGACCTCCAACACGATCGCCTCGTCGCCGATGGCCAGCGCCGCCGCGATCTCGGCCTGGTTGTCCCGGGTGCGGTAGACCCGGTAGGGCTGGAACACCACGATCAGCCGCCCGTCACCGGCGATCTCGCGCAGCGTGTTCATCGCGGCCGTCATCGACGTCGGGTGGTAGGCGTACTCGTCGTACACCCGCACGCCGGCGGCGATGCCCTTGAGCTCGAAGCGGCGGCGCACCCCGGTGAAGCTGTCGAGTGCCTCGACGATCTTCTCCGGCTCGACGCCCAGCCGCAGCGCGGTCAGCACGCCCGCCGCCGAGTTGATGCCGAGGATCCGGCCCGGTACCCGCAGCGAGAACTCCCCGAGCGACACGCCGTCCAGCGCCGCCATGTACCGCACGCCGGTGACCGACGAGACCACCTCGGTGATCCGCAGATCGGCGTCGGGGGCCTCGCCGTAGGTGTAGACGGTGATGCCCTCCGCCCGGGCCCGCTCGGCCAGCCGCCGCGCACCGGGATCGTCGGCGCAGGTGACCACGAACCCGTCCGGGTCGACCCGGCGGCAGAACTCGAGGAACCCGTCCTCCAGACCGGCGAGGTCGCCGTAGTTGTTGAGGTGGTCGGCGTCGATGTTGGTGACGATCCCGACGTGCGGCCGGTACACCAGGAACGACCGGTCGCTCTCGTCGGCCTCGGCCACGAAGTACTCACCGCTGCCGTGGTGCCCGTTGGAGCCGGTCTCGGAGATCTCACCGCCGATGAAGAACGACGGGTCCAGGCCGGCGTGCTGGAGGATCAGCGTCGTCATCGAGGTGGTCGTGGTCTTGCCGTGGGTGCCGGCGACCGCGATCGAACGCCGGCCGGCCATCGCCGCCGCGAGCGCCTCGGACCGGTGCAGGACCCGCAGCCCCCGCGCACGGGCCTCGACCAGTTCGAGATGGTCGGCGGGGATCGCCGTCGAGTAGACGACCGTGTCGACACCGTCCAGGTTGGACGATTCGTGTTGCATGTGGATGGTGCCGCCGAGGGCCCGCAGCCCGGCCAGCGACGGCCATTCCCGCAGCTCGCTGCCGGACACCGGGATGCCACGGGTCAGCAGCAGGCGGGCCAGGCCGCTCATGCCGACCCCGCCCACCCCGATGAGATGCACCTTCCCCAGGTCCTCCGCCGTCAGCTCGGCGAGCTGATCGGGCTTGGCCGCGTTCACTGACCCATCCCCCCCACCACTTCGTACATGAAGGCGCGCAGCGCCTCGTCACCGTCCCGGCGCCCATACGCCGCGGCGGCCCTGCTCATTGTCGCGAGGCGCGCCCCATCGCGGGCCAGCGGCACGATCGTCTGCTCGATCCAGTCCGGGGTCAGATCGCCGTCGTCGACGATCAGGCCACCCCCGGCGTTGACGATCGGCAGCGCGTTCCGGCGTTGCTCCCCGTTTCCGTAGGGTAGCGGCACGTAGACCGCCGGCACACCCAAGGCCGCGGTCTCCGCGCAGGTGATCGCTCCGCCCCGGCACAGGGCCAGATCGGCCACCGCGTACCCCAGCTCCATTTCGGACAGAAACTTGACGGTCACGTACGGCACCGGCAGGTCCGGCGGGATGTCGACCGGCTCGTTGCGGGCGCCGATGATGTGCAGCACCTGCACGCCCGCCGAGGTGATCGCCTTCGCCGCGCCGGCCATCGCGAGGTTGATCGACCGGGCACCCTGGGACGCGCCGAACACGAACAGCGTGGGCAGGTCCTGGCGCAGCCCGAAGTGGGCACGGGCCTCGGCGCGGCGTTCGGCGCGGTCGAGCGTGGTGATCGACCGCCGCATCGGCACGCCGGTCACCCGGGCCTGGCGCAGCGCCGGCACCTGCTCGACCTGGTGCGGGAAGCCGACGGCGACGTCGCGAGTGAACCGCATGCCCATCCGGTTGGCCACGCCCGGCGGCACGTTCACCTCGTGGATCACGATCGGCGTCTTGCGGCGCCACGCCGCGAGGTAGGCCGGGACCGAGACGTAGCCGCCGAACCCCACCACGACGTCGGCGGAGACCTCGTCGAGGACCGCCCGGGTCGCCCGCGCGGCCCGCCACATCCGGTCCGGGGTCCGCATGAGGTTCATGTTGACCGACCGCGGCAGCTGGTACGCCGGAACGATACGCAGGTCGTACCCGCGCGGCGGGATCAGCTCGTTCTCCAGGCCCTTCGAGGTGCCCAGGCACGTGATGCGCAGCCGCGGGTCGTGCTCCCGCAGGCAGTCGGCGAACGCCAGCAACGGATAGATGTGCCCACCGGTGCCTCCACCGGCAAGCACCACCGACCGCACGGGCTGACCTGCCATCTGCGCTCCTCCCCTTCGGCTAGCGGTTCCGTCCGCTGCCGTTCGCTCGTCCGCCGACATCGGCGCGCGCCCCCGCCCGGCCGGAAGCCCCGGCACGCTGCCCGCGAGAGCCCGGTGAACCGGCACTCTGCCCGCGAGAGCCCGGTGAACCGGCACCCTGCCCACGGGCGCCGGTCGAACCGGCACTCTGCCCGCGAGAGCCCGGTGAACCGGCACTCTGCCCACGGGCGCCGGTCGAGCCGGCGCGTCGCCTGTTGCCACCGCGCGGCAGCGGTGGCAACGGCGCCCAGACTAGCTGTACCCACCGGCGCGGTGGACGGGCGTGCAGGGCCCGCGCGGCGTCGGGCTCGGCGCGCGCGAACGACGTCAGGATGCCCGCCGCGGCCAGTGCCACGACCAGGGCGGTTCCGCCGGCGGAGATGAACGGCAGCGGCACCCCGGTCATCGGCATGACGCCGATCACCCCGCCGATGTTGATCACGGACTGGCCGACCAGCCAGCACGTGATGCCGGCGGCGACCAGCCGGCGGAACGGGTGCTCGACCCGGCTGGCGATCCGCAGCCCGGTGTAGGCCAGCACCCCGAACAGGGCCAGCAGCACCACGCAGCCGACGACGCCCAGCTCCTCGCCGACCACCGCGAAGATGCTGTCGTTGTGGCCGTTGGGCAGCCAGCCCCACTTGAGTTCGCTCTTGCCGAGGCCGACGCCGAACCAGCCGCCGTTGGCGATCGCGTACAGGCCCTGGAAGAACTGGTAGGCGCCCCTGGTGCGGTCGGCGTGCTCGGGGTCGAGGAACACGGTGAGCCGCTCCGCGCGGTAGGAGGCCGTCGTGATGAGCACGGTCATGCCGACGGCGGCGCCGCCGAACAGCAGCGCGAAGATCCGCTTGCGTACGCCGGCCGCCCACAGCACGCCCAGGAACAGCACGAACAGGCAGGTCATGCTCCCGAAGTCGCCGTAGCCGACCAGTCCGAACAGCAGCAGCGCGACCGGGAACAGGGGGGTGATCAGCTCCCGCCAGTTGACGATCTTCGTACCCTTGCGCGCCAGGACGTCGGCCGACCACAGCACCAGGCCGAGCTTGGACATCTCCGACGGCTGGAGCTGGAACCCGCCGATGTACAGCCACAGGTCCTCGGCGTACAGCGGGCCGACGTACACCGGCACCCATTCGCTGCCCGGCGGCGTGTTCAGCGCGGTCAGGAACGCCAGGACGTCGGTGAGGGCGACCAGGACCAGGCAGCCGATCACGGCGACCCGGCTGACCGCCCGGTAGGTGCGCATCGGCAGCCGCTGGCACACCCAGAACGCGACCAGCCCCACGACGGCCCACAGCGCCTGCTTGGACACCGACGTGTACGCGCTGCCGCTCTCCTTGTAGTTCTCCACGCTGGTGGCGCTGAAGACCATGACCAGCCCGAAGATCAGCAGCAGCCCGACACTGGCCAGCAGCAGGTAGTACGACGCCAGTGGCCGATCGAGCAGCCCCCGCAGGACGGCCAGACGCCCGGCCACCAGGCGACCCGCCGCCGGTGCGGATGCGGGTCCGGCCGTGGCGGGGACCTTCCGGTCCTCGACGGTCGTGTCGGTCTTCACGCCACCCCTTCGGTACTGCCGGTCTACCTGCGGTCCGCGACCCCGCCGGCCTGGACGTCCGGGGACTCCAGCGCGCGGACCGCCGCCGCGAACGCCGCGCCCCGCTCGGCGTAGCTGGCGAACATGTCCAGCGACGCCGCCGCCGGGGCGAGCAGGACCGTGTCCCCCGGGCGGGCCAGCGCCGCCGCGGCGGATACGACCTCGGCCATCGCCCCATCATCGGCCCTGGACACCTGGACCACCGGCACCCCGGGGGCGTGTCGCGCGAGCGCCGCGGCGACCTGGGCGCGGTCCACCCCGAGCAGGACCGCGCCGACCAGCCGGTCGGCGACGGTCGCCACCAGGTCGCTCACGTCCACGCCCTTGAGCTGGCCGCCCGCGATCCACACCACCCGCGGGTACGCCGTCAGCGAGGCGGCCGCCGCGTGCGGGTTGGTGGCCTTGCTGTCGTCGACGTACGCCACGCCGGCGACCGTGGCGACATGGGCGTTGCGGTGGGCCTGCGGCACGTACCCGGCGAGGCCGGCATGCACCGCGGCCGCGTCGACCCCGTACGCGCGGGCCAGCGCCGCGGCGGCCAGCGCGTTGGCCACGTTGTGCGCCCCCGGCGGACGGATCTGGTCGACCGAGGTCAGCTGGACACCGTCGTGCACCAGGAACCCGTCGACCACCCCGAGCTGGCCCGGCCCCGGCTCGCCCAGCGTGAAGCCGATCCGGCGGCCCTCGACCCGGGCCAGCATCGCCGCGACCCGCGGGTCGTCGAGGTTGCCCACGGCGACCCCGCCGGCCGGGGCCGACCGCCAGACGGCCGTCTTGGCCCCGGCGTACGCGTCGAAGCCGCCGTGCCAGTCGAGGTGGTCGTCGGCCAGGTTGAGCAGCGCACCGGCCTGCGGCGCGAGCGTCGACGACCAGTGCAGCTGGAAGCTGGACAGCTCGACGGCGAGCACGTCGTAGTCGGCGGCCGCCCCGGTGGCCGCGAAGACCAGCGGCTCACCGATGTTGCCCAGCGCCGCCGTGCGCCGGCCCGCCGCGGCCAGGATCGCCGCCAGCATCGTCGTCGTGGTGGTCTTGCCGTTGGTACCGGTGATCGCCAGCCACTCCGGCGACTTGGGGCCGCGCAGCCGCCAGGCCAGCTCCGGCTCGCTGTACACGTCCAGCCCGGCCGCGGTCGCCGCGGCCGCGAGCGGGTGGTGCGGGGCGAACCCGGGCGAGACCACCACGTCCGTCACGCCGTCGAGCAGGTCCAGGCCGGCGCCGACGACGCCCCGGGCGCCGTCGGCCCGCAACCGCTCGAGCGCCGGGCCGTCCGCGCGGTCCACGACCGTCACGTCCGCCCCCGCGGCCAGCAGTGCCCGTGCCGAGGCGGCGCCGGCCACCCCGGCACCGGCGACCAGCACCCGCCGACCCGCGTACTCGAACCCGCCCTCGCTCGGCACGGTCACGCTCCCTTAGTCACGACCCGCAGGAAGTCGGCGTAGAACAGGCCGATACCGATGGCCACCCCGAGCCCGGCGATGATCCAGAACCGGACGACGATGTTGACCTCGCTCCAGCCGGCCAACTCGAAGTGGTGCTGCAACGGCACCATCCGGAAGATGCGCCGGCCGGTCAGCCGGAACGAGCCGATCTGCATCACCCAGGTGATCGTGATGATGACGAACAGCAGGCCCAGGATGGGTACGAGCAGCACGGTGTTGGTGGCGTAGGCCAGGCCCGCGATCAGCGAGCCGAGCGCGAGCGCACCGGTGTCGCCCATGAAGATACGGGCCGGTGACGTGTTCCACCACAGGAAGCCGGCCAGGGCCCCGGCCGCGGCGGCGGCGATGATGGCCACCTCCAGCGGGTCGCGCACGTTGTAGGAGTACGGGGCGCCGACCGAGTACGCCACGTCGCCCTGCCAGTGGCGGTACTGCCAGAAGCCGATGATCGCGTACGCCCCGATCACCATCACCGAGGCACCGGTGGCCAGGCCGTCGAGGCCGTCGGTGAGGTTGACCGCATTGGACATCGACATGACCACGAAGATGAACAGCAGGACCGCGCCGGCCTTGCCGATCTGCAGCCAGTAGATCTCCTTGACGAACGACAGGTACGTGCTGCCCACGGTGACCGGCCGCAGCCGCTCCCCGACGCCGTCGAAGGTACGGGGGAAGTTCAGCGCGACGACGCCGAAGACCGCGCCGACGAGCGCCTGGCCGATCAGCTTGCCGCGCTTGTTGAGCCCCAGGCTGTTCTTCTTGCTGACCTTGAGGTAGTCGTCGATGAAGCCCAGCGCGCCGGTGCACAGGAACAGGCCGAGCAGCACCACGCCGGTGACGGTCGGCCCGGCCGGGATCAGCCGCTGCTGCTCGTCCGGCAGCGTGCCGAGCACCACGTGCCCGGCGATGTACGCGATGACGGTGGCCATGATGAACGCCACCCCGCCCATCGTCGGGGTGCCCTTCTTGGCCAGGTGGGGCGGGACCGGCCCGTCGGACCGGATCGGCTGGTCGGCGCGCAGCCGCGTGAAGACCTTGATCGCGATCGGGGTGAGCAGGATCGACAGGATGAACGCCGCGAACGCCGCGACGATGACAGCCCTCACGCCACGCCCTCCGCTGCGCCGGTCGCCGCGCGCAGGGCGTCGGCCACGTCCCAGGTCCGGTAGCGCGATCCCTTGACCAGCACCACGTCACCCGGTCGCAGCTCGTCACGCAGGACCGCGACGGCCGTGTCCTGGTCGGTCACGAGCACAGACTTCCCTCCCCAACTTGCGTTCGCCTCCGCGCCGGCAGCGATCGGCGCGGCCGGCTCACCCACCACCAGGAGCAGGTCGACACCCAGCTCGGCGGCCAGCCGCCCGACCTCTTCGTGGCCGGCGCGCTCGTACTCGCCCAGCTCCGCCATGTAACCCAGCACCGCGACGGTGCGCCGGTCGCGGCCCATCTCGGCCAGCGCGCGCAGGGCAGACCCGGTCGACGACGGGTTGGCGTTGTACGAGTCGTCGATGACCGTGACACCGTCGGCACGGTCGAACACGTCCATCCGCCGGCTCGACACCAGCCCCGCCTCGCTCAGCGCGGCCGCCACGTCCGGCAGCGCCATGCCCAGCGACAGTGCCACGGCAGCGGCGAGCAGCGTGTTGCCGACCTGGTGGCGGCCGGCGACGCCGAGCCTGACGTCGGCCCGTTCGGCGCCGGCGACGAGCTGGTAGCCGGCCCGGCCGCGCTCGTCGAGGACGACGTTCTCGGCGCGTACCGCGGCGTCGTCGGCCTCACCGGCGAGGACGACCCGCCCGGGCGCCCGGGCGGCCATGGCCCGTACCCGCGGGTCGTCGGCGTTGAGCACGGCGAGGCCGTCCGGTGACAGCGCGGTGACCAGCTCGGACTTGGCGACCGCGATGCGGTCGACCGAGCCGAACTCGCCCAGGTGCGCGACGCCCACGTTGAGCACGACGCCGATGTCGGGGCGGGCGATGTCGCACAGGTACCGGATGTGACCGGCTCCCCGGGCGCCCATCTCCAGCACCAGGTACCGGGTGTCGGCGGTGGCCTTGAGCACGGTGTAGGGCAGCCCCAGCTCGTTGTTGAACGAGCCGGCGGGCGCCACCACGGCACCTCGGTGCGCGAGCGTCTGGGCGATGAGGTCCTTGGTCGTGGTCTTGCCGGACGACCCGGTGATGCCGACGACGGTCAGCCGGGGCAGCCGGTCGCGCACCGCCCGGGCGAGCCGGCCCATGGCGGTCAGCGCGTCGGGCACCACGAGCATGGGCACGCCCTGGACCGGGCGGCTACCGAGCACCGCGACGGCCCCGGCGGCCAGCGCCACCCCGGCGTAGTCGTGCCCGTCGACCTTCTCGCCAGGGAAGGCCACGAACAGCCCGCCCCGCGACACCCGGCGCGAGTCGAACTCGACCGGGCCGGTCACCCGGGCCTCCGGGTCGGCGCCGGCCAGCTCAGCACCGGTGATCTCGGCGATCTCGGCGAGGGTCAGCGGGATCACCGGTCACCTCCCGGTCCGCCTCCGCCGGCCGGCGGTCCGAACCTCGCGGTCAGCGCCGCCGCCAACTCGTCCCGGTCGTCGAACGGGTACACCTCGCCGTCTACCTCCTGTCCGCGTTCGTGCCCCTTGCCCAGCAGGGCGACCACGTCCGAGTCGGCCGCGCGTCGCACCGCCTCCTCGATCGCCACCCGCCGCCCGGCGACCTCGATGACCTCCGCCGAGCCCTCGGCCCGGGCCGCGACCAGCAGCTCGGCCCGGATCGCGGCCGGGTCCTCGGTACGCGGGTTGTCGTCGGTGACGATCACGACGTCGGCATCGGCCGCCGCGCCCTTGCCCATCAGCGGGCGTTTGGCCCGGTCCCGGTCGCCACCGGCGCCGATCACACAGATGACCCGGCCACCGCGACCGGCCGCCAGCTGCCGCAGCGCGCCCAGCACCTCGACCACGGCGTCCGGCTTGTGCGCGTAGTCCACGACGCCCAGCACCGGCCCCGGCGCGGCGACCCGCTGCATCCGGCCCGGTACGCCCGGGCACGCGGCGACGCCGCGCGCGGCCAGCCCGGCGTCGACGCCGACTGCCACCAGCGACGCGATCGCCAGCAGTGCGTTGGCGACGTTGTGCCGCCCGGGCAGGGCCACCCCGGCGTCGACGGCGACGCCGTCCGGCCCGTGGGCGACGAAGCGCTGACCGAAGTCCTCCTCGGTCAGGTCGGAGGCGTACCAGTCGCCCCGGGTGAGCGAGTACGTCACGGTGCCCGGACGGATCAGGCGCTGGCCGTACGCGTCGTCAGCGTTGACGATCTCGACCGCGCACCGGCCGTCGAAGAGCCGGGCCTTGGCGGCGAAGTAGTCCTCGACGTCCGCGTGGAAGTCCAGGTGGTCCAGGCCGAGATTGGTGAAGCCGCCGACCGCGAAGCGCACCCCGCCGACCCGGCCGAGCGCCAGCGCGTGGCTGGAGACCTCCATGACCACCGCGTCGACCCCGCGCTGGTGCGCCACGGCGAGCGCGGCGTGCAGGTCGGTCGCCTCCGGTGTGGTGCGGGCACTGTCGACGACCAGGTCGCCGAGGCGGGTCTCGACGGTGCCGATCAGGCCGGTGCGCAGCCCGGCAGCGGCCAGGCCCGACTCGACGAGATAGGCGGTCGACGTCTTGCCCGCCGTACCGGTGATGCCGATGATCTTCAGCCGCCGGCTGGGGTCGCCGTAGATCCGCGAGGCGACGACGCCGAGTACCGCACGGGGGTCGTCGACCACGAGCGCCGGCAGCCCCGCCACGCGGGCGGCGTCGGCGCCGGCCGGATCGGTGAGGACCGCGACGGCGCCGGCGGCCGCGGCGGCCGCGACGAACTCGGCGCCGTGCCGGCGCGCACCGGGCAGGGCGGCGTAGAGGTCACCGGGGCGGACCGCGTCACTGGCGTGGGTGATCCCCGTGACGCTGACCTGCGCGGAAGCCTCTCCAGGTACGGCCAGCAGCGCACCCAACTCTTCCAGTCGGGTCGCCGGCACGTCGTGGGGGCGGGGGTAGCCGGGCACGGGGCTAGACCCTACCCGTACCCGTGTCGGTCGGTTGGAGAAGGCCGTCCACGTATGGGCAACCCTCAACCGGTGATCCGGAACGGCGGCGGCTGCGTCCCGGTCGGCGGAACCTGGTTGCGACCCAGGGTGAAGGCCATCATGTCGGAGAACGCCGGCGCCGAGATGTCGCCGCCCTCACCCTTCGGGGTGTGCGCGAAGACACCGATGACGTAGCGCGGCGCGTCGGCGGGTGCCATACCGATGAACGACGCTACGTCGCCGGGGGCGTACTTGCCGTCCGGCCCGACGAACTTGCCGGTGCCGGTCTTGCCCGCCACCCGGTAGCCGGGTACCGCGGCCTTGTGGCCGGTGGCCCCGTCGGCCACCACGACGGCCTCCAGCATTCCGCGCAACGCGTCGGCGGTCTGCGTGGACAGCACCCGGCGGGTCTTCGGCGCGGGCGCGGGGGTGACCTTGCCGTCGGCTGAGATCTCCGCCTTGACCAGGTGTGGCTGCACCCATTCACCGCCGTTGGCGATCGCCGCGTACGCGGCGGTCATCTGCAGCGGGGTGGTCGAGATGCCCATACCGATCGGGACCGAGCCGTAGCTGGAGCCGCTCCAGTTCTTCGGCGGCTGGATCAGGCCCGCGGACTCGCCCGACAGCCCCTCGCCGGTCGTCGTGCCGAGGCCGAACTTCTGCTGGTACTCGTACAGTTTCGCCGGCCCCAGCTGGTCAGCGATCTTGATAGTGCCCACGTTGGACGAGTACGCGAGGATGCCCGGCAGCGTGATCCGGGTACCCTCCGGCAGCGGGTGGGTGTCGGAGTACGTCGTGTCGCCCTTACGGATGGTGGGCCCGATCGGCACGGTCGTGTCCGGCTTGACGACCCCCTCCTGGAGGGCCGCGCCGAGCGTGATCGCCTTCGCCACCGACCCGGGATCGACCACCAGGTCGGTGTTGGCGTCGATGAGGTTGCGCTGGTTGGCCTTCGTCGGCTCGGCGGCGTCGTAGCCGGGGTAGCTGGCCTGGGCCAGCACCTCGCCGGTCCGGACGTCCATCACCACCGCCGAGGCGAAGGTGGCCTTGGCCTTCTTCGCCTGCTGCGACAGCGCCGACTGCACGTGGAACTGCAGGTCGCTGTCGATGGTCAGCTGCAACGACGAGCCCGGCCGGGCCGGCGTCTCCTTGTGGAGACCGCCCGGGATCTCGGTGGCGACGTCACCGCCGCCGCTCTCGAAGGTCCGCTGGCCCGGCACCCCGCGCAGCAGCTTGTCGTAGCTCTGTTCGATCCCCGCCACGCCGCTGAGGTTGTAGTTGGTGAAGCCGAGGAGGTTGGCCGCGAGGTCGTGACCTGGTACGTCGCGGCGCTCGTCGTCGTCGATGGTCACGCCGGCCAGGTTGAGCGCGTTGATCTTCTCCCCGACGCTGATGTCGACTCCGCGGGCGAGGTACTCGAACTGGACCGGCGTGCCGTCCTTGAGCGTGTGCCGGGTGAGCTTCGGCAGCAGTTCGGAGACCGGCTTGCCCAGCAGCGGGGCGAGTTGCCGCGCCGTCGCCTGGGGATCCTTCACCTGGGTGGGATCGCCGATGATCATGTTCGTCTTGACGCTGTGCACCAGGACCTTGCGGTCGCGGTCGTAGATGGCACCGCGGGGCGCCGGCAGCGACACGGTCTGGATCCGGTTGTGCAGGCCGCGCGCCGCGTACGCCTTCGCGTCCATCAGCTGCAGCTCCACCAGCCGGCCGCCGATCACCACGAACGCGACGAGCATCAGGACGCTCGCCAGCCGTAGCCGGCGGCGCGGGTCCGGCAGCCGGACCTGGCGCTTGGGCCGGCGTACCGGCCGGCGCGCCGGCGGGACGAGCCGGCCCGCTCCCGGACGGCCCCGCGTCTTCGTGGGCGTACCCGCCCCGGCGCGGCCACCGGCCGCGCCCGCGCTCCTACCGGCGGCCGGGATGCCCCGGCCGGCACCGACGCCCCGGCCCACGGCGGGCTCGGGGCGCGGCGACCGGGCGGGCGCCGGTACGGTCGCCACGGTCGCCGCACCGGCGCCCGCCCGGTCGCGGGTACGCGCCGCGGCGGCCCGGCCACCCCGGGCCGCCCGCTCGTCCGCTCCGCCCTTGACGACCTGCAGCGCCGGCCGGAACGGGTCGCCGCCCCGGCTGCGCTGCCCCCGCTCGGCGTCGGCCTCCCGGATGCTGCGCCCACGGGGGGTGTAGCGACGGGCGTCGCCGATGCCGGAGCGGCCGGTGCCGCCCCCGCGTTCGGCGCTCCCGCGCAGCGGCGCCACCGCCGGGTCCGCGGACGGGTCGGTGACGCCACCGCGGGAACCGCGACGGGGATCGGAGGGGCGGGGCGGCACGTCGCTACCGCCGGGACTGGCCGGCAGCGCCGGTACGCTGGCCGTTGTTCTGCTGCGCCGTGGTACCGGCGGCGGCCGGCCGCGCCCCGGTGCCCGACTGCGCCGAGGACGGCCGCGGAACGCTGAGCACCTTGCCGTCGGGCAGCGTGATGATCGCCGGACGCTCGGCCGGGACCATGCCCACCCGCCGCGCCGCGGCCGCCAGGCTGGTCGGGGACTCCTTCTCCGCCAGGTCCTTGGTCAGCTGCGCCTCGGTACGGTCGAGCCGGCCCTGCTGCTTCTGCAGCGTCTCCAGCCGGAACGCGTTCTCGTTGATCTTGGTGTTGAGTACCAGGATGCCGACCACGCCCGTGATCACCGTGACCAGCACGCCGGCCACGAATGGCGTCTTGGGAACGCTGACCGGAGCCGGCGGCGCCACCCGCAGCCGGGGAAGCGTCGGACGGTTCGCGGCCGGCCGATCCTGCTCCTGCGGCGCCAGCGCCGTGTTACCCGCCGTGGCAGGCACCCCGCTGCCGTACTCCCGCTCCATGGCCGCACGCCGATCCCCCGCGATCCGGCCCCCCGACCGCGGTGTAACCTGCTGCCGCCGGTACGGCAGTGCAGTTGTCATGTAGTTCACCCCTTTTCGCAACTCTCGGGTTGCGTTGTGGACGGTCCTCAGTCCTGATCCGATGCGGACCGCCCGTTCTGTTCCCCGGTCCGCCGATTCGCGGTCGGCACACCGGGCTGATGCATTGCCTTCGGTCGACGCGGCGGCCGGGGTTCCCGCCCCGGCCGCCTGCCGCCGTTTCTGTGCCCCGTCGGGGCGACACCCAATCCCTGACCTCCCGGCCGCCCGGCCGTCGGGTCCACCTTCTCCGCCGCGCGCAGCTTCACCGACGCCGCCCGCGGGTTCGCCGCCACCTCCGCCTCGGTCGGTGGCTCCGCACCCCGGGTGAGCAGCCGGAACGTCGGTGCCGTCCCGGGCAGCTCCACCGGCAGGTCCACCGGCGCCGTCGACCGCGTACGGGCCGTCAACGCCTGCTTCACCAACCGGTCCTCCAGCGAGTGGTACGACATCGCCACCACCCGGCCGCCCGGCGTGAGCGCGTCGAGAGCGGCCGGCAGCGCCCGTTCGAGCGCCGTCAACTCCTCGTTGACCTCGATGCGCAACGCCTGGAAGGTGCGCTTGGCCGGATGCCCGCCGGTACGCCTCGCCGGTGCCGGGATGGCGTCCCGGACCAGCTCGGCCAAGCGCGCCGAGGACGTGAGGGGTGCCTTCGCCCGTTCCCGGACGATCGCCGCCGCAATCCGTGACGCAAATCTCTCTTCGCCATACACCCGCAGAATCCGGGTCAGCTCGCCGGCGCCGTAGGTGTTGACCACCTCTTCGGCCGTACGACCCCGGGTCTGGTCCATCCGCATGTCCAGGGGTGCGTCCTGGGCGTACGCGAACCCCCGGGTGGCCTCGTCGAGCTGCAGCGAGGACACACCGAGGTCGAACAGGACCGTGTCGACCGCGTCGATCGACAGCCGCGCGAGGACCTCGGGCAGCTCGTCGTAGACGGCGTGCACGAGGTGGGTGCGCCCGGCGAACCGGGCCAGCCGCCGCCCCGCCAGCTCCAGCGCCTGGGGATCACGGTCCAGTCCGACCAGGGTCACCCGCGGATGGGCCTCGAGAACCGCCTCCGCGTGTCCGCCGAGGCCGAGCGTGGCATCGACGTGCACCGCTCCGGGCCGGGTGAGGGCGGGGCCGAGCAGCTCGAGACACCGCTCGAGCAGAACGGGTACGTGGGTACCACGCTCCCCCATGTCGACCCCCTCATCACCTCAGGCCTGATGGCGTTTCGCGGTCGCCATCAGGCCTGCGGTTTCCCGCCGGCCGGGCGACGTACCACCAGATCCCCATCCGCTCGTCCGCCTGGCTCTGGGGAAGTAGAGCCAGGAGCACTAGCGGCTGGAGATCTAGCGGTACGCCGTGACCGGTGTGGTGTGCGTCCCTAGTGGACTGCTGTTCACGTGAGATCACAGCCCGCCGGGCAGCACCCCCTCTTCGATGCCGGCGAAGTCCTCCTCGCTCTCGGCGAGATAGGTATCCCAGGCTTGCCGGTCCCAGATCTCCACCCGGGTGCTCGCCCCGATCACGACGAGTTCGCGGTTGAGCCCGGCATACTCCCGCAGGTGGCCCGGGATGGTGACCCGGCCCTGCTTGTCGGGCACCTCGTCGTGCGCGCTGGCGAAGAACACCCGGCTGTAGGCCCGGGCGGCCTTGTGCGTCATCGGCTGCTCGCGCAGTTGACTGGCGATGCGGGCGAACTCGGCGACGGGAAACACGTAGAGGCATCGCTCCTGCCCTTTGGTGATCACGACACCTCCCGCCAACTCGTCCCGGAACTTCGCTGGCAGGATCAGCCGGCCCTTGTCGTCCAGGCGGGGCGTGTGGGTGCCGAGAAACAAGACCCCCACTCCCCTCCCGCACTCCGCGGTTCCCCCCGGGGCCGGCCGAGCCACCGGCTCCGCCATTGGGCCCCACTCTACTCCACTTCCCTCCACCGTCAACGCGAAATCACGCGGTGTGGTCGCGCGCTCGCACCAGAAACCGCAGCTCAGGGAGGGTGATCCTGGGTGGAGCACCCCACCGGCCCCATCCCCGCTGGTCGCTATTCCGACACGATCATGCCCGGTCGGACGTACCGAAAAGTGTTTTTTGAGGTTTTTGTCGCTGGCGTGTCGCGGCCACTGTGGAGCGAAGTGGAGCGGCCGGAGCGACATCGAGCGGCCGACGTGGAGCGGCCGGAGCGACATCGAGCGGCCGACGTGGAGCGGCCGGAGCGACATCGAGCGGCCGACGTGGAGCGGAACGCAACGTCCGGCGTGGTCCGCCCGCCGGCGCTCCGCGGGGTCGGTTCCGCGCCCTCCCGGCACAGCGCGCGTGGACGCCGGACGGTAGGGTCGCCGTTATCGCCGACCCCCGTGAGAGCGAGATGACGACGAAGAAGCTGCCGCTGCGGGCCAAGCTCGCTACGTCGGCGACGCGCAGCGCCGCCGCACTCTCCCGAGCCACCGGACGAGGTGACGGTTCGGTCATCGGTGGCCGGATCGGGCTCATGATCGACCCGAACCTGCTCGCCGAGCTGGCCGCCGGCCGCCAGATCGTGCTGATCTCCGGCACCAACGGGAAGACCACGACGACCAGGCTCGCCACCGCCGCGATGAGCGTGCTGGGCAAGGTCGCCACCAACGGCCTGGGCGCCAACATGCCCACCGGGCACGCATCGGCCCTGGCCAAGGCCGGCCCGACGCCGTACGCGGTGCTGGAGGTCGACGAGCACTACCTCGACCAGGTCCTCGACGCCACCCACCCGCGGGTGGTCGCGCTGCTCAACCTCAGCCGCGACCAGCTCGACCGGGCCAAAGAGGTCGCCATGATGGCCGCGATGTGGCGGGAGTGCCTCGCCGGGCGCGACATCCAGGTGGTGGCCAACGCCGACGACCCGATGGTGACCTGGGCTGCGCAGTCGGCCGAGCACGTCACCTGGGTCGCCGCCGGACAGCGCTGGCACGACGACTCGTGGGTGTGCCCGGAGTGCGGTTCGACCATCGAGCGGATGGGCGACGCCTGGTGGTGCGGCGGCTGCCCGCTGCACCGGCCGGTTCCCTCGTGGACGGTCCAGCACGAGGGCGTGGTCGACCCGAACGGCACCTACCACGAGGTGAAGCTCCAGCTGCCGGGCCGGGTCAACCGGGCCAACGCCGCCACCGCCCTCGCCGTCGCGGCCCACTTCCGGGTCCGGGTCGAAGACGCCCTGCCGCGACTGGCCGACGTGAAGTCGATCGCCGGCCGCTACGCGACGGTGGAGCGCGACGGCCGCCTGATCCGGCTGCTGCTGTCGAAGAACCCGGCCGGCTGGCTGGAAGCGTTCGACATGGCCGAGAACGTGCCGACGCTGCTGGCCATCAACGCTCGCGACCCCGACGGCCTCGACACCTCGTGGCTGTACGACGTGGACTTCTCGCCGCTGCACGGGCGCCGGGTGCTCATCTCCGGTGACCGCGCGATGGACCTGGCGGTCCGGTTGACCGTCAACGGCATCCCGTTCGAGCACGTCCCGTCGTTCGGTCAGGCGGTGGCCGCGGTACCGCCGGGCCGCCTGGAAGTGATCGCCAACTACACGGCGTTCCAGGACATCCGGGCAGAGCTCGACCGTGTCAACTAGCCGAGCGGAGCGCGACTGATGTCAACCGAGTCCCACCTGCGACTGGTCTGGGTCTACCCGGACCTGCTGTCGACCTACGGCGACCGGGGCAATCTGCTGATCCTGGCCCACCGGGCCGGTCTGCGCGGGCTGCCGGTCGAGAGCATCGAGGTCCGCTCCGACCAGGCGCTGCCCGCCGACGGGGACATCTACCTGCTCGGCGGCGGCGAGGACGGCCCGCAGTCCCTGGCCTCCCAGCGGCTGCTCGCCGACGGCGGCCTGCACCGCGCCGTCGACCGGGGCGCGGTCGTCTTCGCCGTGTGCGCCGGGTACCAGCTGCTGGGCAGCTCCTTCTACGCCAAGGGCACCCAGTGCCAGGGCCTGGAACTGCTCGACCTGCGCTCCGACCGGGGTCCTACCCGGGCCGTCGGCGAGCTCGCCGGCGACATCGACTCCCGGCTGGGCCTGCCCCGGCTGAGCGGCTTCGAGAACCACGGCGGCCGCACCCACCTCGGCCCCGGCGTCTACCCGCTCGCGCGGGTCACCACCGGCGTCGGCAACGACGGCGAGACCGAGGGCGCCTGGCGCGGCAAGATCCTGGGTACGTACTCGCACGGTCCGGCGCTGGCGCGCAACCCGGCGCTGGCCGACCTGCTGCTGCGCTGGGCCACCGGCAGCGCGCTGCGACCGGTCGACGACACCTGGCCCGACGCGCTGCGCAGGGAGCGCCTGACCGCTGTGGCACCATGACCCCCGCAGCATCATGATCCCCACAGTTCGGGCGAGACCGCGGCATCCCACGCGTGGATGGCAGCGGTTTCACCCGAACTGCGTGGACCTCAGGGGATGTGGACCTCAGGGGATGGTGTAGACCACCACGTCGCGATCGTCCGTGCGGGTGATGCCGAGTTCGCTGACCACCGCGTCGGACGACGCGGCCCCCGCGTAGGCCGTACCGGCGATCCTGTCCTTCAGCACGATCACTGTCTTCACCCCGATCCGGCGCAGGTAGGCCACGCTCACGCGATCGGGGAACGACGTCATCGCGTCACGGGCGGTGCGCTGGCCCCGAGGACCGAACCCGCTGCCGCCGTTGACCATGGGCTGGAACGCCGTGGTGGACCAGAGCATCACCTGCTCGTCGGTGAGCTGGTCACTGGGCAGGACCAGGAGCGGCCCGGTCGCCGTGCGAAGCGCCGCTGGCTGAGGCGGCATGACCGGATGCTCCAGCCTGTTCCCGCCCTCGACGAGCACGAGCAGCAGCGGCAGCAGGGTGGCCAGCCGGACGCCGAGGTGGGGCCGGCCCGACGGCCGTCGTACGGCGAGCCGGTACGATCGGACGACCAACGCGTTGACCGCGCCCGCCGCCAGGACCGCGAGCAGCAGGGTCGTCCAGAGGACCAGCCGGCCCGGCGTCCGGATGCCGTCCCAGCCGGGTGCGTACTCGAACAGCGGCACGTACGTGAAGCGACCGCCGCCGGGGAATCGCGTTCCCATCGCCAGCACCGCACTCGCCACGGCGGCGGCGAGCAGCCAGAGCCGGGTACGCCGTGGCCACGTCGAGAAGAACAGGCCGACAACGGCCAGGCCGATCAGGATGAAGCCGGGAAGCAGCGTCGTCTCCGCCGGCGCCACCATGGCGTCCCGGACGCGGGCGTGCGCGTCGCCCCACAGCCACGACTGGGCGGGCGCGGTGACGAAGGCACGCAGCGTCGGCGAGAAGATCCGCAGGTCGTGGAGGGAGCGTCTGGCCTCCGGGTGCTGCGCGACGACCTCCAGGTACGGCCGCGCCATGAACGCGCCCACCACGCCGAAGATCGCCAGGCCGACGCCGTCGGCGACGAGGACACGCCGGCCGGGTACGGGGCGGCCCCGTCCGGCCCGGCGCAGCCAGCATCCGCCGGCGACCGCGGTGAGCGCCCCGAGCACGTATGCGAACGGCAGGCCGATGCCGAACCCGAGGCTGATCTGCCAGGCGGCCACCGACCAGCCGGCCACCACCCACCCCGGCCGGACCCGGTCGCGGGAGAAGCCGTGGGTGAACGAGAACCCGTGGCCGCGTGCCAGCATGGCGAACGCCAGCGGGATGCCGCCATGGGAAAGCACGTGCATGTGCCCGGCCTGCCCCCAGCGCCACGGCGCGTACGCGCAGGCCGCGCCCGCCACCGCGGCGGCGACGCGACCGGCACCCAACTGCCGGATCAACGCGTACGGGCCGACGAACGCCAGGGCGTGCAGCAGGACGAACATGATGTTGTACCGGACCAGCGCGGCGGCCGGGCCGGTGCCGATGAGCCCCGCCGGGAAGTAACCGAACAGCGTGTCGGAGAACGCGAAGCTCAACCGGTCGGGGAAGAACGCGTTGGCGTTCCAGAGGTTGACCGGATCGTGGGTGAGCGCGTGCCCGGCCCAGGCCATCTGCCACGCCTGCAGCGCCGGATCCCACGTGTCGGCCGGGATCGTGGTCGCCGGGTGTCGCACGGCCGGCCAGGTCATGAGAACAGCCAGGGCGAGCGCGCCCAGACAGACCAGGGTCCATTCGTGCGAGAGGAACCGTCCCGTACGGTGGACCACCCGGTCGAACCGCTCCGCCGGGCGGCGGGGCGCGGCCCGCGATCCCGTCCGGAGCCGCTCGGACTCCGGCGCCGGCGTTCCGACGCAGGCGCGCGACCCGCCCTCCGATTTCGGAGTGCCGGCGCCCTCCCGCTCGCTCGTCCCGGTCTTCGTCCGAACCGCGTCGTGGTGCCCGGTCCTGGACTCCGTCTGCTGAACCGCGTCGTGGTGCCCGGTCCTGGACTCCGTCTGCTCCCAGCCGGGCATCTACCTGCTCCTCATCGATGTCGAATGCCGGCCGCAGCCAACCAGTGCGCGTGACACGCACATGGACGGCTACGACTCAAGGGGTGGCGCGGCGTTGTCGTCCTCGTACAAGATCCGCGCAATGTCGCATGTATTGCTGCTATCCCAGCGGGGAAGCAGCAATGTTTGCGACATTGCGCGGATCTTGGGGCAGCGCGAGCGGGCCGGGCAGCGCGAGTGGCCCCGCGCCGCCCGCGACGTCAGACGACGACGCTGACCATCCGGCCCGGCACCACGATCACCTTCCGCGGCTCCTTGCCGGCCAGGTGGTCGGCGACGTCGGCCAGCGCGGCGGCCCGCACGGCGTCCTGCCCCGCGTCCGCGGGGACCTCGATCCGGCCGCGTACCTTGCCGTTGACCTGTACCGGATAGGTGACGGTCTCAGCAACCAGCAGTCGCGGGTCGGCCTCCGGGAACGGCACGTACGCCACCGTCTCGTCGTGGCCCAGCCGCTGCCACAGCTCCTCGGCGACGTGCGGCGCGAACGGTGACATCATCAGGACCAGCGGCTCCACGACCTCGCGCGACGCGCCGGCCCCGGAAACCGCGGTGGCCCGGTTGGTCAGCTCGATCAGCTTCGCGATCGCCGTGTTGAACCGCATCGCGTCCATGTCCTCGCGGACCCCGGCGATCACGCGGTGCAGCAGGCCCCGCGTCTCGGTGTCGGCCGGGTCGTCGACCACCCGGGTCGCCCCGGTCTGTTCGTCGACGACCAGCCGCCAGACCCGCTGCAGGAACCGCTGCGCACCGACCACCGCCCGGGTCTCCCACGGCCGGGACACGTCCAGCGGGCCCATCGACATCTCGTACACCCGGAACGTGTCGGCGCCGTACACCTCGCACATCTCGTCCGGGGTGACCACGTTCTTCAGGGACTTGCCCATCTTGCCGTACTCCCGCCTTACCTCCTGGTCGTTCCAGAAGTAGCGGCCGTCGGTCTCGACGACCTCCTCGGCGGGCACGTACACGCCGCGCGCGTCGGTGTAGGCGTACGCCTGGATGTAGCCCTGGTTGAACAGCTGCCGGAACGGCTCACGGCTCGAGACGTAGCCCAGGTCGTACAGCACCTTGTGCCAGAACCGGGCGTACAGCAGGTGCAGCACCGCGTGCTCGACGCCGCCGACGTACAGATCGACACCGCCGACGTCGGACGCGTCGCGCGGGCCCATCCAGTACCGCTCGTTGGCCGGGTCGACCAGCGCGGCGTCGTTGCGCGGGTCCAGGTAGCGCAGCTCGTACCAGGACGAGCCGGCCCACTGCGGCATCGTATTGGTCTCGCGCCGGTACTTTCTCGGCCCGTCGCCCAGGTCCAGGGTCACCTCGACCCAGTCGGACACCCGCGACAGCGGCGTCTCCGGGTCGGTCTCGGCGTCGTCGGGGTCGAAGGTACGCGGCGAGAAGTCGTCGACCTCGGGCAGCTCGACCGGCAGCATCGACTCCGGCAGCGCGACCGGCAGGCCGGTCTCGTCGTACACGATCGGGAACGGCTCGCCCCAGTACCGCTGGCGGGAAAACAGCCAGTCACGCAGCCGGTAGGTCACCGCGCCCCGGCCGTGGCCGTTGGCCTCCAGCCAGTCGATGATCTTCGCCTTGGCCTCGGCGACGCCCAGACCGTCCAGGCTGAGCCCACTTTCAGGATCAGCGGAATTGATCGCCAGGCCGTCACCGGTGTACGCCTTGCCGTCGAAGCCCTCGGACGGCTGCACGGTCCGGATGATCGGCAGGTCGAAGACCTCGGCGAACTCCCAGTCACGCTCGTCCTGGCCGGGCACCGCCATGATCGCGCCGGTGCCGTAGCCGGCCAGCACGTAGTCGGCGATGAAGATCGGCAGCTTGGCGCCGTTGACCGGGTTGGTCGCGTACGCGCCGGTGAAGACGCCGGTCTTCTCCTTCGCGTCGGCCTGGCGCTCGACGTCCGACTTCGACTCCGCGAAGCGCCGGTAGGCGGCGACCGCCTCGGCCGGCGTGGCGTGCCCACCGGTCCAGGCCGGCTTCGTACCCTCGGGCCAGGCGTCCGACACCATTCCGTCGACGGCGGCGTGCTCCGGGGCCAGCACCATGTACGTGGCGCCGAACAGCGTGTCGGGCCGGGTGGTGAACACCCGCAGCGAACCGCCCTGGAACGGGAAGTCGACGTGCGCGCCGACCGACCGGCCGATCCAGTTGCGCTGCATGGTCTTGACCTTCTCCGGCCAGTCCAGCCGGTCCAGGTCCGCCAGCAGCCGGTCACCGTAGGCGGTGATGCGCATCATCCACTGCCGCAGGTTGCGCTTGAAGACCGGGAAGTTGCCGCGCTCGCTGCGCCCCTCGGGAGTCACCTCGGCGTCGGCCAGCGCGGTGCCCAGCCCGGGGCACCAGTTGACCGGAGCCTCCGCGACGTACGCCAGCCGGTGGTCGTCGACCAGCTGCCGGCGCTCCACCTCGGTCAGCTCGGCCCACGGCCGACCGTCGGGCGTGGGCCGCTCACCGGAGGAGAACGCGGCGATCAGGTCGGCGATCGGGCGGGCCGTCCGCCGCTCCGGGTCGTACCACGAGTTGAAGATCTGCAGGAAGATCCACTGCGTCCAGCGGTAGAAGTCGGGCTCGGTGGTGGCGAAGCTGCGCCGGTCGTCGTAGGCCAGGCCCAGCCGGCGCAGCTGCGACCGGTACCGCTCGACGTTGGCCTCGGTCGTGGTGCGCGGGTGGGTGCCGGTCTGCACCGCGTACTGCTCGGCCGGCAGGCCGAACGCGTCGAAGCCCATCGGGTGCAGCACGTTGTACCCGGTCATCCGCTTGTAGCGGGTGTAGGAGTCGGTACCGATGTACCCCAGGGGGTGGCCGACGTGCAGCCCCGACCCGGACGGGTACGGGAACATGTCCATCACGTACAGCTTCTCGGCGCCGGCGCGGGGGTGGCTCGGGTCGGCGAGCGCGCCGGTCGGGTTGGGCGCGTGGAACGTGCCGTTCTCCGCCCAGTAGTCCTGCCAGCGGGCCTCGATCTCGTTCGCCATCGCGGCGGTGTACCGGTACGGCGGGACGTCACCGGCACCGTCCGCCGCATGTACCGCCGTCGTGTCGGCTACCTCGCTCATCGTGTCTTCGCCACCTTCTTCGGCCGGTTCCTCGCGGTCAGCATGTCAAAGCATCGGATCCGGGTTCACAGCACCCGGGATGCGGTGCGGGCATGAAAAAACCCCTCACACAGGAGGGGTCGCCGTGCTGGTCACCGTCTGGTGCGTCAGCACGGCCCGCTAAGAAGCCGGAACTGCCGGGTCATGGAGGCGAGTGTACCGCGCCGCTGCTGGGCAGGCCGCCCCGATACCCGCGCCGCCCGGGGGTACCGAGCGCCCTCCCCGACCGGCAGCGGCGCGTCAGAGGGCCAGCAGGTTCCCCTCCGGGACCACGATCCGGGGGCGCACCACCGCGCCGGCACCGGCGGCCCGGGGCACGCCGGCACCCGCCGCCCGGGCGCCGGCGGCCCCGCCGGCTCCAGCGGCACCGGCACCGTTACCCGCACCCGCACCCGCACCCGCGCCCGCGAACACCGATGCCTCCGTCGGCTCGAACGCCGGCGCGCGGCGCAGCGCGCTCCCGTACGCCTCGACGGTGCGCCGGGCCACGGTCGCCCAGCCGTACCGCTCGGCGACCATGATCCGCGCATCCTGGGCGACCCTGCCGGCGAACGACGGGTCGGCGAGCAGCGAGCCGACCGCGCCGGCGAGGCCGTCCGGGTCCTTGGGCGGGAACGTCACACCGGTGACCCCGGGCTCGACGATCTCGGTCAGGCCGCCGGTCGACGCCACCGCCAGCGGCGCGCCCGCACAGGCGGCCTCCAGCGCGACCATGCCGAACGGCTCGTAGATGCTCGGTACCACCACCGTGTCCATCGCGGCGAGCACCGCCGGCAGCTCGTCCTGGTCGAGCCGGCCGGTGAAGCTCACCGCCCGGTGCAGCCGCCGGCCGCGCACCTCCTCCTGGAGGGCCTGCCGGTACGGCCCGTCGCCGGAGATCACCACGCGCAGGCCCGGGTACGCGGCCCGCAGCCGGGGCATGGCCGCGATCAGGTCCTGCACGCCCTTCTCGTACACCAGCCGGCCGGCGAACCCGACGACCGGCCCCTCGCCGACGTAGCGCGCCCGGGCCGCGGCGACCGCCCGCGGCGTCGCGCGCCACCTGGCGCCGTTGACCCCGTTGGGGATCACCTCGATCTTGCCGGCGGGCAGGTCCAGCAGGCGGCCGACCTCCCAGCGCATGTACCCGGAGCAGACCAGCACCCGGCTGGCCTCCTGGCCCAGCCAGTACTCCACGGAGTGGATGCACTTGTTCATCTCGCCGGGCAGCCAGCCCTGGTGGCGGCCGGCCTCCGTGGCGTGGACGGTGGCGACCAGTGGCAGGCCGAGGTGCTCCTTGCACGTGACCGCGGTGTGCGTGACCAGCCAGTCGTGGGCGTGGATCAGGTCGTACCCGCCGCTCTCGGCGGCCCGCAGCGCGGCCCGGGTGAGGGCGTGGTTGAACGCCATCGTCCAGGCCAGGAGCGTCGACGTCGACAGCGGGAACAGCGGCGGGTCCTCGGGGGCGCGCACCACCCGGACACCGTCGACGTACTCCTCCAGCGGGGCGCCCGCCGCGTGCCGGGTGACCACGGTGACTTCGTGCCCGGCCGCGACCAACGCGGTGGACAGCTCGTGCACGTGGCGCCCGAGGCCGCCGACGACCACCGGTGGGAATTCCCAGGAGAGCATCAGGATCCGCAACGGCCGGGATTTCCGGAACTGGTCGATGCTGTCACCGATGGCGTGGTGCACACCGCCGCGCCTGTCGCTGCCCACGCCCGTGCCGATGCCCACGCCGTTACGCTCGTCGCCGCCTGTGCCCTTGCCGATGCCTATGTCGTCGCCCACGCCGCGGCCCCTTTTGTCGCCGGTCATCCTCCCGAGGCACGGGTCACCGGCACCGCGGGAAGTCGCATTTCCCGCCGTGTCGACGAAGGGGTGCCTGGGATTGGTTCTTATCTTGCCCGGTTTGGGTTACCGCCGATGCAGAATGCATTTCCTGGATGTAACGCTCACCTGATTCTCTGGCGAACCCGGAGAGCCTCCGCCACCGACCATGCCTGGAACGGACAGCCCGTGGCCCGGTGCGGCGCATCCGCGTCGGCGGTCTCGCTGACCGATCCGACTCCCCACTCTGACAGATGCACGTCGATACCGCACAGTAACCTGGGCGGTACTGTGCGCAAAAGCACGGCGGTGTCCGTAAAGGGGCCGATCAGCCACGGCCAGACGGTGCCCTGGTGGTAGGCACGGTCCCGGTCGGCCGGTCCGCCGCGGTGCCGGCCGCGGTATGCCGGGTCGCCGGGTGCCAGGCTGCGCAGCCCCAGCGGGGTGAGCAGCGCGGCGCTGACCGCCCGGAACGCCGCCGCGCCGCCGTCGGGGGCCGGTCCGTACGGCAGCGACCAGGCCAGTAGCTGGTTGGGGCGCAGCGCGCCGTCGTCGCCGTCGTCGCCGTCGACCACGTCGTACAGCCACCCGGCCGGGGACGGGAAGCGCCGGGCGAAGCTGGCGACGGCCCGGTCGCGCAGCGCGGTGAGGTCGGTGGCGTCCCGGCCCAGCCGGTTCCGCAGCGCCGCCAGCGCGCCGAGCCCGTTGATCCACAGCGCGTTGACCTCGACCGGCTTGCCGATCCGCGGCGTCACCGCGACCCCGTCCACTCGCGCATCCATCCAGGTCAGCGCCTCACCGGGCACGCCCTGCGTGATCAGCCCGTCGGTTGGGTCCATCCGGATGCCGTAGCGGGTGCCCGCCACGTGCGCGACGACGATGCTCATCAGCGGATCGACCAGCTCGGCGGCCAGGTCCGTGTCACCGGTACGGGCGACGTGCCGGGCCACCGCGTGCAGGAACCACAGCGTGCCGTCGACGGTGTTGTACTCGGTCGCGCCCGTGTCGGCGGTGTTGGCCAGCATTCCCCGCGACAGCGTCGCCGCGTACCCGCGCAGCAGCGCGCGGCCCTCGTCGGCGCGGCCGGTCGCCAGGAACAGGCCCTCGTAGGAGATCATGGTGTCCCGCGACCAGGCCCCGAACCAGGGGTAGCCCGCGACGACGTCGGGCGTACCGGTCTCGATCACGAACGCGTCGGCGGCCAGGGCCAGCGCGGCCTCGGTACCGTCGGCGGGCTTCGCGGCCGCGGCCACCTCCCGGGCCCGCCGCCGCGCGGCGTCGACCACGTCGGCCGGGCGCGGCGGCCGTGCGTCGAGGTCACCGGCCCAGGCCGACACCTCCAGCGCCTCGCCGGCCCCGAGGTGGGCCGAGAAGCTGCCGGCATACCAGAGGTCCTCGACGGCGTTCAGCCCCCGCGCGGCCTCCTCCCGGGCGTAGGCCCCGGTGTACCACTCCCCCGCCGGCCGCCAGTTCGGCCCGGCGAGCCGGTAGGCACCGGCGATCACGGCGCCGTCCGCGGCCGGCACGGTCGGCAGGTCGCCGCCCGCGTGCCGCTCGCCGTGCGCGTCCCGCCAGGTGCACAGCGCCTCCAGGGTCAGCGTCGCCTCGCCGGCGACCAGCCGGTGCACGACCGCCAACGACGGGCTGCCGTGGACCATGGCCAACTCCCGCTCGACCACGACGTCGCCGATCCGCCAGCGCCAGGTCGGCAATCCGTCGACGAGCGTGAACGACTCCAGGAACCGGTATCCTTGCGGCTCGACGGCGCCCGAGGCCCACTCGTGGGTACCGAGGCGGATCACGGTCCCCGACGGGAGCGTGATCACCGGGTCGAGCGCGACGAGGCCGACGTGGCGCGCGGCCGCGGTCGCCCCGGAGACCACGAGCAGCGCGTGGTATCGGCGGGTGCGCAGCCCGCAGACCGTACCCATGGCATAGCCGCCACGGCCGTCGGTGACCAGCCACTCGCGGCCGGCGCCCGCGGCGAGGTCAGCGCTGACCTGGGGGCCGAGCACGATCGGCGGGGCGTAAGCCATCGAAGACCTCCGAAGTAGCCGGTCGTAACCGGCATTGGGGACAATGCCCAGTGTGATCGAGGAGCCGACAGTGATCGAAGCGGACCCCGGCGCCGAGCGCGCCCGGCTGGCGGAGGCGAACTCCGGTGAGCGTCCGTGGCAGGCCTGGGGACCGTACCTGTCGGAACGAGCCTGGGGCACGGTCCGCGAGGACTACAGCGAGTGGGGCACCGCCTGGGACTACTTCCCGCACGACCACGCCCGGTCCCGGACGTACCGTTGGAACGAGGACGGCATGGCCGGCATCTGCGACGAGAAGCAGCTCTTCTGCTTCGCCCTCGCGCTGTGGAACGGCAAGGACCCGATCCTCAAGGAACGCATGTTCGGGATGGGCGGCGACCGGGGCAACCACGGCGAGGACGTCAAGGAGTACTGGTGGTACCTGGACTCCACGCCCACCCACTCCTGGATGCGCTGGCGCTACCACTATCCGCAGGCCGAGTTCCCGTACGGCGCCCTCGATGTGGAGAACGGCCGGCGGGGCCGGCGGGATCCGGAGTACGAGCTCGTCGACACCGGCGTGTTCGACTCCGACCGGTACTGGATGGTCGAGGTCGACTACGCCAAGGCCGGCCCGACCGACATGTGCGTCACGATCATCGCCGAGAACCGCGGGCCGGAGCCGGCGACCCTGCACGTGCTCCCCACGCTGTGGTTCCGCAACACCTGGTCGTGGGGGCTGCCCGGGCACGACTACGTGCCGACGATCCGGGCCAAGGACGCCTCGCTGGTGGCCGAGCACCGGTCCCTGGGCCGGTTGGTCCTCGCCGGTGACGGCTCACCGCAGCCGCTGTGCTGCGACAACGAGACCAACGCCGAGCGGCTGTGGGGAAGGTCCGGCCGGTCGCGGTACCCCAAGGACGGCATCAACGACCACGTCGTGAACGGCGCCGACACGGTCAACCCCGACCTGGAGGGCACCAAGGGCGCGCTGCACTACCTGCTGGCCGCCGCGCCCGGCGAGCGGGTCGAGATCCGGCTGCGCCTGACGCTGACCCCGACGGAGACCGAGGAGGCCCCCGCCCGGCTCGACGCCACCGACCTCGGCGACGGGTTCGCGCGGGTGACGGCGGCCCGCCGCGCCGAGGCCGACGCGTACTTCGCCGACCTCGTACCCGCCGGCACGCCGGCCGAGGAGGCCATGATCGTCCGGCAGGCGGCCGCCGGGCTCATGTGGGGCAAGCAGTTCTTCCACTTCGACGTGCGCCGCTGGCTCGACGGCGACCCGGCCTCCGAGCCACCGCCGCCCGGCCGCCGGTACGGGCGCAACAGCGCCTGGTGGCACATGAACTGCCAGGACGTCATCTCGATGCCCGACCCGTGGGAGTACCCCTGGTACGCGGCGTGGGACCTGGCGTTCCACTGCGTGACGATCGCCCGGTTCGACCCGGAGTTCGCCAAGGAGCAGATCCTCCTGCTGCTGCGGGAGTGGTACATGCACCCCAACGGCCAGATCCCGGCGTACGAGTGGGCGTTCGGCGACGTCAATCCGCCGGTGCACGCCTGGGCCGCGCTGCGGGTGTTCGAACTGGACGGCGGCACCGACTACGACTTCCTCGAACGGGTGATGCACAAGCTCCTGCTCAACTTCACCTGGTGGGTCAACCGCAAGGACCTGCGCGGCAACAACCTGTTCGAGGGCGGCTTCCTGGGCCTGGACAACGTCGGCCCGTTCGACCGCTCGGCGGCCCTGCCCGTCGCCGGCGTCCTCGAACAGTCCGACGGCACCGCCTGGATGGCGATGTACGCGCTCAACCTGCTCGACATGGCGCTGCTGCTGGGCACCCACGACCACGTGTACCAGGACATCGCGGTGAAGTTCTTCGAGCACTTCGCCTACATCGCCGGGGCGGCGTACTACCACGACCTGTGGCACGAGGACGACGCGTTCTTCTACGACGTGCTCCGCCTCGAAGGCGGCGAGACGGTACCGCTGAAGGTCCGCTCCGTCGTCGGCCTGCTGCCGCTGGCCGCCACCACGATCATCAGTTCGGCCACGCTGCACCGCCTGCCCGAACTGGCCGAGCGCATCCACTGGTTCCTCACCAAGCGCCCGGAGTACGGCGACGTGGTGGGCTCCAAGCGCGCCCGCGACGGCGAGGAACTGCGACTGCTGTCAATGGTCGGCCCGGACCAGTTGGTGCGGATCCTGAAGCGGATGCTGGCGCCGACGGAGTTCCTGTCGGATTTCGGACTCCGTACCCTCTCGCGCAGCCACGCCGAGCAGCCGTACACGGTGAACCTCGCCGGTACGGACTTCACCGTCGGGTACGAGCCGGGCGAGTCGACCAGTGGCCTGTTCGGCGGCAACTCCAACTGGCGCGGACCGATCTGGTTCCCGGTGAACTTCCTGCTCATCGAGGCGCTGCGCCGCTACGGCAGCTTCTTCGGCGACGACCTGCAGGTGGAGTACCCGGTCGGCAGCGGCGAGCGGCACGGCCTGACCGACGTGGCCGACGACCTGTCCCGCCGGCTCATCGCGATCTTCCGCGACGACGCGCGGGGGCACCGGCCGGTCTTCGGCGCCGAGGAGCTGTTCCAGCGCGACCCGGCCTGGCACGACCTGCTGCCGTTCTTCGAGTACTTCCACGGTGACACCGGGGCCGGGCTGGGCGCGTCGCACCAGACCGGCTGGACCGCCCTCGTGGTCGACCTGATCCTGCAGCTCCGCGCCCCGCGCTGAGCCGCCGCCGGGTCCCGCGTTCAGTCCCCCGCGTTTTTGGTACAGACGAGTGATCGTGGGCTCGTCCAATCGGAGTACTGTTAGCATCCCGCGCTGAACGGGTGTCCGGCGCCCTCGGGCGATCACGGATAGCCTGAGCACCACACACGGTCTGGGCGGGGCAGCAACGGACCGGCCTCCCGTACCGGTGGTCCGGTCGCCACAGTCGACGGTGGCTGTACCGCACACGCCTAGGAGGAGGCCCGTGACGACCCGACGTAGCCAGGATGAGCTCGGCAGGCCCATGCCGCCAATGGAGTTCCGCGCGGTGACCGAGGCGATCGTGGCGAACATCGAGCGGGTCATCGAGGGCAAGACGGCGACGATCCGGCTCGCGCTCGCCGTGATGCTCGCCGAGGGACACCTGCTCATCGAGGATGTACCCGGCGTCGGCAAGACGAAACTGGCCAAGGCCCTCGCCCGCTCCATCGACTGCTCCGTACGGCGCATCCAGTTCACACCGGACCTGCTGCCCAGCGACGTCACCGGCGTGAGCGTCTACAACCAGGAGGCGCGCGACTTCGAGTTCAAGCCGGGCGCGGTGTTCGCCAACATCGTCGTCGGTGACGAGATCAACCGGGCCTCGCCCAAGACGCAGTCCGCGCTGCTGGAGTGCATGGAGGAGCGGCAGGTCACGGTCGACAGCGTGACCTACCCGCTGCAGACGCCGTTCATGGTGGTCGCCACGCAGAACCCCATCGAGATGGAGGGCACCTACCCGCTGCCCGAGGCGCAGCGCGACCGGTTCACCGCCCGCATCGCCATGGGGTACCCGGACCCCAAGGCCGAGCTGGCCATGCTCGACGGTCACGGCGCCGAGGATCCGGTACTCGACCTGATGCCGGTCTCCGACGCGGCGACGATCCGCCGCGCGATCGCGACCGTGCGCGGCGTGCACGCCTCGGACGCCGTCCGGCAGTACGCGGTCAACCTGGTCACCGCCACCCGCGAGTCCGCCGACCTGCGACTGGGCGCCTCCCCCCGGGCCACCCTCCAGATGCTGCGGACCGCACGGGCGGTCGCCGCCCTCGAAGGGCGTGACTACGTGCTCCCCGACGACCTGCAGTCACTCGCGGTGCCGGTCCTCGCGCACCGCATCATCCCCACCGCCGAGGCCCAGCTGTCCCGGCGCACCACCGACGCCATCGTCGCCGACCTGGTACGCCGCCTGCCGATCCCCACCGACCGGCAGCGCTCCCCATACGACACCCGCAACCAGTACGACCCCGGAAGGCGATGAGGTGCGCGAGGCGCTGCGCGGACTGACCACGCGTGGCCGCTGCTTCCTGGCCGCGGCGTTCGCCTCGGCCATCGCCGCGCTGATCCTCGGCGAGAAGGACCTGCTGCGGGTCGCCGCGCTGCTGGGTGTGCTGCCGCTGCTGGCCGCCGGCTACGTCGGGCGTACCCGCTACAAGCTCTCCTGCACCCGTACGCTCGACCCGCAGCGGGTACCGGTGGGCGCGAGCGCCCAGGTGGTGCTGCGCCTGCAGAACCTGTCCCGGCTGCACACCGGCACGCTGATGCTCGAGGACCGCCTGCCGTACGCGCTGGGCAGCCGGCCGCGGCTGGTGCTGGAGCGGCTCGCCGCCCGCCAGGTCAGCTCGGTGGCCTACCGCGTCCGCGCCGACGTGCGCGGCCGGTACGAGGTGGGGCCACTGGCGGTGCGCCTGTCCGACCCGTTCGGGCTGTGCGAGCTGTCCCGGTCGTTCTCCACGGTCGACCGGCTCACCGTCACCCCGCAGGTCTTCCCGCTGCCGTCGATCCGGCTCGCCGGGGAGTTCGCCGGTACCGGCGAGAGCCGGGCCCGCTCGGTCGCCGTCCACGGTGAGGACGACGCCGCCACCCGGGAGTACCGCCACGGTGACGACCTGCGGCGGGTGCACTGGCGCTCGACCGCGCGGGTCGGCGAGATGATGGTGCGCCGCGAGGAGCAGCCGTGGGAGAGCCGCGCGACCGTCGTGCTCGACACCCGGGCGTCCGCCCACCGCGGCGAAGGCCCGACCGCCAGTTTCGAGTGGACGGTGTCGGCGGCCGCCAGCATCGCCCTGCACCTGCGCCACAGCGGGTACAAGCTGCGACTGGTCACCGGCATGGGCGTGGACCTGACGGTGAACGAGGTCGACGGCGCGGGCGCGCTGCTCGACCACCTCGCCGAGGTCACCCTGTCCGAGCAGGGCGACATCGCGACCCTGGTCGACCAGGTCCGGCGCCGCTCCGACGGCGGGCTGGTCATCGGACTGTTCGGCCTGCTGTCGCCGGCCGAGGCGGAACTGCTGGCCGGGCTGCGCGGCAACGGCACGACCTGCGTCGCGCTGTTCGTCGACAGCACCACCTGGCTGAACTCGGGTGCCGGCAGCCGGGAGACGACCGCGCGCACGCACGAGGCCGCCGCACTGGCGCTGCTGCGCGGCGGCTGGCGGGTCGTACCGGTCGGGCACGGCGCGCGGCTACCGGCACTGTGGCCGCAGGCCGCCCGTGGCAGCCAGGGCTTCGCCTACCGCGCCACGATGGCCGAGACGGTGGCCGGAAACCGACCGTGATCGTGGGTGGCCGTGATCGCAGGAAGGCTGTGAACATGAGAGGGACCTGGACGTGAACCAGCGCCGCCACCTCACTCTCGTCACCGCCGGGGCGACCGTCCTGGCGGCGCTGCCGCTGGCCACCGTGTTCACGCACTGGACCTGGTTCGTCGACGCACTGATCGTGGTCATCACGGTCAGTGGCGTCGGCCTGCTCATGCGTACCCTCCGGGTCGCCGCCTGGATCCCGACGGTCGTCATGGCCGCCGGTTTCCTGTTCGTGCTGACCTGGATGTTCCACAGTGGAGGCGAACTGGTCGGGGTGATCCCGACGCCGAAGACCTTCGCGCATTTCCACTCGCTGCTGGCGAGCGCCGGTCAGGACATGCAGGACATGGGCGTGCCGGTCGCCGACCGCGAGGGGCTGCTGTTCCTGTCGACGCTCGGGGTCGGCATCGTCGCGCTGCTGGTCGACCTGCTGGCCGTGGTGGTCCGGCGGCCGGCCCTGGCCGGCCTGCCGATGCTCGCGATCTACTCGGTCCCGGTGGCGGTCAGCGAGGAGAGCGTCAGCTTCCTGCCGTTCGCGGCCGGCGCCGGTGGCTTCATGTGGCTGCTGGCCACCGACAACGTCGACCGGATCCGGCGGTTCGGGCGGCGCTTCACCGGCGACGGCCGCGACGTCGACGCGTGGGCGCCCTCGCCACTGGCGGCGACCGGTCGCCGGCTGGCCCTGGTGGGCGTCGCGGTCGCGATCGTCGTACCGCTGGCCGTCCCCGGCAGCACGACCGGCCTGCTGGAGCGGTTCGGCCCGACCGGCGAGGGCGGTGGCTTCGGCGACGGCATCGGTCCGGGCGGCCGGTCACAGTCGGTGGACATGTTCGCGGTGCTCAGCGGCGAACTGAACAGCAACCGGACCTTCGACATGGTCAAGGTGACCACCAACGACCCGAACCCGTACTACCTGCGGTTCGGGGTGGCCGACGAGGTGTCACCGGCGGGGTTCCGCAGCCGTACCCCGGGTGGCGGCCAGCCGACGACCGCGGGGCTGCCGGCGCCGACGGTCGAGCCGGGCGTCGGGGTGGCGCTGCACCCGTACCGCGCCCAGGTGCAGATCCTGGCCCTGAAGATGAACGCCCTGCCGATCTACCTGCAGCCGACGAAGACCGACAAGCTGGACGCCTCGTGGCTGTACGACCGCGGCAACCAGATCGTCTACTCGCGCCGCAGCGACTCCCGCGACAAGAGGTACGGCTTCGAGTACGTCCGCCCGGAGTTCACCCCCGAGGCCCTGCGCACCGCCCGGCCGCTGGAGGCGAGCGACCCGCTGCAGCGGCAGTACACCACGGTGCCGCGCAACGCCGAGGTCGACCGGATCGTCACCGAGGTCACCGCCGGCAAGTCGACCCCGTACGACAAGGTCCGCGCGATCCACAGCTACTTCGCCTCCGACAACGGATTCACGTACAGCCTGCGGACCAAGAGCGGCACCAGCGGCAGCGCGATCGTCGACTTCCTCACCAACAAGCAGGGCTTCTGCGAGCAGTACTCGGCGGCCATGGCCTGGCTGGTACGGGCGGCCGGCATCCCGGCCCGGGTGGCCTTCGGGTTCAGCCGGGGCAACGCCCGCACCGGCGACACCTGGACGCTCACCAACCGCAACCTGCACGCCTGGACCGAGGTGTACTTCGAAGGGTTCGGCTGGGTACCGTTCGACGCCACCCCGGCGTCCTATGTCGGCGGCGTCGAGTCGGCCTGGGCACCGGACCCGAACCGGCCACAGAGCTCGTCCGGCGACACCCCTGCCGCCAGCGACCTGCCGATCCCGGGTGGTCCGGGCCCCTCCGGCACGACCGCGCCGGGGGACCGCCGGCTCGACGACCGCCTCGACACCGGCGGTTCGACCGGCACCACCCCCGCCGCCACGTCGTCCTGGTCGGTGTGGGGCATCCTCGGCGGGCTCCTGGTCGTCGTCCTGCTGTTCGCCCCCGCCCTGTGGCGGCTCCTGCTGCGTCGACGCCGGGCACCGCACCGCATCGGTGGCCCGGCCGCGGTGTCCGTCTTGGCGGGCTCGCCGGACCTGGTGGTCACCGGTGACCGCGACATGGACCTCGCCCGCCGCCGCGCCAACGTGGCGTGGGACGAACTGATCGACACCATGATCGACTACCGGTTGCCGGTGGACTTCGCCAGTACGCCGCGGGCGACCGCGGAGCGCCTGATCACCCTCGCGGCCCTGGACGAGTGGGCGGCCACCGGCGCCCGACTGCTCGGGCAGGCCGAGGAACGGGCCCGGTACGCGCGTCAGCCGCTGCGCAGCGACGACCTGACCGGGTCGCTGCGCACGGTACGGGAGGCGATCGCCCACCGGGTGTCCTGGCATACCCGGATCCGCGCGGTCGTCCTGCCGCCGTCGGTGGTGAGCCGGTGGCGGGTCGCGGTGACCGAGGCGTCGACCCGGGTCACCGAGGCGTTCCAGCAGCGGCGGGACGCCCTGGTCCGCGCGCTCGACGTCCGCGGCCGACTGGCGGGCGGGCGACGCTGACCCGCGCCGCCGGCTGACGGCGGCCGCTTCCCCGGCAGACGACGGCCGCCCGCCACAGCCGGGCGGCGGGGCGCACTAGCCGGGCAGCGGGGCGCACTAGCCGGGCGGCGGGGCGCACTGCGGCCATGCCGAAAGGGACCCGAGCACCGCTCAGGTCCCTGTTCAGGTGATCGGGTCTTCAGGTGGCCGGTCGATCTTCCGGCGGTGTCCTCTGGGCCGGGCTTCGGATGGGGCCCGGTGGGTCAGCCGTTGTCCTCGGGACGACGCCGCCACCGTTCTTCCAACCGGTCAACCAGTGACGAACGGCGTGGTCGGGTGCGCCGGCTCGCCGTTCCGCCGACCACCCGCAGGTCTCTGTTCTGCCCCTGCCGGTATGACTGCATCGCGAAGACCGCCGAGCCCAGCATGACCACGAACCCGGCCACGCCGACCAGGGCGACCTTGCTGAACGCACCGTAGATCAGCAGCGCGATACCGGCCAGGAACAGCACGGCAGCGATGACTATCCGACGACGCGCGTGAAAGCGCGGGTCGGTGGCGCGCACCGCCGAGGCGAACTTCGGGTCCTCGGCTAGCGACCGCTCGATCTGCTCGAACAGCCGCTGCTCGTGCTCCGAGAGCGGCACGGTACTCCTCCCCGGTCCTCGAGGGCCGATCCGCTCGGATCGACAGACCGTGACAGCCATCCGGCTGCTTAGTCGCAAGTTTACGAGCGGCCAAGCTGGTCGGAAAGCCGGACGACCGTCCAAGCGTACTGTTTTTCCCCGCCTGATGGAGGCCCCGGCCGGAAGTGGGAGGGCCAGATCACCCCGGCGGTTGACGTCCGCCCGTTGAACGCTTCGCCTCGTCGTCGAGCAGGCTCGCCGGGCGCACCAGACCACGGCCGAACCGGGCGGCCACCGCGTCGGCGGCCCGCTCGGCCTCCCGCCAGCCGCTGTCGCGCTCGCCGAGCGCGAGCTGCCGGGGCGCCGAAGCCCCCGCCGACAGCCCCTCGACCCGTACGCCGACCAACCGGATGGGCTCACCGGGGCGCAGCGCCTGGAACAGCGCCCAGGCGGTCTCGAAGATCTCCCGGGTGACGTCGGTGGCCACCGGCAGCGTACGGGACCGGTTGAGGGTACGGAAGTCGGCCAGCCGCACCTTGATCACCACCGTCCGGCCGCTCTGGCCCGCCTCGCGCAGCCGCCCGGCGGTCTTGCCGGCCAGCGCCAGCAGCGACCGGCGGATCACGTCGGGGTCGGTCACGTCGACGTCGAAGGTGGTCTCCGCCCCGATCGACTTCTCGACCCGCTCCGGCACCACCGTCCGGGGGTCGCGCCCCCACGACAGCTCGTGCAGGTGCAGCGCCGCGGCCTCACCGAGCGCGGAGCGCAGCATGCCGACCGGGGCCTCGGCGAGGTCGCGGACCCGCACCAGACCCAGCCGGCGCAGCGTCTCGGCGGTGCGCTCACCCACCCCCCACAACGCCTCGACCGGCAGCGGGTGCAGGAAGTCGAGGACCCGGTCGGCCGGCACCACGACCATGCCGTCGGGCTTGGCCCGGGTCGAGGCGAGTTTGGCGACGAACTTGCTCGGCGCCACCCCCACCGAGCAGGTCAGCCCCTGCTCGGCGAGGATCCTCCGGCGGATCGCGGCGGCGATCTCGGCGGGGCGACCGAACAGCCGCGCCGCGCCCGCGACGTCGAGGAACGCCTCGTCGGTGGAGAGCGGCTCGACCAGCGGGGTCACATCCCGGAAGATCGCCATGACGGCACGGGAGGCCGCCGAGTACGCCGCGAAGTCGGGCGGCAGGAAGACCGCGTGCGGGCACAGCCGCCTGGCCCGGCTGCCCGGCATGGCGCTGCGCACCCCGTACGCCCGGGCCTCGTAGCTGGCCGACGAGACGACCCCGCGCGGCCCCGCACCGCCCACCACGACCGGCCTGCCACGCAGCTCGGGCCGGCGCCGCACCTCCACGGAGGCGAAGAACGCGTCCATGTCGACGTGCAGGATGCAGCAGCCGGTGTCGTCGGCGTCCGCGCCGAACTCCCCGGTGCCGCCGTCTCTGGGCAGTGACTGGCTGCGCCCCACGACCGGCAGGTTACCGGCGGGCTCCGACAGATCGCCTCGACGCCGCGCTGATCAGGGCGTCTTTCCCGTCACCACGATCAGGGGTATCCGCATCTCGGCGGCGGTGTACGAACCGTGGAAGGCGATCATCCGGGCGACGAACGACGGCTCCGACCGGCTCGCCACCACCACGGTGCGGTCGTGGCAGGCGACCACGACGTCGCCGATGCGGGCGAGATGGCGTTCGGGTACCGGGCCGAACCAGCCGGCCGCGACCGCCTCCTCGCGCGGCACGATCCAGGCGCCGTCGCCGAGGACGGACCGCCACGCGGCGATCACGTCGTCGCGCGCCCCCGGCACGGTGTACAGGTACCGCACCCGGGCCTCACCGGCCACCGCCTCCACCCCCGCCCGCAGGCGGGGGTCGGTGTCGAGGTCGAGGCGCCCGTCCAGCGGGATGTCGAGCTGCCCGTGGTCGGCGGTCACGACCAGGGCCGCGTCCGGTGGCAGCCCCTCGGCCAGCCGGGTGACCAGGCGGTCCACGTCGCCGGCCGCCGCCGCCCACTCGCCCGACGCCAGCCCGTGGTGGTGACCGGCGCTGTCAAGATCAGGGTGGTACCCGTAGACCAGTCCGCCCTCGGTGTCCAGCGCGGACAGCATCTCGGCGGCGAGGGCGTCCGCCCCGGCCACGCCCCGGTACCCGGCGCCGCGGTAGGCGGCCACGGTCAGCCCGCTGCCGGCGAAGTCGGCCCGGCTGACCACCGACACCGGCACCCCGGCGGCGGCCGCCCGCTCGAACATGGTCGGCACCGGCTGCCAGGCGGCCGGGTCCGGGTCGTCCCACCAGCGGATGTGGTTGAGGACCCGGCCGGTCTCCGGTACCCGCAGGTTGAACCCGAGGACGCCGTGCCGGCCGGGCGGGGCACCGGTGCCGACGGTCACCAGGCTGGTCGGTGTCGTGGAGGGGAACCCGCTGGTGATGGTGCGCGCCGCGCCGAGCCGGCCGGTCGCCAGCTCGGCCAGGTTCGGCGCGTACGGGGCGGCGAGCGGGAGCTGTTCCTGCCCGAGCCCGTCGACGAGCAGCACCGCCACCCGGCGTACCCCGGACAGCGGTCCGGTCGCCAGGCCCAGCGGGTCGGGTGCACCGGGCAGGCCCAGCGCGCACAGGACGCCCGGCAGCACGTCGGCGAGGCTGTCCGCGCCGTACCCGGGCCGGACGACGTCCAGCCCCGCCGGCCGGGCGGTGTCCATGCCGGCCTGCCGGACGGCCTCGGTCCCGGACGGCCGGACGGCGTCCATGTCAGACGCCCGGGCGGCGGGCGAACAGGTGCAACTGGGTGGCCATCTCCCGGTACGGGGAACGCTCCGAGGCGGCCAGTTCGAAGGCGACCAGCGCCTCGGTCTGCCCCTCCAGGACGGCACCGGGCAGCAGGTCGGCGACCACCCGTACCCCGTGGATCTGCTCGACGACCAGGCCACCGGAGGCGAGCAGGGCGGCCGCGGACTCCCGGTCGAACCGGCGGCGGAGCGTGTCCCGGGCGCCGGTGCGGCCCTCCGGGTCGGTCAGCAGGCCCGCCGCGACGTCAAGGTGGCCGCCGACAGCCCGGGCGAGGACCGCCGCGACCCGGTTGGCGACCAGGACACTGGCCACACCGCCCGGGCGCAGCGTCGCGGAGAGCGCCTTGACCACGCTGGCCGGGTCGTCGACCACCTCCAGCAGGCTGTGGCACAGCACCAGGTCGGCGCTGTCCGGGGCGACCAGGTCGGCCACGGCGTCACCGTCGCCCTGCACCGCGCGTACCCGTTCGGCGACACCGGCCTCGGCCGCGCGCCGGGTCAGCGCGGCGAGCGCGTCCGGGCTGGCGTCGATGACGGTGACCCGGTGCCCGGCGGTGGCCAGTGGCACGGCGAACCCGCCGGTGCCACCGCCGACGTCGAGCACGGTCAGGGGGCGGTTCGCCCGCTCCAGTTCCGCGCGCAGCACCGCCCAGACCACCGCGGTACGCGGCGAGGCGGTTCCCTTGGGCTCCACGCCCCGGAGCCTACCCGTGGCCGTGTTCACGATGGTCACAACACGACCGATCCGGGGCGGTCGCCGGCGGCTCGCGCCCTCATGATCGACACAACTTCCGGGTAGTTGTGGCCATCGAGGCACCCGGAGACCACAATTTCCCGGAAGTTGTGACGATCAAGGCAACGGTCACGGCGCCCGGTAGATCTCCGCGCCGGTCGCGACGAACTCGGCCGCCTTCTCCTTCAGCCCGAGGTCACGCGCGGTCACCGGGTCGACGCCGTGCTGGTCGGCGTACCGGCGCAGGTCCTGGCTGATCTTCATGGAGCAGAACTTCGGCCCGCACATGGAGCAGAAGTGCGCGGTCTTGGCCGGCTCGGCGGGCAGCGTCTCGTCGTGGTACCTCCGCGCGGTGTCCGGGTCGAGCGCCAGGTTGAACTGGTCTTCCCAGCGGAACTCGAACCGGGCCTTGCTCAGCGCGTCGTCCCAGGCCTGCGCGGCCGGGTGCCCCTTGGCCAGGTCGGCCGCGTGCGCAGCGATCTTGTACGCGATGACGCCCTCCTTCACGTCGTCGCGGTCGGGCAGCCCGAGGTGCTCCTTGGGGGTGACGTAGCAGAGCATGGCCGTGCCGTACATGGCGATCATCGCGGCGCCGATCGCCGATGTGATGTGGTCGTACGCCGGAGCGATGTCGGTGGTCAGCGGCCCGAGCGTGTAGAACGGCGCCTCATGGCACCACTCCTGCTGGAGGTCCACGTTCTCCTTGATCTTGTGCATGGGCACGTGACCCGGCCCCTCGATCATGACCTGGACGTCGTACTCCCAGGCGATCTTCGTCAGCTCGCCGAGGGTCTGCAGCTCGGCGAGCTGGGCGGCGTCGTTGGCATCGGCGATCGAGCCCGGCCGCAGCCCGTCGCCCAGCGAGAAGGCGACGTCGTACGCGGCGAAGATCTCGCACAACTCGCGGAAGTGGGTGTAGAGGAAGTTCTCCTCATGGCGGGCCAGGCACCAGGCGGCCAGGATCGACCCACCCCGCGAGACGATGCCGGTCACCCGCCGCACCGTCAGCGGCACGTACGACAGCAGCACGCCGGCGTGCACCGTCATGTAGTCCACGCCCTGCTCGGCCTGCTCGATCACGGTGTCCCGGTAGACCTCCCAGGTCAGCTTCAGCGGGTCGCCGCCGACCTTCTCCAGGGCCTGGTAGATCGGTACCGTGCCGATGGGTACCGCCGAGTTGCGCACGATCGCCTCGCGGGTGGCGTGGATGTGCTTACCCGTGGACAGGTCCATGACGGTGTCGGCGCCCCACCGCGTGGCCCAGGTCAGCTTGGCCACCTCCTCGTCCACACCGGACGTCACGGCCGAGGTACCGATGTTGGCGTTGACCTTCACCAGGAACCGGTTGCCGATGGCCATCGGTTCGCTCTCCGGGTGGTTGACGTTGTTGGGCAGGATCGCCCGACCGGTGGCGATCTCTTCGCGGACCACCTCAGCCGGCAGCCCTTCGCGCAGCGCCACGAACTCCATCTCGGGGGTCACGATGCCCTGACGGGCGTAGTGCAGCTGGGTGACGGTCCGGCCGGGGGCGGCGCGGCGCACGGTCTGCCCGGCGGCGGCGGTCCCGCGGGCCGACTCACTGATCACGTCGCCGCGCTCGGCGATCCAGTGCGCCCGTAGCTCGGGCAGGCCGACCGACGGGTCGCTGCCGGGACCGGACGTGTCGTAGAGCCGTACCGGCGGGTTGTCGCCGGTCAGCTTCACCTCGGCGAACGGCACCCGCAGATCGGGCCGCGAACCGGAGACGTAGACCTTGTGCCTCATGAGAGTGCCTCCCAGGACAGTGGGCCGTGCCCCTCGCCGAGCCGCCAGCCGGCGGACCCGCGCAGGGCGCGATGGACGTAGGACTTGGCACCGTGCAGCGCCGCCCGCACGTCGTCGCCCCGGCTCAACCGGGCGGCGGTGGCGGCGGCGAAGGTGCAGCCGGTGCCGTGGTTGTTGGCGGTGTCGACCCACGGCGCGCGCAGGATCTCGACCTCACCGGCGTGCCAGACGACGTCAACGGCCTCTCCGCCGCCGTCCAGGTGGCCGCCCTTGACGATCACCCACTCCGGGCCGGCCCCACCGAGTTCGCGGGCGGCGGCGACGGCGTCGTCGACGCTGGTGATGTCGCGTCCGACCAGGACTCCGGCCTCCCGCGAGTTCGGCGTCACCACGATCGCCACCGGGAAGAGCTCGTCGAGGTACGCGACCCGCGCCGCCCCGTCGAACAACGGATCACCGGCCGACGAGACCAGTACCGGGTCGACCACCAGCTGCGGCAGTCTCCGGGCCCAGCGGGCCACCACGTGGACGATCTCGACCGTCGCGAGCATGCCGGTCTTGACCGCGGCGACGGGCAGGTCGTCGAGTACGGCGGACAGTTGCTCGGCCACGAAGTCCGGCTCGGTCGCCCGCACCCCGCGTACCTTCGTGGTGTTCTGCGCGGTGAGTGCGGTGATCACGCTGGTACCGAAGACGCCGTGCGCCGCGAACGTCTTCAGGTCGGCCTGGATCCCGGCACCGCCGCCGGAGTCCGAGCCGGCGATGGTGAGCGCGACGGGCGGGTTCACGGCAGCAGCTCCTTCACGACCGCGGCCGGGTCGTCCGCGCGCATCACCGCGCCCATCACGGCCACCCCGGCAGCCCCGGCGGCCCGACACGCGGCGGCCCGCTCGCCGGAATCGACGCCGCCCAGGGCGTACACCGGCAGGCCGGCCCCGGCGCACAGCTCGCGCAGCTTCGTCAGGCCGAGCGGCGGACCGTAGCCGGGCTTACTCGCCGTCGGGTAGACCGGCGAGATCGTGGCGTACGAGCAGCCCTCGGCGGCGGCGCCGGCCAGCTCGTTCGCGTCGTGGCAGCTGCGGCCGATCAGCCCGCGCGCTGCCGCCGGCCACGGGTCGGCGGCAGCGAGATGCCGGCCGTCGGGGCCGGGTACGCGGCCGGCGAGCAGCAATCTCCCCCCGACGTTCGCCAGCAGCGGCTGCAAGCGCGCCGCGAGCACCGCCCGCTCGTCGTCGGGCAGGTCCTTCTCCCGCAGCACCACCGTCCGCGCGCCGCCGCCGACCGCCGCCGCGATCACCTCGAGCAGCGGGCGGCGGGCCTGACGGCGGTCGGTGAAGACGATCACCACGTGGGCATCCCCTCGAAGGGGCTGGACGCGGTGGCGTGCAGCCGCCGCGCGATCCGCCCGGCCCGGTACGCCAGCCGCCCGGCGATCACCGCGTGGCGCATCGCCGCCGCCATCTCCCCCGGCCGCTCGGCGCGGGTCACCGCCGACGCGAGCAGCACGCCGTCACAGCCCAGCTCCATCGCGAGCGCCGCGTCCGAGGCCGTGCCGATCCCGGCGTCCAGGATCACGGGTACGCTCACCGCCTCCCTGATCAGCGCGATGTTGTACGGGTTGCGGATGCCCATGCCGGAGCCGATCGGCGCGCCGAGCGGCATCACGGCCGCGCACCCGACGTCGGCCAGCCGGCGGGCCAGTACCGGGTCGTCGGTGGTGTACGGCAGGACGGTGAACCCGTCGTCGACCAGGGTCTGCGCCGCGCTCACCAGTTCGACCGCGTCCGGCAGCAGGGTGTCGGAGTCGCCGATGACCTCGAGCTTCACCCAGCTCGTCGCGAAGGCCTCACGCGCCAGGTGGGCCAGCTTGACCGCCTCGGCGGCGGTGTAGCAGCCGGCGGTGTTCGGCAGGATCCGCACCCCGGCCTTGTCCAGGACGTCCAGCAGGGTGCCGGGGGCGGTCGGGTCGATGCGGCGCAGCGCCACGGTGACGAGCACGGTTCCGCTCTCCCGGATCGCCTCCTCCAGTACCGCGTGGTTGGTCGCACCGCCGGTGCCGAGGATGAGCCGGGAGTCCAGCTCCTCACCGGCGATCGTGAAGTTATCCACCTTGCACCGCCGTGAGGATCTCGACCGCGTCGCCTCTGCCGAGGGCCGTCGCGGCCCACACCGAGCGCGGCACCACCTCGCCGTTGACCGCCACGGCGACGCCGGTCTCCCGGTTGGTCAGCTCGCTGACCAGGTCGGCGACGCTGGTCGGACCGCTCAGGGTCCGGTGCTCGCCGTTGACTGTCAGGTCCACAGCGCCTCCCTGTCCGGGGTGAAGGGCTTGATCTCCTGCGGCGGCACGCCGGTGACGGCGAGGTCCGCGACCAGGTCGGCCGTGACGGGCGTGAGCAGGACACCGTTGCGGTAATGGCCGGCGGCCACGATGACGTGGTCTTTCAGGACCCCGAGAATCGGGGCGTTGTCCGGGGTGCCGGGCCGCAGCCCGGCCAGGATCTCGGTGATCGGGTACTCGGCGACCTCGGGCAGCAGCTCGGCCGCGGGGCGCAGCAGGTCGAGCACGCCACCGGCGGTCACGGTCGTGTCTGCGCCGCGCTCCTCCTCGGTCGCCCCGATCACCAGCTCCCCGTCGTGGCGCGGCACCAGGTAGACCGGGCGGCTGCGGGCGTACCCGCGGATGACGTGCCGGACCGGCGGGGCCGGCGCTCTCAGCCGTACGGTCTGCCCCTTGACCGGGCGGACCGGCAGGCCGGTGAGGGCCGTCGTGCCGATCCCCGCGGCGACCACGACGCGGTCCGCGTCCAGGTTGGCCAGGTCGGTGACGTTCTGCCGCACGATCCGGTCCTCGCCGACGGCCTGCCGCAGCGCGGTGCGCAACCGGCGCGGATCCACCTGCCGGTCCTGGGGCGCATAGGCACCGCCGCGTACCCGGGGCGACAGCAGGGGCTCGCGTTCGCGCAGTTCCCGCGCGGTCAGGGGGTGCACCGGCTGGCCGGCCCGCTGGTACCACCCGGCGAGGCGGCGTACTTCGCGCAGGTCGTCGCCGGTGAGCGCGACGATCAGCGTGCCCTCGTCGCGGTAGCCCAGCTCGACACCGGTGGCCTTCTCCAGCTCGGCGGCGAAGCCGGGCCAGCGCCGGTTGGAGTCGACCAGGAGGCCCTGCAGCTCCTCCTCGCCGGCCTGGATCTCGTTGGTCGGGGCGAGCATGCCCGCGGCCACGGTGGACGCCGCGTCCCCGCCGGCGTCGTACACGGTGACGTCGAGGCCGCGCTGCACGCAGCGCCACGCGATGCCGAGCCCGATGATCCCGGCGCCGACGACAGCGACCCGCGTGGTCATCGGAGTGCCTCCAGCAGTTCGAGGGTCGCCTTGCCGGGGTCACCGGCCTCGCTGACAGCGCCGACGACCGCGACGCCGTGGGCGCCGGTGGCGGTCAGCTCGGGGACCCTGGCCGCTGTGACGCCACCGATCGCGATCACCGGTACGGTCACCGCCCGCGCGACGGCGGCGATGCCCGCCGGGCCGATCGGGTCGGGCAGACCATCCTTGGTACGCGTGGCGTAGGCGGGACCCACGCCGAGATAGCCGGCGCCGTCGCGTACCGCCTGCCGTGCGGTCTCCGGGTCGCGGGCGGTCGCGCCGAGGACGGCGCCCGGCCCGAGGATCCGGCGGGCCGCCGCCACGGGCAGGTCGTCCGCTCCCACGTGCCCGCCGTCCGCCCCGGCGGCGAGCGCCACGTGCAGCCGGTCGTTGACCAGGCACATCGCGCCGCTTTCCCGGCACATCGCGAGGATCCGGACGGTCAGCTCGTACGCGTCCCGGTCCGTGGCGTCGTCGGAGACCCGTACCTGAACGGTGTCGGCGCCGGCCGCCAGCCCGGCGGCGACGACGGCGAGCGCGTCACGGCCCGGCCGGGTGTCGGTGATCAGGTGCAGCCGCCCGATAGGGGGCATCCATCCTCCCTCCCTGCGCCGGCATGACCCGGATCAGGTTCGACGGTCGGGGGCTCACAGCCCCCCTCTCAGCCCGGTGACACCGGACTCCCGTGGGTTGTTGCTCAGTGGTTGACCCTAGCGACGTACCGGGATCGACACAACGCCGGGCGGGGTCGCCGCCGGATCGCCACCGCGTAAAGATCGAGCCATGGAGTACTCGCGACTTGGCTCGACCGGCCTGAAGGTCTCCCGGATCTGCCTCGGCATGATGAGCTACGGCGACCCCGCCCGGCGGGAATGGATACTTCCTGAGGATGCCGCCGAACCGATCGTGCGCCACGCGGTCGAGGCCGGGATCACCTTCTTCGACACCGCCGACATGTACTCGCTCGGCGTCAGCGAGGAGGTCACCGGGCGATTGCTGTCGAAGCTCTTCCGTAACCGTGACGACTACGTCCTCGCCACCAAGGTCTTCGGCCCGATGGGGCCGGGCCCCAACCAGCGGGGCCTGTCCCGCAAGCACATCATGGCCGGCATCGACGACTCGCTGCGGCGGCTCGGTACCGACTACGTCGACCTGTACCAGATCCACCGCTTCGACCCGGAGGCCCCGGTCGAGGAGACGATGGAGGCGCTGCACGACGTCGTACGCGCCGGCAAGGCCCGCTACATCGGCGCGTCCAGCATGTACGCCTGGCAGTTCGCGAAGATGCAGTACACCGCGGACCTGCGGGGCTGGACCCGGTTCGTGTCCATGCAGAACCACTACAACCTGGTGTACCGCGAGGAGGAGCGGGAGATGATCCCGTTCTGCGCCGACCAGGGCGTCGGCCTGATCCCGTGGAGCCCGCTGGCGCGGGGGCTGCTCGCCGGTAACCGCGGCCCGGGCGGCGAGCGGCGCACGGTACGCGCCAACAACGACCAGGTCGCCGACAACCTGTACACCGACGACGACTTCGCGGTCGTGGATGCCGTCGTGGAGGTCGCCCAGGAGCGAGGCGTGAAACCGGCCCAGGTCGCGCTCGCCTGGCTGCTGTCCCGGCCCGGGGTCACCGCACCGATCATCGGGGCGACCAAGCTCCAGCACCTCGAGGACGCCCTCGGCGCGCTCGACGTGCACCTCACCGACGAGGAGATCAAGCGACTGGAGGCGCCGTACCGGCCGCACCCGATCCGCGGCCACTCCTGATCTCGCCGTCGACCCCACATCCATGATCACGGAGCATTTTCCATGCCAGAACACGGAAAATGCTCCGTGATCATGCGGTAACTGTCGAGTCAGCGGAAGTCCCGGGACCCCGGGCGTACCGGCAGGGTCAGCGGCGCCAGGTGGTCGGCGCGCAGGTTGACCACCCCTTCGACCCGTTCCAGGATCCCGCGCACCATGAGCGCGGGCGACGTCCGCGCGACCTTCCGGTACCGCTGCCACAGCCCCGGCGAGCAGGTCACGTTGAGCATGCCGGTCTCGTCTTCGAGATTGACGAACGTGACCCCACCGGCGGTCGCGGGGCGCTGCCGGTGGGTGACGATGCCGCCGACGTACACCCGCCGGCCGGGCTCGACCGTCCGCAGCCGGTCGATCGGCAGCGCGCCCAGGCGGTCCAGGACCGGCCGGGCGAACTGGGCGGGGTGCGCGTCCGGGGCGAGCCCGGTCGCCCACACGTCGGCGACCAGCCGCTCGACCGCGTCCATGCCGGGCAGCGTCGGCGCCTCGACGCCGGTGGCCGTCCCCGGCAACCGGCCGTCCCGCTCCTGCGCGGCGGCACCGGCCGCCCACAGCGCCTCCCGCCGGGTCAGCCCGAAGCAGGCGAACGCGTCCGCGGTGGCCAGGGCCTCCAGGTGGGCCGTGGTGAGTTCCGCCCGCCGGGCCAGGTCGACCAGGTCGCGGTAGGGGCCGCCGTCGGCGCGTCGCGCCTCGATCCGCTCGGCCACACCCGACCCGAGGGTACGCACGGAGGAAAGCCCCAGCCGGACCACCGGTCCGCCGCGGCCCCACTCGTGCGGCTCGGTCCCCGGGCTCTCGCCGTCGACCGGCGGCTCCAGCACGGCCGGCGCGTTGCTGGCGTTGACGTCCGGCCGCCGTACCGTCACCCCGTGCCGGCGCGCGTCGTCCACCAGGGACTGCGGCGAGTAGAACCCCATCGGCTGGGCGTTGAGCAGCGCCGCGCAGAACGCCGCCGGGTGGTACCGCTTGAGCCAGGCGCTGGCGTACACCAGGTAGGCGAAGCTCATCGCGTGGCTTTCCGGGAAGCCGTAGTTGGCGAACGCGGCGAGCTTGTGGTACAGGTCGTCGGCCAGCTCACCGGTGACGCCATTGGCCGCCATGCCCCGGTACAGCCGCTCCCGGACGGCCTCCATCCGCCCGGTCGACCGCTTGGCGCCCATCGCCCGGCGCAGTTCGTCGGACTCCTGCGGGGTGAACCCGGCCACGTCGATGGCCATCTGCATCAACTGCTCCTGGAACAGCGGCACCCCCAGCGTCTTGCGTAGCGCGTTCTCCAGCAGCGGGTGCGGCACCGTCGGTGGCTCCAGGCCGTTGGCTCGCCGGATGTACGGATGCACCGAGCCGCCCTGGATCGGGCCGGGTCGGATCAGCGCCACCTCGACGACCAGGTCGTAGAACTTTCTCGGCTTCAGCCGGGGCAGGGTGGCCATCTGGGCCCGGCTCTCCACCTGGAACACCCCGACCGAGTCGGCCCGGCAGAGCATGTCGTACACCTCGGGGTCGGTGAGGTCCATCGTGGACAGATCCCAGCGCAGGCCCACCATGTCGTACGCGTAGTGCAGCGCCGACAGCATGCCCAGTCCCAGCAGGTCGAACTTGACCAGCCCCACCGACGCGCAGTCGTCCTTGTCCCACTGCAGGACGGTGCGGTTCGCCATCCGGGCGTGCTCCACCGGGCACACCTCGATCACGGGCCGGTCGCAGATGACCATGCCGCCGGAGTGGATGCCCAGATGCCGGGGAAAGGTCAGCAACTCGTTCGCGTACTCGACGACCTGCGGCGGGATCCCCTCGTGCGCGGCCACCGAACCCCAGTGGTCGAGCTGCTTGCTCCACGCGTCCTGCTGGCCGGGCGAGTACCCGAACGCCCTGGCCATGTCGCGCACGGCCGATTTCGGCCGGTAGGAGATGACGTTGGCGACCTGGGCGGTGTGGCGACGGCCGTAGCGGCGGTACACCTCCTGGATGACCTCCTCACGCCGGTCGGACTCGATGTCGACGTCGATGTCGGGCGGCCCGTCGCGCTGCTCGGACAGGAACCGCTCGAACAGCAGCCCGTGCGCGACGGCGTCGACGTTGGTGATGCCCAGCGCGTAGCAGACCGCCGAGTTGGCTGCCGACCCCCGGCCCTGGCAGAAGATGTCGAGCCGGCGGCAGATCTCGACGATGTCGTAGACGATCAGGAAGTACCCGGGGAAGTCCAACTTCTCGATCATGTCCAGCTCGTACTCGAGCTGCTCGTACGCCTTGGGATACGCGCTGCGCGGGCCGTACCGGCGGGCCGCGCCCCGCATGGTCAGGTGGCGCAGCCAGCTCATCTCGGTGTGGCCCTCGCCCACGTCGTAGGCGGGCAGCCGAGGGGCGACCAGCTTGAGGTCGAAGGCCAGGTCGCGGCCGAACGCCGCGGCCCGTTCGACCGCGCCGGGGAACGCGGCGAAGCGCGCGGCCATCTCCGCACCGCTGCGCAGATACGCCGTACCGGCGGCGGGCAGCCAGCCCGCCATCTCGTCGAGGCTGCGCCGGGCCCGGACCGCGGCGAGCGCCATGGCGAGCCGCCGCCGCGCGGGGGTCGCGTAGTGCACGTTGTTGGTGGCGACTACCGGCAGCCCGGCCGTGTCGGCCAGTTCGGCGAGGACCTCGTTGCGCTCGTGGTCGTCCGGGTGGGCGTGGTCGGTCAGCTCGACGGCGACGTGCTCGGCACCGAACAGCGCGGTCAACCGGTCGAGCTCGGTGGCCGCCGCCTCGACGCCGCCGGCCAGCAGCGCCGCCGGGACGTGGCCCTTGCGGCAGCCGGTGAGCACGAGCACGTCGCCGCGCAACGCCGCCGCGACCTCGTCGAGGTCGTAGACCGGCCGCCCCTTCTCCCCTCCGCTCAGGTGCGCCTCGGAGATGACCCGCGACAGCTTCGCGTAGCCGGCCGGCCCCCGGGCGAGTACGAGCAGGTGCCGGCCGGCCGGATCGGGCTCTCCGTGCTGCGGGCCGGGCAGCCCCAGCGACAGCTCCGCCCCGAAGATCGTCCTGATGCCCAGTTCCCGGGCTGCCTCGGCGAAGCGCACCACGCCGTAGAACCCGTCGTGGTCGGTGATCGCCACCGCCTCCAGCCCCAGGCGGGCGGCCTGCTCGACCAGCTCCTCCGGGTGGCTGGCACCGTCGAGGAAGCTGAAGTTGGAGTGGCAGTGCAGCTCGGCGTAGGGGACCGCGCCCTCCGGTCGGTCGATCTCCACCGCGCGGTAGTGGTCCCGTTTCCGGCTCCAGGCCGGCGAGTCTCCGCCGTCGGGACCGTCGGCGAGCGGGTCCAGGACCGGCGGCATGCGCCGCCCGGACAGCACCCGCTCCATCCGCGACCACGGCACGTCCGGATTATTGAATCCCATGATCGTCACAACTTTCCGGAAGTTGTGGCCTCAGAGGGCCCCGATGACCACAACTTCCCGGAAGTTGAGGTGATCTTGTCAGTCAAAGTGATCGTGTCAGTCATAGACGGCCTCCAGCACCCACCGGCCACCGGCCAGCGCCAGCAGCAGCGCCCGGCCGTCGGCGAGCAGCATCTGGAACCGCACCCGCCGGTCGGCCTCGTCCGGCGCCCACCACCGCTCGTCGACCGGCCACGGGCCGGCCCAGCCCCACACCTCCACCGGACGGGCCTTCCCGACGGCGACCAGCGCCGGTTCGCCGGTCACGGCCAGCCGTCCGGTGACCCCGACGGGCGCGCCGTCGGCGGTGGTGACACTCACCGGTACCGGCTCGGGCAGGACCGTCGCCGGGGCGGGCGGCGGCAACCGGCCCGGCCACGGCTGCTCGCCCGTACCCGGCGCGACACGTTCGTCGCCCCACGGCACCAGCCGGACCCGGTCGGCCGCCGACCGCCCACCCCCGAGTTCCGCGGTGACGACGGCCTCCGGCCCGAGCAGCCCCTGCACCCGGGTCAGCGCGCGGTGCGCCCGGTCGCGCTCGGCGCCCGCCTCGCCCCACAACCCGAGTTGCAGGCCGGCGTGCTCGACCACCCCATCGGGTACGAGACGCAGCCGGGTCAGGGCCGCGGTGGGCACCGACCGCTTCCCCGCCGTGGTCAGCCAGCCGTCGAGCTGCCAGCGCACCCGGTCGGCGATACCGGCGGCGCTCAGCAGTCCGTCGTGGCGCCAGGTCCGGTACAACTCCTCGCCGTGGACGGTGAGCGCCTCGATCCCCAGGCGAGTGCAGGCCAGCCCGTGCGCGGCGAGGCGCTCGTACAGCCGCTCGGCGAGCGACCGGGCGGCGAACGCGGCGGCGTCGACCCGGTCGACCGGCTCGTCGAACGTCTGCGTCACGTCGAGGGCGGGGGGCGGTTGGCGGGGGGCGAGCGGCCGCTCGTCCCGCCCCGCGGCCAGCTGATGGGCGAGGGCACCGTCGAACCCGAACCGTGCGAGCACGTCGCCCGCGGGCAGCGCGGCGAAGTCGCCGAGGGTGCGGATGCCCAGCCGGCGCAGCAGGTCGACCAGGCGGGGGCGGGCGAGGACCGCGACGTCGATACCGGCCAGGAAGGCGGGCGTACCGTCGGGAGGGACGAGCCGGCCGGCACGCGCGGCGAGGGTGGCGGCGAACACGCTGTCGGCGATCCCGGCCTGCGCCTCGACGTCACACACCTGCGCGACGTGTTCGACCAGCAGTTCCGCGGCGGCCTCCGCACCACCGAAGTACCGGGACGGGCCGCGGGCGGCGAGGGCGCAGACCCCCGGCCGGACGACCTCGACGCCGGCGGCCATCTCCTCGACGGCGGCCAGTACCGGTTCGAACGCCCGGGCGTCGCGGCCGGCGTCGTGGTCGACGACGGTCAGGTCGGGACAGCGGCCCTGCGCTTCCCGCCGGCGCAGTCCGCGCCGTACCCCCTCGGCCCGGGCAGCCGGCGAGCAGGCCAGCACCCGGCCGGCGTGCAGGACGGCCACCGGCCCGCGCGCGGGTACGCCCTCGACGATCTCCACGGCGATCACCGGCCAGTCCGGACACCACAGCACCAGCGTCCGCACGCCCGGTCAGCCCGTCGCCCGGAGCACGTCACGAGCCCGGCCCGCCGCGGCAGGAGGCGTCCGGCCCAACGTTCGCTCCAGGTGTCCGGCCAGCGGTCCGGACACCTGAGGCCACCACACCTCGGTGCGCTTGGGCGCGGCGGCGGACCCACGGCCGCGCGCCATGATGGTGAGCTGCCGGCAGCGCAGGCGGCCGTGGCCCTGTCCCAGGCCGTGCCACACCCCGCGGACGGCGTCGAAGGTGATGTCCGCGCCGTCCCAGCGCCCGTACGACACGAGCACGCTTCCGCGCTGCCTGGCCCGCGCGGCCAACCGGTTGGCGGTGGACGGGGTGATCGGACCGGGTGGCGCGGCGACCACGATGTCCACCCCGTCGAGCAGCGCCGCGACGACCGTGGTCCAGTCGGGGCCGGGGTGGGGTACGAGCGCGAGCCGGTCGAGGGCGATGCCGGCCTCGGCGGCGGCGACCGCTCCGAGCGTGGGTACCCCGACGACCGCGCACCAGGAACCGGCGCCCGACGCGGCGGACAGCAACGCGAGGAGCAGCGAGGTGGCTCCGGTGGACCGGGCACCGGCGGACCGGGCCGGACGGGTCGGTCCGCCGTCGGCCGACGGGTCGGTGGCGGTGGTGGCGACCGCGACCGTGGCGCCCCGGCGCAGTCCCCGGCCGGGGAGAAGGGCCCGTAACTCGGGCAGGACGGGCAGGAGTCGTTCGCTGCCGAGGGCACCGGCCGTGTGGTCGCTGGCGCGCCGGATCGTGCCGGTCAGCGCGGCCGCCCGCACGATGGCCAGTCCCTTACCGGAGCGACCGATCCCGGCGGTGTGGTCGGCGGCGCCGGAGCGGCCGCCCGGCGCGCCCATGATCGATGCCAGCAGATCGGACGCCGGGTTCGGTGCTGGCGTCGGATGTGCCGTTGGCACGGTGCCCGCCGGCGAAGTTGCTGTCGACAAGCCGGCCAACGCGGCTTCTCCCCCCGTTGATGTTCCTACCCCGGGCCCTCCCCAGCCCGGGGTGCGAGTAGCGCCCGGCGTCAGCTCGCCAGGCGGCGGTCACCGTCCAACAGGGGCTGGTAGGACAGGCCGAGGGAAACCTCCACGAGCGCGATGAACTGTTCCGCCGAGCGGATCAGGTCGTCGGCCTCCCGTGCGGTGACCACGCGGGGGATGCCTGCCTCGGCGGCGGCCCGCTTCGAGGCGGTGGCGGCGAAGAAGGAGGCCCACTCGCTCAGCTCCGGCGCTACCAGGACCAGCAGCGCCCAGACGCTGGTGAGGCGGCTGCGCCGGCCGGGCGCGGGACGGGCCCGTGCGGCGAGCACGGCCGCGGCGGCACGCAGGGCGGCGAGGTGGGCGGTGGCGTAGCGGATTCCGTCCTTGCGGGTCTCGGCGGCCTCTTCCAGTCCCTGGCGGGCCAGCGAGATCAGCTCGCGCGGGGTGCGGTGAGGGAGCGCGTGTGCGGGAACCGGCAGTTCCTGGCGCCCGTCCTGGGGGGTGACGGACCTGGGGCCAGGGATGGCGTGAGATCGGTTCGTCGGCATCGGGTCTCCCTCAAGCTGTGCTGGTTGCCGCACGTCGTGCCGGTTGCCGCACGCTGTGCTGGTTGTCGAATACCGCTGCGGAGGAAGACGCAGCGGCGTGCCGGCCGGGCATGGAGCTTCCCCACGCCACGCCCGGCCGGTGGACCGCCAGCCGCCGCCCGGGGGTCGGGGGTGACGGCTGGCGGTCCCGCCGTGAGGCCGGCCCTCAATGACCGGACCTCGAGCGGTGTCGCGACCCGCTTTCGGAAGGAGGCGCCGCGAATCGCCCCTTCCGAACAGTCGAACGAGTGTTCGAACTACAGGTAAGAGTACACCGGCCCCCCGACAAAAACTCAATGCTCAGCCAAGATTTTCGAACAGAGGTTCGAGTCACCCCACCGAGTCGGGACGAGTCGGCAATATGGTCTGCTTTATGCCGAGCGATGATCCGCGGTAGCCGAGCGGCCCGGCACGACGGCAGCCGAGCGGCCCGGCACGACGGCAGCCGAGCGGCCCGGCTCGACGGCCGGACCTGCCCGACCGGGAGGGCTGCCGCCGGGCCGTACGGCGGGCGGGAACGGGGAGGAGTGCGGGGTGCACGACCTGAGGAGGAAGACCGGCGACGGCCGGTTCCGGGTTCGGCCGGTCACCCGGGTGACCGGCCGGCGCGTACGCGTCGAACCGTCTTGACGCCCCGTCCCGCCCTGGGAGCCGGCATGGTGGTCGCCTCCGGGGCCCTGTTCGCGCTCAACGGCACCGTAGCCAAGCTCGTCCTGCGGGCCGGCATGGACCCGATGCAGCTGACCACCCTGCGGGCCACCGGCGCATTCGTCGGGCTCCTCGTGCTGACCCTGGCGCTCGCCCCCCGCCGCCTGCGCTTCACCCGTCGCGAGTTGCCGCTGCTGGTCGGGTACGGACTGGCGGGCTTCGCGTTCGTACCGCTGCTGTACTTCATCGCCATCAGCCGGCTACCGGTCGGCATCGCGCTGCTGTTCGAGTACACCGCACCGCTCCTGGTCGCGCTGTGGGCCCGGTTCGGCCAGCGCCAACCGGTACGCCCGCGGTTGTGGGTCGGGCTGGGGCTGAGCATCGCCGGGCTGGCCGGGGTCGCGGAGATCTGGGGAGACCTGCGGCTCAACCCGGTCGGTATCGCCGCGGGCCTCGGCGCGGCGGCGCTGCTGGCCGTCTACTACCTGGCCGGCGCGCGTGGCGCGGCCCGGCGCGACCCACTGTCGCTGACCTGCCTGGCGTTCGGCTTCGCCGCCGCCGTCGGCGCCGTCCTCCGGCCGTGGTGGCACTTCCCCGGCCACCTGCTGCGCGCCACCAGCGGCGGCGTGCCGGTCTGGCTGCTGTGCTGCTACGTCGTACTCCTCGGCTCCATCGCGCCGTACCTTCTGGTCTCGGCGTCGCTGCGGCACCTGCCGCCCACCAGCGCCGGGATCGTGGGGATGGTCGAGCCGGTGTTCGCCGGTGCGATCGCCTGGCTGGTGCTGGACGAAGCGCTGGCCCCGGCCCAGTTGGCGGGCGCCGCGCTCATCCTCGTCGGGGTCGTCCTCGCCGAGACCGCCCGGACGACCGACGGGACCACGACCGACGGGACCACGACCGACGGGACCACGACCGGCCGGACGACGGCCGGCCGGACGACGGCCGGCCGGACGACGGCCGGCCGGACGACGGCCGGAGCGGTCGCACCGGAACCCGCGGTGGCCGAGATACCGCCAATCTGAGGCCGGCGGCGCCCACAACGCCGGCGGCGCCCGCAGCGCCGGCATCGACCGAAAACCCCCCGCGCCCGACCTTTCCCGGCGTCATCGGCCAAGATGGGATCCATGCAGCTTCACCCCAACGCGCAGGCGGTACAGGACGCGCTCGGCTCGGCGGGTGCGCGCGACGCCGAGGGCCGGCCGAGCACGGTGCGGGTCCTCCCCGACGCGGTCCATACGGCAGTGGCGGCAGCGGCGGCGCTGGGCGTACAGGTCGGTCAGATAGCCAACTCCCTCATCTTCGACGCCGACGGCGAGGCGCTGCTCGTCCTGACCTCCGGTGCCCACCGGGTCGACACCGCGAAGCTGGCCAGGCTGGTGGGCGCGCGGAAGGTACGCCGGGCCACCCCCGACTTCGTCCGCAACCACACCGGCCAGCCGATCGGCGGCGTGGCACCGCTGGGCCATCCCAAGCCGGTACGCACCTTCGTGGACGCCGCGCTGGAAAGCTACGACCAGATATGGGCGGCCGGCGGCATCCCGCAGGCGGTCTTCCCGATCACCTACGCCGAACTGGTCCGGGTGACGTCGGGAACCCCCGCCGAGGTGGCGTGAGCGGATACCCCGACGCCTCGGCGGGGCTCGTCACCCTCCACGTCTGGCGGGTGTCACCGGCCGCGCTGCCCCGCGCGCTGTGGCGGATGGCGCTCGACCGGCGCCGGCTGCGCCGTACCCCGGGGGTGTCGTTCGCGAAGCTGCTCGGCACGGGGCGTGATCTCCGGTTCTCCCCCGGCAACGCGGATCCCACCCGGTGGGCCGCCGTCGTCGCGTGGGACGACGCGGCCGCCGCCGTCCGCTTCGACGACTCGCCGGTCGGTCGGGCCTGGGCCCGGCTCGCCACCGCGCACTGCCGGCTGACGCTGCGACCGCTGACGAGCCGCGGTACGTGGGCCGGTCGTGACCCGTTCCCGGTGCCGGCCCCGCCGCCGGACCGGACCGACGACCCGGTGACCGACGACCCGGTGACCGACGGCCCGGTGACCGACGGCCCGGTGACCGACGGCCCGGTGACCGACGGCCCGGTGACCGACGGCCCGGTCCTCGTGCTCACCCGCGCCCGGCTGCGCCCGGGCCGGGCGGCGGTGGCATTCTGGCGGACGATTCCCGGAGTCGCGGCGACCCTGCCGACCGCACCGGGCCTGCTCGCCGCGTTCGGCATCGGGGAGGCCCCCCTGGGCTGGCAGGGCACGGTCAGCCTGTGGCGGAGCACCACGGACCTCGTAGGCTTCGCGTACGGTCGGTCCGAGCACCGGGCCGCGGTCACCGCGACCCCGCTGCGCCGGTGGTACGCGGAGGAGCTGTTCACCCGGTTCGCGGTGCTCGACGTCGACGGCGACCGCGACGTGCTCGGCTGGAACGGAAGGGACGACCGCGGATGAGGCTCGTGGCGTGGCAGCCCGACGACCTGGTGCACCGGCTCGACGAGGTGATCGAGGTGTACGGCTCGGCCATGGGTTACCACGCCGACCTGTTGCAGACCCGCCGCGGGTACGTGGCCGCACACGCCGGCCGGCCGGGTTTCCGGGCCGTGGCCACGCTCGGCGACGACGGTTCGCTGCTCGGCTTCGGCTACGGGTACACCTCGACGCCCGGCCAGTGGTGGCATGACCAGATCCGGGCGTCGCTGCGCCGCGACGACGGCAAGGCGTGGATGTCGGACTGCTTCGAACTGGTGGAGCTGCACGTCCGCCCGTCCACCCAGGGGCACGGCATCGGCCAGCGGCAACTGCGCGCGCTGCTGTCCGGTGTCGCGCACCACACCGTGCTGCTGTCGACCCCGGAAGCCGACGAGAGCATCTCGCGCGCCTGGCGGCTGTACCGCCGGTTCGGCTTCGTCGACGTCCTGCGCAACTTCTACTTCCCCGGCGACGACCGCCCTTTCGGGATCCTGGGCCGGATCCTGCCACTACCCGCGCACGTGCCGGCGTGAGACCCGGCGGTCGGACGTGAACCCCCGTGCCGACGTGAACGTTCGGAGATCCCCCGCCGGTGTGAATCTCCGGTGGGCCGGTCTGGCCGCGCTGGTGGTCGCCGAGATCGGGTACCCGCTGGTCGACGGCGCGACCCGGGCGCGGCTCACCGTGCTGACCGTGCTGCTCGGGTTCGCCGTCTCGGTCGCCCACGCCGCGGCCAGCCGGGGACGGCGGACCGCCGTCGCGCTGGTGGCCGTCACCGCCGGCGGCGGCCTGACCGTCGAGGCGCTCGGGGTGGCGACCGGTGTCCCGTTCGGCACCTACTCCTACGGCGACGCGCTGGGGTTCACGCTGTTCGGGGTACCGCTGGTGATCCCGCTCGCGTGGACCTGGATGGCGTGGCCGGCATGGCTGGCGGCGGGCCGGCTCGTGGCCCCGGTGCCGCTGCGGGTACCGCTCGCCGGGCTCGCCCTGGCCACCTGGGACCTGTTCCTCGACCCGCAGATGGTCGCCGAAGGGTACTGGCGGTGGCGCGACCCGCGGCCGGCGCTGCCCGGCGTACCCGGCATCCCGCTCACCAACTACCTGGGGTGGCTGCTCGTCGCCGTCATCCTGATGGCGCTGCTGGCGGCCGTCCTGGCGCTGCTCGCGGCCGCTGCGGGCACCCGCCGGCCGGGGGTGGACGCGCCGATGTACGTGCTGTACCTGTGGACGTACGCCTCCGGCGTGCTGGCGCACGCGGTGTTCCTGGACCTGCCGGCGTCGGCGGCGTGGGGCGCGCTCGGCATGGGGTCGGTGGCCGTCCCCCTGGCGGTGGCCCTGTGGCGCGGCCGCTCCCGGCCACCCCGGCACCCGGCGGCACGATCGGAACCGCACCGGGTGGCGACGTGATCGCGCTCGCGCTCGCAGCCGCCGTCGCCGCGTTGACCGCGCACACCCTCGTCAACGCCGCGCTGCTGCGCCGGCCGGCGCCCCGGCCGGCCGGCACCGACCGGTCGGTCGCCGTTCTCCTGCCGCTGCGCGACGAGGCGCACCGGGTCGAGCCGTGCCTGCGCGCGCTGCTGGCGCAGCGGGGCGTACCGCACCTGGAGATCGTCGTCCTCGACGACGGCTCCACCGACGGGACACCCGCCCTCGTACGGGCGGTCGCCGGCGACCGGGTACGGCTGCTGGCCGGTGCTCCCCCACCGCCCGGCTGGCTGGGCAAGCCGCACGCGTGTGCCCAGCTCGCCGCCGCGACGCAGGCCGAGGTCCTGGTGTTCGTCGACGCCGACGTGGTGCTCACCCCGGACGCGGTCGCCGCCGCCGTCGCGCTTGTCGATGGCGGGAACGGCGAAGGCGACGGGAAGAGGGAAGGTGACCGGAACGGCGACGGCGGCGCGGACGGGTTCGACCTCGTCTCCCCGTACCCGAGGGTCGTCGGGCAGCCCCTGGTGCAGCCGCTGCTGCAGTGGTCCTGGCTGACCTTCCTGCCGTTGCGCGCGATGGAGCGGTCCCGGCGGCCGTCGCTGGCCGCCGCCGGCGGGCAGTTCCTCGTCGTGCGGGCCGCCGCCTACCGGCGGGCCGGCGGTCACGGGGGCGTGCGTGACCGGGTACTGGAGGACATCGAGCTGGCCCGCGCGGTCAAGCGGTCCGGCGGGCGGATCGCGTTCGCCGACGGGTCGGCGCTCGCGACGTGCCGGATGTACGCGTCGTGGCGGGAACTGGTGGACGGGTACGGCAAGTCGTTGTGGGCGTCGTTCGGCTCGCCGGCCGGTGCGGCGGCGGTCCTGTCCGCGCTGCTGGCGCTGTACGTGCTGCCGTTCGCGCTGATGCTGACCGGCTCCCTCGCCGGGCTCGCCGGGTACCTGTGCGGCGTCGCCGGCCGGATGGTCGCCGCCCGCGCCACCGGCGGCCGCCCGTTCCCCGACGCGCTGGCCCACCCGGTGTCGGTCCTGGCCTTCGCCTTCCTGGTCGTGGTGTCGTTCCGGCGCCGCCGCCGGGGCGGGCTGCGCTGGAAGGGCCGGCCGGTCGAGCCGTCGACGACGGTGGGCGCATGAGCGAGGTCGTGGTGGTCGGCGCCGGCATCGGGGGCCTCGCGGCAGCGGCGCGGCTCGCGGCGGCGGGCCACCGGGTCACCGTGTACGAGCGCGCCGCCGCCGTCGGCGGCAAGCTGGGCCGGCACGTCCGCCGGACCCGCGCCGGTGAGTTCCGCTTCGACACCGGCCCGAGCCTGCTCACCCTGCCGCACGTGCTGTCCGACCTGCTCGGCGACGACCTGGCCGGGCACCTCGTCGAGCTGGACCCCATCGTGCGCCACCGCTTCGCCGACGGTACGGTCCTCGACTCGTGTCGCGACCAGGCGGAGTTCGCCCGTCGCATCGCGGACGCCCTGGGCGAGCGGTCGGCCGACGAGTGGCGGCGGCTGTGGCGGCGCGCCGAGCGGGTGTGGGAGGCGTCCTGGCGGCACGTGCTCACCGCCCCGGCCCGCTCCACCCTGGGACTGTCCCGGCTGGCCTGGCGGGTCGGCGACCTGGCCGCGATCGGGCCGGGGCAGACCGTCCGGAGCGCCGGCCGCCGGTACCTGTCCGACCCGCGGCTGCGCACCCTGCTGGAACGGTACGCCACCTACTCCGGTGCCGACCCGCGCCGCGCGCCGGCCGCGCTGCTGGCCATCCCGTACGCCGAGATGCGCTACGGCGGCTGGTACCTGCGCGGGGGCCTGGCCACCCTGGCCGACGCCCTGCTGGCCCGCTGCGACGTCCTCGGTGTGACGGTGCGCACCGGCGCCCCGGTGGCGGAGATCGACGCCGCCGGCGGCCGGGTGCACGGAGTACGGCTGGCCGACGGTGGGTACGTGCGCGCCGACGTCGTCGTGGCCAACGCCGACGCCCTGGAGGTGTACCGGGACCTGCTGCCCGACCGGCGCCGGGCGGCCCGGCTGCGCGAGCGCAGTCTCGCCGGCTTCGTCCTGCTGCTCGGCGTGCGCGGGCGTACCCCCGGCCTGGCCCACCACACGGTGCTGTTCCCGCGGGACTACGACGGCGAGTTCGACGACGTCTTCGGCCATCCGCGCCGGGGCGTACCGGCGCGGCCGGCCCGCGACCCGGCGGTCTTCGTCACGGTCGCCGACGACCCGCTGGTCCGCCCGGACGGCCACGAGGCATGGTTCGTCCTGGTCAACGCGGCGCCGCAGGGCGACAACGCGGCGGGCGTCGACTGGACCCGCCCCGGCGTCGCGGCTCGGTACGCCGACCATGTCCTCGACCTGCTCGCCGCCCGGGGCGTGGAGGTACGCGACCGGGTGCTGTTCCGCGACGTGCTGACCCCGGCCCACCTGGCGGCGATGACCGCGTCGCCGGGCGGGGCGATCTACGGTACGCCCGCGCACGGGCTCGCCGGCCTGCGCCGACCCGGCAACCGGGGGCCGGTGCGCGGGCTGTTCCTCGTCGGCGGGTCGGTGCACCCCGGCGGCGGCCTGCCGATGGTGATGCTGTCGGCGAAGATCGTGGCGGCCCAGGTCGGCTCGGCGTAGTGCGGCCTGGGCCGGCTCGGCGTAGTGCGACCTGGGCCGGCTCGGCGTGGTGCGACCTGGGCCGGCTCGGCGTGGTGCGACCTGGGCCGGCTCGGCGTGGTGCGGGCCCGGCCCGGCTCAGCGGAGTTTCGCGCGGACCGTGACGAGGAGCTGGCCGAAGCCGACCGCCGCCAGGACCGCCCAGACGCCGACCACCACGACCACGGCCGTACCCGTGGTGAACCCGCCCACCAGCAGGGCCGCCACGACCAGGATGATCCGGGTGGGCCGCTCGGCGACCGTCACCGCCCCGATCTCGGCCATGCCCGCCGCCCGTCCCATCGCCCGCAGGTACTCGTGCAGCCAGGAGAGGCCACCGCAGGCGAGCAGCAGCCAGCCGGGCACGCCCAGCAGCCACAGCGCCACCAGCCAGCACGCCTCGCCGACCCGGTCGGCCAGCCCGTCGTACGCCTGCCCCAGGCGGGACGCGCGGGCGGTCAGCACCGCGACCGCGCCGTCGGCCGAGTCCGCGACGGCGGACAGCAGCACCAGCGCCGCGCCGAGCAGCGCGCCGCCGGGCGCGCGCCACACCGCGACGGGTACCCCGGCCGACAGCGCCAGCCCGACACCGGTGACCACGGCCGGCGTGGCGCCGAGCCGGGCCGCGGCACGACCGGAGGTGTACGCGATCCGCAGCCAGCCCCGCACGAACGGCGAACCGGTCCGGGGGTCGTACCCGCCGTGCAGGTCGCGCCAGTCCGCCGCGTACTCGTCCCAGGTCTTCATCCGGCCGGGGTGCGCGCCCCGAGGTTCTGCCAGATCTCCCTGGTCGCCGTCGACCGGTTGAGGGTGATGAAGTGGATTCCCGGCGCGCCCTCGGCCAGCAGCCGCTCGCACAGCTCGGTGGCCACCTCGACGCCGATCTCCCGCACCGCCGCCGCGTCGTCGGCGACGGCGTGCAGCCGCTCGGCCAGGTCGGCCGGGAAGGCCGCGCCGGACAGCTGCGCCATCCGCTCGATGTTGCGGACGCTGGTGACCGGCATGACTCCGGGGATGATCGGTACATCGCAGCCGCGCGCGGTCACCGCGTCGCGCAGCCGGGCCCAGTCCTGCCAGCGGAAGAAGAACTGGGTGATGGCGAAGTCCGCGCCGGCGCGGCACTTGCGGACGAAGTAGTCCACGTCAGTGTCGAAGTCGGGCGAGCGCGGGTGCTTCTCCGGAAACGCGGCCACCCCGACGCAGAAGTCGCCGCTGTGCCGTACCAGCTCGACCAGCTCGCTGGCGTGGCGCAGGCCCTCGGGGTGGGCCACCCAGTCCGCCTGCGGGTCGCCGGGCGGGTCGCCGCGCAGCGCCAGGACGTTGTGGATGCCGGCCTCGGCGTAGTTGCCGATGACCCGGCGCAGCTCGGCGACCGAGTGGTTGACCGCGGTCAGGTGCGCCATCGGCAGCAGGGTGGTCTCGGTCGCGATCCGCTCGGTCACCGCGATCGTGGTGTCCCGGGTGGAGCCGCCCGCGCCGTAGGTGATGGACACGAACGACGGCCGCAGCGACTCCAGCTCGCGGATGGCCTGCCAGAGCAGCCGCTCGCCCTCGGCGGTCTTGGGCGGGAAGAACTCGAACGAGAACGTTGGCCCGGACGAGCGCACCAGGTCACCGATCGCCGGTCTCTCGCCGGGCATCACCGAGGGGAGTCCGAGTGCCACGCTGGGACTTTACCCAGGTGAACCGGTAACGGTCGTCGTTGTCCCGACAAATGGCCACGTGATCTGCGACGCGGACCGTCGGGTACGGGTCGGACGGCTTCAGTGGCATTCCGGCGGCAGCACGAAGGTGTCCCGACCCTGCCGGGTGCGTACCAGGCCGCGCTCGTTGAGGAGCCGCACAGCCGCGCGCACCGTGCCCCGCACCGACCGGGGCACCGCGCAGGTTCCGCCCCACTACGGCCACGGCGGTGGCTGGATCTCCGGCGCGGGCCGCCCGGGCGCCTGGCCACGGCGCCACTTTCCCAATCTTGGAAAGTTAGGCACCAATACCGGTGCCCAACTTTCCAAGATCTACGAAGCGCCGGTCCGGTCGGCCGCGTCGGGCGCCGCGCCACCCCCGAACCGTCGCACCCCTGCGGTACGACTGACGCCACGGGGGTCACCGCACGCACAGGGGGTCGCGAGGAGTTGGCGTCGACCGTACGGAGGTTGCCCGATGACGCCGTCGCGGCCGGAGTACGACCCGGCACCCGGGCCAGAGTGCGCCCCGCAGCCAGGCCCGGAGTCCATCGGAGCGCTGATCACCCGGGTGCGGCTGGCGTCCGGATGGTCGCAGCTGCGGCTGGCGGAACTGTTGTGCGCCACGGCCGGCGCACCGACCCTGACCAGGAACGAGATTTCCCGCTGGGAGCGCGAGGAACGCATCCCGGGCCGGCGCTGGCTGCGGTGCCTGTCGGCCGTTCTCGGCATCCCGCTCGACGCGCTCGAACGGGCCGCCGCGGTCGCCCGGCTACGACGCGGTGAACCACCGGCCGACCGGAACCCGCCGGCCGGTCCGCACCCGCCAACCGACCCGTACCTGCCAGCGGTCACCGGCGCGACGCTGACGACCCGGATCGCGGCGCTGCGATGGATGGACGATCTGGTCGGCGGCGCCGACCTGAGCCGGCTCGCCGGCCGGGAGCTGGCGGCGGGGCTCCGCCTGCTCCGCGCGGACGGGCTACCCGAGCGGCGGCGCCGGCAACTCCTGCCGGCCGTCGCCGAGCTGGCCCAGGTGACCTGCTGGGTGGCCGCCGACGCGGGCGCGCGCGGGCGGCTCCGGCGGGCGCACCGGGTCGGCGTCGAGGCGGCGGCCGCCGCCGGCGCGTACCCGATCCTGGGCCACCTGCTGGCAACCCTCGCCCACCTGGATGCCGGCCCGGCCGAGGCGCTGGAGCTGGCCCGGCGCGGGTACCGGCTGGCCCGGCCCGCGGCATCGACCGGCACCCGGGCCCTGCTCCTGCACCGGGTGGCGTTCGCGGCGGCACGGACCGGCGCGCGCCGGGACTGCGAACGGGCGCTCGCCGCGGCCGAACGGGCGTACCAGCGGCGCGACCCCGGCACGGACCCGCCCTGGCTGTACTGGTTCCACGACGCGGAGCTGACCGCGATGACCGGCCGCTGCTACGCGGCGGCGGGCCGGCCCCGGACCGCCGAACCGCTGCTGCGCACGGCGCTCGCCGACCGGCGGATCCGGTTGCGGGCCGGTGCGCTGTACGCCGGCTGGCTCGCCGCGGTGCAGCTGGACACCGGCGAGGTCGAGGCGGCCTGCGCGACCGCCCGCGCGGCGCTGCTCACCACGGTGCGGGTCGGCTCGGTCCGGGCGCTGCGCCAGCTCACCTCGCTGCATCCGCGCCTGCGGGCGGCGCGGTCGGTACCGGCCGTCCGCGAGTACGCCGAGCTGTACCGCTCGGCGGTCGCGTACCTCCCCGACCGTGCGGTCGCGCACCTCCCCGACCGCGCAACAGCCTCGGGGGGCGCTGCGTCGGCCCGCTCCGGGTGCAGCTAGGTTCGGGCACGTGACGGCGTCTGTGTTGGATCGGGCTGGGCTGCGTACCCGCGTGGACTCTGCCCTCGGCGCGTTTCTGACCCGCCGGCGCGAGCAACTGGCGGGCATCGACGAGGCGCTGCTCCCCGTCGCCGAAGCGATCGAGAAGTTCGTGCTCGGTGGCGGCAAGCGGCTGCGGCCGGCGTTCACGTACTGGGGCTACCGGGCCGCCGGTGGCGCCGACCGCGACGAGGTGGTCGCCGGGGCGGCCGCGCTGGAGTTCGTACAGGCCAGCGCCCTCATCCATGACGACGTGATGGACGCGTCCGACACCCGCCGGGGTGAGCCCGCGGTGCACCGGCACTTCGCGGCACTGCACCGGGGCGCGCGATGGCTGGGCGAGCCGGCCGACTTCGGCACCGCCTCGGCGATCCTGCTCGGTGACCTGTGCCTGGTCTGGTCGGACGAACTGCTGCACGGCAGCGGGCTCGACCCGGTGACCCTCGCGCGGGCGCGGAGCGTCTTCGACGAGATGCGCACCGAGGTGACCGTCGGGCAGTACCTCGACATGCACAACCAGGTCACCGGCGACACCTCGCTGACCCGGGCGGGTCTGGTGGCGCGGTTCAAGTCGGCGAAGTACACGGTGGAGCGCCCGCTGCTGCTCGGCGCCGCCTTCGCAGACGCCCCCGACGAGGTGTTCCGGGCGTACTCGGCGTTCGGCCTGCCGCTCGGCGAGGCGTTCCAGCTCCGCGACGACGTCCTGGGGGTGTTCGGCGACCCGACCGTCACCGGCAAGCCGGCCGGCGACGACCTGCGCGAGGGCAAGCGCACCTATCTGGTGGCGGCCGCCTTCGACGCGGCCGACGAGGCGCCGGCGCGGGAGCTGCGCGCCGGTCTGGGCGACCCGACGCTCGACCGGGCGGGTATCGACCGGCTACGCGAGATCATCACCGCGACCGGGGCGCTGCGGCGCACCGAGGAGCGCATCGCCGAGCTGACCGCGTCCGCGCTCGCCGCGCTCGACACGGTGCCGCTGGACCCGGCAGGCGCCGAGGCGCTGCGGGAACTGGCTGCCGCCGCCACGAGCCGCCTGACCTGACACCCCGGTCACCCATGATCCGCGGAGACTTCGCGGCCTTGGGCTATGACTCTGCGTGGTCTTCACGATCACGGGAGTCCCGGCGGCCCAGGCGCACCCACACCGACAGCGTCGTCAACACGAGCGCGAAGCCGAACGCGAGATCCTCGATCGGCGCGTACGCCAGCCGCAGGCCCAGGATCGCGGCCGGGTTGTACCGCACCACCCCGAACCCGGTCAGCACACCGTTGGACAGCAACTGAAAGCCGAAGATGATCGGGTACGTGGCCCAGAACACCAACCGGGTCACCAGCCGGGTCCGCAGCAGCGCGAGGTCGACGACGAGCGCGCCGAGCACCCCCAGCAGTGCCGCGACGGTGTACGTCACGGTGCCTCCCCCGGGCGGTCGAGGCCCGTCGCTGAGCCGTCCCGCCGGAGCGGAGCGGAGCCGTCCCGCCGGAGCGGAGCGGAGCCGTTCCACCGGGCCAGCACCGTGCGGACCGCCTCGAAGCCGAGGATCGCGCAGACCGGTACGACCAGGAAGAACAGCAGCTCCTCCAGCGGCAGTCCACCGGGCAGCAGTACCCCGGTCGTCTGGGCGGCGTCGAAGCTCCAGTGTCCGGCGGCGATCGCCGCGACGTCCCACGCCGTGAACACGGTGGCGACCGGCAGCAGCGTCAACAGCAGCCGCCGCCACCGACGCAGCACACCCACCCGCAGGACCGGTTCGAGCCAGAGCGCCCCGGCCAGGCAGCCGAGCAGTACGGCGAGGTAGAGGAGGTGGCGCACCTGGCCGGCCGGTCAGAACCCCAGCGCCTGCGCGCGGCGCTTGACCTCGGTGGCCCGGTGGCCCGACAGCGCGGTCGCCGGGGTACCGGGAAGTGACTCATCCGGCGTGTACAGCCACCGAAGCGCCTCTTCGTCGTTATACCCAGAGTCACGCAGCAAGGTCAGCACGCCGGGAAGGTGTTTGAGTACCGTGTCACCAGCCACCAGCTCCGCGGGAACCCGCAGCACGCCGTCGCGGCGTACCGCGAGGAGCCGGTTCTCGCGCAGCATGTCGTGCACCTTGGTGATCGGGATACCCAGCTGCTCGGCGATATCGGGCAACGCCAGCCACTCGGCCGGCTGCTCAGCGTCGGTCACCTCTTCACCCTGCCATGTCCCGAGTCGGCGGATCCAGCCGACCCGTCCGTACTAGATCAACCACGAGACCACGAGACCGCGAGCAGCGAGTGACGGTACGGAAAGGGACAGCGTCGTGAATCCCTGGGAGACGATGCGCCGGGAGATCCTTGACGCCTGGCGCTCGATCCGGTCCGACCGCGGCCACCGGACCGGGGTCGGCAACCACAACGGGGTCGGCAACCGGACCGGTGGCGCGACCGGCCCGGATCATGCCGCCGGCGCCGCCCGTTTCGACGCCGTGATCCGGGCCGGCGACGGGGCGAGCGTCGGCTGCCCGAACGGCGGGCCCGGCGGTCGGCTCGGCACGGACGGTGCGAGGTTCGGCGCGGACGCGAGCGGTCGGCTCGACGCAGCCGCAGCCGCAGACGCAGACGCCTGGCGCCGCACGTCGCTGCCGGCTCGGGAGAGCATCTGGGCACCACTGAGAGATCCCCGCCGGATGCTGGCAGCGGGGACCGTGGCGAGCGTCATCGCCGCGTCCGCCATCGGTACCTTCTTCGCCGTCACCGGAAGCCTGGGCGTCCTGGTCGCCGACGCGAGCGCCGACACACCGGCTTCGCAGACGGTATCGGCGACGTCCACACCGGCGCCGGGCTCGTCCGGGGTGCCCGGGCACCGTCGGAGCGCGCCGACACGCCACCCCTCCGCGCCGGCCTCGGCGCCCGGCTCGGCCGGGCCGGCGGCAAGCGGGCTCCCGTCGGGGACGCCGGCCTCCGATACCCCGGCCACGGCGACGGCGACGGCGACTCCGGTGCCGACGACGACTCCGGTCCCGGACGCATCGTCCACCTCGACTCCGGCGGAGGCTCCGGTGAAACCGTCGGCGGTACAGAGCCCGGTGCCCGAGGACGCACCGTTGACCACGCCCGGTAAGAAGCCGTCACTGACCGTGACTCCACCCGCCGAGGCGGCGCCGTAGACCGACTCGCAAGCCGCACCGCCACCCCGCCGACCTGGGAATATCAGCCCACCAACGCCCCGCGGCACGGCTCGCTGAACGTGTCGCCGTGATTCGCCGTACACTCGCTGCCGATGGACACGACAGTCGCCGACTCTCTCATCGGGGCGCTCATCGACGGACGCTACCGCGTTCGCGCGCGGGTCGCACGCGGCGGGATGGCGACCGTCTACACAGCCGTGGACGAACGGCTCGAGCGCACCGTCGCGTTGAAGATCATCCACCCGACACAGGCCAGTGAGCCCCGGTTCCTCGAACGGTTCACCGACGAGGCCAAGGTCATCGCCCGGCTGACCCACCCCAACGTGGTCGCCGTCTACGACCAGGGCACCCACGAGGGCCTGCCCTACCTGGTGCTCGAGTACGTCCGCGGCCGAACGCTGCGCGAGGTGCTCACCGACCGGCGGCGGCTGGCACCGGCCGACGCGCTGGCGATCATGGAACAGATGCTCGCCGCGATCGCCGCCTCGCACCGCGCCGGGCTGGTGCACCGCGACGTCAAGCCGGAGAACGTCCTGGTCGCCGAGGCGCCCAACCACAGCCTGCTGGACAGCGTCGTCAAGGTCACCGACTTCGGGCTGGCCCGCGCGGTCGAGGAGGCCAGCACCGACGCTCCGAGCAGCGGCGGGCAGCTGCTGGCGACCGTCGCGTACGTCGCGCCGGAACTGGTCACCGACGGCCGCGCCGACCCGCGCTCGGACGTGTACTCGGCCGGGGTCGTGCTGTTCGAGATGCTCACCGGCCGGGTGCCCTATGAGGCCGAACGCCCGATCGAGGTGGCCTGGCAGCACGTCGACCGCGACATGCCGCCCCCGTCGCGGTACGTGCCCGGCCTGCCCCCGGTCGTCGACGACCTGGTGACACGGGCCACCCGCCGGGATCCCGACGCCCGCCCGAGCGACGCCGGCACCCTGCTGGCCGAGGTGCAGGACGCGCGCGACGACCTGGGTACGGCTTCCGGACCGCCCCGGGTACGGCCGGAGGCCGCCCCGACGATGATGGTCCCCCGGTACGACGGCGCCGCCGGCTCCGACGCCACGACGCACCTGCCCCGGACCGACGCCACGGTGCACATGCACCAGCCGCAGGTCTCGGCACTGGCGGAGACCGTACCGGGGAACGGGCTCCGCCCGGTGCCGCCGGAGCGCCCGACCTGGGCCCGGCTGCCCGGATCCGCGACCCCGGCGAGCCCACAGCCGCGTGTTGCCCGGCAGCGGCCCACCGACGCCCGCCCGGCCGGCGGTGGCCTGAAGGCGCTCAAGGACCGGGTGCTCGGCAGCCCACGCGGGCGGCTGTCGGTCGCGGCCGCCCTGGCCGTCCTGGGCCTGCTGGTCGCCGTGACCGGCTGGTGGTTCGGGATCGGCCGGTTCACCGACGCGCCCAACCTGGTGGCCCTGCAGAAGGGCCAGGCGCAGGCGCTCGCGCAGCGGAACGGCTTCACGGTGCGTTTCGACGCCGGCCACTTCAACGAGAACAAGCCCAAGGACACGGTGCTGTCCCAGCACCCGGCTCCGGGTAGCCGGGTCGTCTCCGGCAGCACGATCACCCTGTCGCTGTCGCTGGGCCCCGAGCGCTACCTGCTGCCCGAGGAGGGGGGCAAGGAGGCCGGCCTGGTGCAGGCCGAGCTGACCCAGCTCAAGCTCGTCGTGGAGACGGTGCAGGTGTACGACGACGCGGTGCCGGCCGGCACCGTGGTCAGCACCGAGCCGCCGGCCCAGACGGAGGTGAAGCCGGGCACGAAGGTCACCGTCAAGGTCAGCAAGGGCCGGGCGCCGGTCACCGTGCCGAGCGTGATCGGCCAGCCGCTCGACCAGGCGCAGGCGGCGCTGACCGGCCAGGGCCTCAAGGTCGCCGTCAAGCAGCAGGACAGCAACAAGCCGGCCAACACCGTGCTCGCGCAGGACCCGACCGACGGCACCGGTGTGGAGGCCGGTGCGACCGTGACCCTCACCGTGAGCAAGGGCCCCGCCGCCGTCCCGGTACCGGACCTGGGCGGCCGGGACGCCGAGGAGGCCAAGGCGATGCTGGCCCAGGTGGGGTTGCAGGCGCAGGTCATCGGGGGTGGCAAGGTTCGCATTCAGAACCCCCCGGCCGGCCAGCCGGTCCCGCCGGGTACCACGATTGTCCTGTGGTGCTTCGGATAGATCCGGTTGAACTCCGTCCCCCGGTGATCGGCGGACACGCGACGGTATCGGGTGGGCTGGCCAAGGCGGGCCTGCGGTACCTGGAGCGCAGCGAAGCCACGGCGCTCCAGGTGTACGTGTCGAACCCGCGCGGTTGGGCGCTCGCGGCCGGCGACCCGCGCCAGGACGAGGCGTTCGCCACCGGCTGCGCCGACCGGGCGGCTGTCGCGTACGTGCACGCGTCGCTGCTGGTCAACCTCGGCTCGCCGACGCCTGCCACGGTGGAGCGCTCGGTGGCGACGCTGGAGCACGCGCTCCGCCGGGGCGCGGCGATCGGGGCCCGTGGGGTGGTGTTCCACGCCGGCAGCGCGGTGGACGCCGCCCACGCCGACAAGGCCATGGTCCAGGTGCGCGAGGCGCTGCTGCCGCTCCTCGATCTCGCGGCCGCCGAGGGCCTGCCGAAGCTGATGGTCGAGCCGAGCGCCGGCGGCGGTCGCTCGCTCGCCGCGCGGGTGGAGGAGCTGGGACCGTACCTGGACGCCGTCGACCGCCACCCCTGGCTGGGTACCTGCTTCGACACCTGCCACGCCTGGGCCGCCGGGCACGACCTGGCCGCACCGGGCGGCATGACGGAGACGCTGGACGCGCTGGTCGCCGCGGTCGGCGCGGACCGGCTGTGGCTGGTACACGCCAACGACTCCAAGGACACCTGCGGCTCGACCCGCGACCGGCACGAGTCGGTGGGCAAGGGCACGATCGGCGAGAAGGCGTTCGCCGAACTGCTGGCGCACCCGGCGGCCCAGGGCGTACCGATGATCGTGGAGACGCCGAACGACGACGGCGTGGGGCATCCCGCGGACATCGCGCTGCTACGGTCTCTGGCCCCTAAGGACCTCGCCCCGACGCCCCTCGTTAACGCGCCCCGTCCATGATCACGGAAGTTCCTCCGTGCGGGAACACGGAAGAATTTCCGTGATCATGAGAGGAGTGACGTCAGGACGTCGATCGCCCGGTCCACGCCTTCGTCGTCGACGTCGAGGTGGGTGACCAGGCGGGCCAGGCGTGGGCCCATCACCGACACGAGGACACCCGCGTCGCGGGCGGCGGCCCCGAGCGTGGGCGCGTCCATGGGCGCCTTGGTCAGGTCCAGCGGAACGATGTTGGTCCGTACCGCCTGCGCGTCCACGATGCCGAACGGCGCGAGCGCCGCCGCGAGCCGGGCGGCCCGGGCGTGGTCGTCGGCGAGCCGGCCGACATGGTGGCGCAGCGCGTACTGCCCGGCGGCGGCGAGCACGCCGGCCTGGCGCATGCCGCCGCCCATCCGCTTGCGGATCACCCGCGCCTTCTCGATCTTCTCGGTGGAGCCGACGACGAGCGAGCCGACCGGGGCGCCGAGGCCCTTGGACAGACAGACCGACAGGGTGTCGAACAGCCGGCCGTAGGTGGCGAGCGGAACCTGGTCGGCGACGTGGGCGTGCCAGATCCGGGCGCCGTCACAGTGCAGGGCCAGGCCGGAGTCGTCCGCGATCGCGCGCAGCCGCTCCAGGGTGGCCAGCGGGATGACGGCGCCGCCGGCGCGGTTGTGGGTCTGCTCGACCGCGATCGCCCGGGTGGTGACGGCGTGGTACCCCTCGGGGCGGATCATCGCCGCGATCTCGTCGGGGTCGAGGTCGGCACCGCGCGCCGGCCAGGTGCGGCTGGACACCCCACCGATCGCGGCCGCCGCGCCGACCTCGTAGTTGACCACGTGCGCGTCCGCGTCGCAGAGCAGCTCCTCGGCCGGCGGGACGACGAGCTGGATGGCGATCTGGTTGGCCATCGACCCGGTCGGGGTGAACAGCGCCGCCTCGTGCCCGAACAGCGCGGCGACCTCCGCCTGGAGGGCGTTGATCGTCGGGTCCTCGCCGTACACGTCGTCGCCGACCTCGGCCGCGGCCATCGCCTCACGCATCGCGTGCGTCGGCCTGGTGACGGTATCGGAACGGAGATCGACGAGCGCCCGGTCAGCCACGGAGCATCTCCGCCACGAGGAAGGCGAGCTCCAGCGACTGCTGGGTGTTCAGCCGCGGGTCGCACGCGGTCTCGTACCGCTCGGACAGGTTGAGCTCCTCGATCGCCTGGGCGCCGCCCAGGCACTCGGTGACGTCCTCGCCGGTCAGCTCGACGTGCAGGCCGCCCGGGTGGGTACCCAGCTCGCGGTGCACCTCGAAGTACCCGAGCACCTCGTCGACGATCCGGTCGAAGTGGCGGGTCTTGTAGCCGTTCGACGACTCGATCGTGTTGCCGTGCATCGGGTCGCACTGCCACACCACGCGGGCGCCGGAGGCGGTCACCTTCTCGACGATCGCGGGCAGCGCCTCGCGGACCTTGCCGTTGCCCATCCGCGCGATCAGCGTGAGCCGGCCCGGGATGTTCTCCGGGTTGAGCTTCTCGCACAGCTCGATCGCGTAGTCGGGCGTGGTGGTCGGCCCGAGCTTCACGCCGATGGGGTTGGCGATCCGGGAGATGTAGTCGATGTGCGCGCCGTCGAGCTGCCGGGTGCGCTCGCCGACCCAGAGGAAGTGCCCGGACAGCCCGTACGCCTTCGACCCGACGATGCGGGTCAGCGGCCGCTCGTACTCCAGCGCCAGGGCCTCGTGCGAGCAGTACAGCGTGACGGTGCGCAGCGCCTCGTCCTCGGTGACACCGCAGGCCTTCATGAAGCCCATCGCCCGGTCGATCTCGCGCCCGATCGCCTCGTAGCGCTGGCCGGCCGCGGACTCGCGCACGAACCCCTTGTTCCAGTCGTGGACCGCGTGCAGGTCGGCCATGCCACCGCCGAGGTACGCCCGGAGCATGTTCATCGCGCTCGACGCGTTGGCGTACGCCCGGATCATGCGCTGCGGGTCGGCGACCCGCGCATCCGGGTCGGGGTCCAGCGAGTTGATCATGTCGCCGCGGTACGCCGGCAGCCCGAGGGCGTCGAGGGCGGACGAGCGGGGCTTGGTGTACTGCCCGGCGACCCGGCCCACCTTGATCACCGGCAGGCTCGCGCCGTACGTGAGCACGACCGCCATCTGCAGCAGCGTGCGCGCGTTGGCGAGCAGGTGGGCCTCGGTGTTGTCGGCGAACGTCTCGGCGCAGTCACCGCCCTGCAGCAGGAACGCCTTGCCGTCGGCGACCAGGGCGAGCCGGTCGCGCAACTGGTCGACCTCGTACGGGGCGACGATCGGCGGGACGGTGTTGAGCACCGACGCCACCTCGTCGACCACCGACGGGTCGGGCCACGGCGGGGTCTGCGCACGGGGCAGGTCACGCCAGCGGTCGAGACCGAAGGCGTCGATGTCGTCCTGGGTCAGCGCCTGACGGCCGATCTCCGGACCTGGGTAACGGAAGTGGTGCCACTCTTCTGGCATGACGACCAGGGTACTTTCGCCCGCGGACGGCGTGGGGTGGGAGTAGCGTGATCCCGACCGGTGGACACGGGAATACCCCCCGGCACGGCGGGAAACCTGTCCCGAGACGCGGGAAATCTGTCCCGAAAGGCGGGAAATCCGGCCCCGGCGATCGCCCTCAGAGCCATTCCTTGCGCTTGAATGTGACGAACAGCGCAATCGACAACGCGACGGTCACCAGCGTCGAGGTCACGAAGCCCCAACCCGTGCCGAAGCCGGGGTACGGCACGTTCTGGCCGTAGAAGCCGGTGACCGCCGTCGGCACCGCGATGATCGCCGCCCAGCTCGTCACCTGCTTCATGATCAGGTTCATCCGGTTGCCCTGGACGGTGAGGTTGGTCTCCAGGATCGTGGTGACCAGGTCGCGCAGCGACTCGGTCCACTCGGTGGCGCGCAGGACGTGGTCGTACACGTCCTGGTAGTACGGCGTCATCGGCTCGGTGACGACGTGCAGCGTGGGCCGCATCAGCGCGTTGACCACCTCCCGCATCGGCAGCACCACCCGGCGCAGCACGACGAGGCTACGGCGCAGGTGGAAGGAGCGCCGCTGCACGGCGCGCAGCGGCGGCCGGTCGGTGTCGAACAGCAGCCCCTCGACGTCCTCCAGCGACGTGTCCAACTCCTGCACGGCGGCCATGTGCCCGTCGACGAGGTGGTCGAGCAGGCCGTACAGCAGGAACGCCACTCCGTACCGGGCCAGCTCGGCGTTGTCGTCCCAGCGGCGGACCACCTCGTCCATGTCGACGCGGTCGTCCCGGCGCACCGTCACCAGGGCCCGCGGCGTGACGAAGATTCCCACTTCGCAGGTGGTGAGCCGGCCGTGCCGGCTGTCCAACTGGATGCCGTAGGCGGAGATGAACAGGTGCGTGTCGTACCGGTCGAGCTTCGGACGCTGGCCGAAGTTCAGCGCGTCCTCGACGGCCAGGCGGTGCAGCCCCAGCTCCTCGCTGATCAGGTCGAAGTCGGCCTGCGACGGATCACACAGGTCGAGCCACACCACGGTCTGCTCGTCGGCAAGATGGTCGGCGATCTTCTCGACCGGGAAGTCCTCGGCCTCGAGGGTCCCGTTGCGGTACAGCCGGGTGCGCGCCATGCGCACAGGGTAGGCGTTCAGCTCGAAATATCGACCAATCCGGCCAGCGCGGCGCGGTGCCGCTCGGCGGTGCCGAACGCGATGGCGTCGCTCTTGGCCCGTTTGAGGTACAGGTGGGCCGGGTGCTCCCAGGTCATCGCGATCCCGCCGTGCAACTGCACGCACTCCTCGGCCGCCCGGACGGCCACCGGCCCGCAGTGCGCCTGCGCCAGCGAGGCCGCCACGGCCAGGTCCGGGTCACCGCCGGCCAGGCAACCGGCGGCGTACCGGGCGACCGCGCGGGCCTGGGTCACCGCCACCCACAGCTCCGCGAGCCGGTGCTTGAGCGCCTGGAACGAGCCGACCGGCCGGCCGAACTGGTGGCGCGTCTTCACGTACCCGACGGTGGTTTCCAGGCACCACCCGGCGATGCCGAGCTGCTCGCCGGCGAGCAGGACCGCTCCGGCCCGCCAGGCACGCTCCCACGCCACGCGGGCCGGCTCACCGGCGGCGAGCCGACGGGCCGGGGCCGCCTCGAACGTCACGTCGGCCAGCCGCCGGGTCAGATCGAGAGACAGGATCGGGGTACGGGTCACCGCCGCGGCGTCGACGGCGTAGAGCGCGTCGTCGGCGAACACCAGCAGCACGTCGGCCGTGAGAGCGTCGGCGACGCTGGTGACCGTGCCGGTCAGGGTGCCGCCGTCGGCGCGTACCGATACCGGCGGGGTCGGCGTCGGCCCGGTCGACAGCGGTACGGCGAGCACCGCCGTGCGCTCCCCCGCCGCGACCGCCCGGAGCAGGTCGTCCTCCAGTTCCAGCAGGGCCGCGGTCGCCGTCGCCGCCCCGAGGTACGGCACCGGCGCGACCGCGCGGCCCAGCTCCTCGGCGACGACGGCCACCTCGCGCCAGGACGCGCCCGCGCCGTCGAACGTCTCGGGTACGGGCAGCGCGGCGACCCCCACCTCGGCGGCGAGGGTGCGCCAGAGCACCTGGTCGTAGGGCTCGTCGCTCTCGGTGCGCTTGAGCACCGCGGTCCACGGCGCCCGGTCGGTCAGCACCCGGCGGACGGTCCCCCGCAGCTCCTCCTCGACGTCGCTGTACAGCAGGCTCATCGCGCCGCCTCGACGCTCGCTCATCGCGGCAGGTCCTTCCACGCGACGTCCTTGTCGACCCGGATCTCCGGCGGCAGCCCGAGCACCCGCTCGGCGATGATGTTCGCCAGGATCTCCGAGGTGCCACCCTCGATCGAGTTGCCCTTGGCCCGCAGGTACCGGTAGCCGGGCGAGCGCCGGTGCCACTCGGTACCGTCGGGCCGGCGCATCGTGTAGTCGTCGTAGCGCAGGCCGTCGGAGCCCAGCAGTTCCAGCTCGAAGCCGGAGATCTCCTGGTTGAGCGTGGCGAAGGCGTACTTGACCGCCGACCCCTCGAAGCCCGGCTGCCCGGTGGCGAGCTGCTCGCCCAGCCGCTGGGCGGTCAGCCGGCCGGCCTCGGCGGCCACCCACAGCTTCATCAGCGCGTCGTGCTGGCCCGGCGTACGCAGCTCCGGCCGCTCCCGCCAGGTGTCGGCGACGACACCGATGAAGCCGCCCTCGCGCGGGACGGCGCCGCCGCCGATCGCGACCCGCTCGTTCATCAGCGTGGTCTGCGCGACCCGCCAGCCCTCGCCGACCTCGCCGAGCCGGTGCGCGTCCGGGATGCGTACCCCGGTCAGGAACACCTCGTTGAACTCCGCCTCGCCGGTGATCTGGCGCAGCGGCCGCACCTCGACGCCCGGGTCGGTCATGTCGCAGACGAAGTAGGTGATGCCCTGGTGCTTGGGCAGCGCCGGATCGGTACGCGCGATCAGGATCGCCCACCGGGCCTCGTGGGCCAGCGACGTCCAGACCTTCTGCCCGTCGACGATCCAGTCGTCGCCGTCGTTCACTGCCCGGGTGCCGAGGGCGGCGAGGTCGGAGCCGGCACCGGGCTCGCTGAACAGCTGACACCAGACCTCTTCGCCGGTCCACAGCGGGCGCAGCCACCGCCGGCGCTGCTCGTCGGTGCCGTGCCGCAGGATCGTCGGCGCGGCCATGCCCAGCCCGATGGCGATCCGCGTCGGCTGGTTGTCCGGCGCGCCCGCGGCGGCGAACTCGTCGTCGACGACCGGCTGCAGCGAGCGGGGCGCACCCAGCCCGCCCAGTCCCGGCGGGAAGCTGATCCAGGCCAGGCCCGCGTCGAAGCGGGCGCGCAGGAACTCCAGCCGGTCGGTGGTGGCGGGGTCGTGGTCTCGCAGGAAGGCGCGGACCCGCTCGCGCAGCTCGGTGGCGTCCATGACTAGTTGAGCGGTCCGCCGGCGACGTAGATGACCTGGCCGGACACGAAGCCCGCGCTCTCGCTGGCGAGGTACGAGATGGCGTGCGCGACGTCCTCCGGGCGGCCGACGCGGCGGACCGGGATCTGCTTGGCGGCGGCGGTCTGGAACTCCTCGAAGTCCATGCCGACCCGCGCCGCGGTCGCGGCGGTCATGTCGGTCACGATGAAGCCGGGCGCCACCGCGTTGACCGTGATGCCGAACTGGCCCAGCTCGATTGCCAGGGTCTTGGTGAAGCCCTGCAGGCCGGCCTTGGCCGCCGAGTAGTTGGCCTGGCCGCGGTTGCCGAGCGCGGAGCTGCTCGACAGGTTGATGATGCGACCCCACTTCTCCTGGGTCATGTACTTCTGGGCCGCCCGGCTCATCAGGAACGCGCCGCGCAGGTGCACGTTCATGACCGTGTCCCAGTCGCTGTCGCTCATCTTGAACAGCAGGTTGTCGCGCAGCACGCCGGCGTTGTTGACCAGCACGGCCGGCGCGCCCAGCTCGTCGGCGATCCGGGTGACGGCGGCGTCGACGGCCGCGGAGTCGGAGACGTCGGCGCCCACCGCGATGGCCCGCCGCCCGGTCTTGGTGATCCGCTCGACGACATCGGCGCAGGCCGCCTCGTCGAGGTCCAGCACGGCGACATCGAATCCGTCGGCGGCCAACCGCTCGGCGGTGGCGGCACCGATACCTCGGGCACCGCCGGTAACGATCGCGACTCGGGCCATGATTCGTCCCTCCAAAAGAACATGCACTCGTGGTGCACTCTACTGATCGGTAAATGGTTGGGAAAGTAGCGAGTACAGGGTGCGCGCCAGCACCTGGCGGGCCGCCGGAACACTCAGCCCGAGGTGGTCGCGCAGCGCGCACCACGCCGGCCAGGTGCTCGCCGCGGTGAGCGCGTTGAGCAGCTCGTCCGCGTCCGCGCCCGCCGCCTCCAGCTCGACGGCGAACAACTGGGCCAGCTCGTCGCGGGCGATCTGGTACTGCCGGGCCCGGTTGGCCCGCAACTGCGCCGAGAACGGTTCCCGCAACTGCGCGGCGCGGGCGACTGGCGCCAGGAACTCCAGTACCTGGGCGCGCTGCCGGGCGAGCGCCGCCACCCGCTGTTCGAGGGGCAGCCGCGGGCTGATCCGCCGCGCCAGCTCGGCCTGCCGCTCGAGCTGGCGCCGACCGGCCGCCGCGTACAGCGTCTCCAGGTCGGCGAAGTTCGTCCACAGTGCGCGCAGCGAGACACCGGCACGTTCGGCGATGCGCTCCCCGCTCGGGCGCAGGTCACCCTCGGTCATCAGCTCCAGCAGCGCGTCCACGACGGCGCGCCGGGTGCGGATGGCCCGTGCCGTACGACCGTCGACGTTCACAGCCAAAGAACTTACACTCCGAGTGCATGAGAGAGTTCCCGTCTTTGGCCGCCCTCGCGGACGCCGTCGGCCAGCACCTCGGATACAGCGACTGGCTGGAGATCGACCAGAAGAGGGTCGATCTGTTCGCCGACGCGACCGGTGACCACCAGTGGATCCACGTCGATCCGGAGCGGGCGGCCACGGGGCCGTTCAAGCGGACCATCGCGCACGGCTACCTCACCCTGTCGCTGATCCCCATGCTCAACACCCAGGTCTACCGGGTCGACGGGGTACGCATGGGCATCAACTACGGACTCAACAAGGTCCGCTTCCCCGCACCGCTGCCCGTGGGTAGCCGGGTGCGGGCCGGCGTCGAACTGGTCGAGGTCACGCCGGTCGAGGGCGGGGTGCAGGTGGTCGGCCGGGTGACCATCGAGGCCGAGGACGGCGCCAAGCCCTGCTGCGTCGCCGAAACGGTGGCGAGGTACTACGCGTGAGCGAGCGAACCGGCAGGCTCAGCGCGCGGGTGCCTCATCACGTCACGAAGCGACGCGGAGGGACGGCATGAGCACCGCGCTGGTGCTCGGTGGCGGTGGGATCACCGGCATCGGCTGGGAAGTCGGCGTGCTGACCGGACTGCGCCGCGGCGGGGTGGACCTGACCGGGGCCGACCTGGTGGTGGGCACCTCGGCCGGTTCGATCGTCGGCACGATGGTGGCCTGCGGGGTCGACCTCGACACAGCGGTGCAGGTGCAGCGCGAGGAGGAGGAGCAGAAGGCGGCCCGGATCGACATCGGGCTGGCGGTACGCGCCTTCGGCATCCTGCGCGACCCGTCCCTGGACCCGCAGGAGGCCCGGGCCCGGGTCGGCGCGCTGGCCCTGAGCGCCGAGCTGGGCGACCCGGACGGGCAGGTCAAGTGGTTTGCCGCGCGGATGCCCCAGGACGAGTGGCCGGAGCGCCGACTGGTCGTCACCGGCGTCGACGCCGGGACGGGCGAGTTCGTCGCCTGGGACCGGGATTCCGGCGTACCGCTGGTGCGCGCCGTCGCGGCGAGCTGCGCCGTACCGTGCGTGTTCCCGCCGGTGGCGATCAACGGCCGGCGCTACATCGACGGCGGCGCGCGGTCGGGTACGAACGCCGACCTGGCCGCCGGCTACGACGAGGTCGTGGTGATCGCTCCGCTGGCCGACTCGCCGCTCTTCCCGTCGCTCGGCGACGTGGCGGCGCTGCGCGACCAGGCCAAGGTCGTCCTCGTCAAGCCCGACGAGGACGCGCTGCGGGCGATCGGGCCGAACGTGCTGGACGCGTCCCGGCGGGTCGCGGCGCTGGAGGCCGGGCTGGCCCAGGGCGCCGCGCTGGCGCGCGAGGGACTCGCCTGGTAACAACGATCATGAGCGGTTCCGGTTGATCCGCAGGGCGCTCGGGCCGACGACCCGGGCGCCCAACCGGATCACCCGGTCGCGCAGACCGCGGTCGGAGGTCACGACGAGCCCGTCGCCGCTGCCCTCGCGCCGCAGCAGGTCGACGATGGCGTCGTCGCCCGACGACCGGTCCGCCGAGACCACGCGCACTCCCGGCACCGCCGGCACCCCGCGGGCGGCCCCCTCGACGACGAGCACGAGCTCGTCGTCGCCGCTTCCGCCCTCAACGGCGGCCGGCCCCGCCTCGGCCAGCGCGTCGCGCAGCCGTTCGGCTGCGCCCACGCGGTCGCGCCACCAGCCGTCCGGCACCGAGCCGACCACGTTCGCTCCGTCCACGACAATCATCATGGAGCCAGTTCTACCCATGATCGTGGAGAGTTCGCGAGGCGACGCCCGTGAACTCTCCACGATCGTGACGTGCTCCGATTCAGTGCACCGTCACTCCGCCGGCCCGCCGGTCACTCCGTACGCAGAGCTTCCGGGCGCATCAGGCGCCACAGGGCCGGCAAGGTCAGCGCGGTGACCAGCAAGACCACGGCCGCTCCCGCGCCGGCTATCCCGGCCATGCTCGGCCAGTCGAACCGCACCGGCTCACCCACCATCGCCAGCAGCACCGCGCCCAGGCCGCCCCCGGTCACCACCGCCAGCCCGAGACCGAGCAGCACGGGCACGGTCGTCTGCCACAGCACCGACCACCCCAGGGTCGCCCGCCGGGTACCGAACGCGACCAGCACCGCGAGCAGCCGGCGCCGTTCCTGCAACTGTTCCAGCATCGACACCAGCAGGCTCGCCCCGATCAGCAGCAGCGTGACGACCAGCCCGGCGAGCAACCCGCGCCGGACGGCGGCGAACTGATCGGACGTCGTCGTTTGCCGCAACTGGTTCACGTACATGGCCGGGCTGATGCCGTACGCCGTGTTGCGGACGTGCTCGTAGGCGTCGGGCGTGGCCGGGTCGATCCGCAGATAGGCCTGGACCTGTGCGTTCACCAGCACCGCCGGGGGTATCGCGGCGGGAGTGACGAAGATCCCGTTGTAGGCGTTGCCGATCGGATCGGCCCGCGGCCCCGCCGGCCTGGCGGTGGCAGGCACCGTCCAGACGACCGGGTCCAGCCCGACCCGCTGGCCGGGGCGCGGGGTGGCCGCCGTCCCGGACACTCCGCCCGGGCCGTCCACCACGAAGACGTCGCCGTCGGCGCACCCGTCGATCGCGGCCACCTCGCGCAGGCTCGGGCAGTCGCCGACGAACACGCTCACGCGCGGCTGCCCGGCCTCGGGCGTGGCGGACGCCGCCGGATCGGTGCCGAACAGCTGCGCGACGCTGAGTGCGGAGCGGACCCCGGGAGTGGAACGGAACCTCCCGGCGATCTCCTCGACGCTCATCCCGGCGTCGTGCCGGTCGACGCCCGCCTGGACCTGCGCCCGGCGGGTGTCCTGACCGGTAGCGGTGACGTTGGTGGCCGCCGCGGCGGCGAACAGCGTCTGCAGCGCGATCCCGCCGGCGACCGCGACCGCGATGCCGCTGACGACCCTGGCGGCGACTCCGCTGTTGAGCTGGAGCCGGCGGATCGCCAGTTGCCAGGCGACCGTCCCGCCGCCGAGCCGGCGCACGACGGCCTCGACCAGCCAGGGCAGGATGACCGCCACGCTGACCAGCAGCAGGATGGCGCCGCCGCCGACCTGGTACGTGTTCGCCCGCGCGCCCGACCTGCCGCCGACGGTGCCGATCAGCGGGTACAGCAGCGCCAGCCCGAAAACCAGCGGGACCAGGCGCCACCAGAGCCGGCGGCGGGTGCCGCCGGCCCGGCGGACGACGCCGAGCGGTTCGATGACGATACGGCTGAGGGCGAACAGGGTGAGCGCGACGGCCGTCGCCGGTACCGCCAGCGCGACCAGGGTGGCGAACACCGGGTCGGGACGCACGTCCGAGGTGAACACGCTGATGTTCGCCAGCGTGATCCGCTCGACGAACTGGATCCCGACTCCGAAGAACACCGCGCCGGCCAGCACGCCCAGCACCGCCGCCACCAGGGCTTCACCGGCCGCGATCCGCCGGGCCATCCGGCTGTCGGCCCCGACCAGGCGGAGCGCGGCGAGGCGCCGGTCGCGTCGCTCGTCGCCGAACCGGATCGCCGCGGCGATGAACACCCCGATGGGCAGCAGCAGCACGACGAAGATGATGACCACCAGCAGGGCCAGCTCGGCACCGAACGCCTCGCTCCGGTTCTCCTGTCCGAAGTGGTCGATGCGCTGCACGTCCGGGGCGCCGGCGAGCCGGTCGGCCCCGGCGTAGAAGGCGTACTCGCCGGGGCCGGCGAGCCCCCGGTCGCCGATCGTGCCGGCGATCCGGTACGGCAGCCTCGGTTTGAGCAGCGCACCGTCCGGCGTGGACAGCAGCCTCGCCAGCGCCGGCGACACGACCATCTCGCCCGGCCGGGGCAGTGCCGTCAAACCGGGTGGTACCGGAGCGTGCGGGCCGTCCGGCTGCACCAGCACCCCCCGTACCGGGCTGTCCCGGAACGCCGTGTCGAACGGCTGCACCAGCAGCGTCCGGTCGCTCCTGGCCGGCTCGGTACCGGCCAGGAGCCCGTAGTCGCGCGCCTCCGCCCGGTCGTGCCGGGCCTGCAGCATCGCCGGGATGGACGACGCCGCCAGCAGCATCGCGACTCCCAGGCCGACCCCGACGACGGTCATCGCCGTCCGGATCCAGCCGCTCCGGCCACCCGTCCAGGTCAGCCGCGCTCCGAGCGACAGGTCCCGGATCCACCGCGCGATCACGCGGCCAGCTCCATGTCGCGGGTACGGCCGTCGCGGACCACGATCTCGCGGTCGGCGTACGCGGCCACCCGGGTCTCGTGGGTGACCAGGACGACGGCCGTACTCTCCTCCCGCGCCACCCGGGTGAGCAGGCGCATCACGCGCTCGCCGTTGAGCGAGTCGAGCGCGCCGGTCGGCTCGTCGGCGAACACCACGCGCGGCCGGTTGACCAGCGCGCGGGCCACCGCGACCCGCTGGCCCTGACCGCCGGAGACCTCCCCCGGCCGCTGCCGTGCGACGTCGGCGACCTCCAGCCGGTCCAGCCACCCGGCGGCCCGGCGCTCGGCCTCGCGGCGCTTCACGCCGTCCAGCCGTAGCGGCAGCGCGACGTTCTCCAGGCAGGTCAGTTCGGGTACGAGCTGGCCGAACTGGAAGACGAAGCCGAACTCGCGGCGGCGCAGCGCGCTGCGCTCGACGTCCGACATCGCGGTCAGGTCCCGGCCGTCGTAGACGATCCGCCCGGCGTCGGGCGGCACGATCCCGGCGACGCAGTGCAGCAGCGTCGACTTACCGGAGCCGGAGGGGCCCATCACGGCGACCACCTCGCCGGCCCGGACGTGGATCGAGGCGCCGTCGAGCGCGCGGGTGGCGCCGAACGCCTTGCGCAGGTCCAGGCCCGCGAGCAGGGGCGCGTTGCCGTCGGTGGCGAGCAGGTGTGCGTTGCTGTCGGTCATGCGAGGACCCTCCTGGCGAGGTCGTCGAGTCGGGCGGCGGTCAGTTCCAGCCAGCGCAGGTCGGCCTCCAGGTGGAACAGGCCGTAGTCGCAGATGAGCTGGTCGGCGAGGTCGTCGCTGTCCTTGCGGCGGGTGAGCTGGCGCATCAGGCGCAGGTGCTCGGCCCGCTGGGTGTCGAGGATCTCGGCGGCGCCGCGGCCGGTCAGCAGCGCGATCACGACCTTGGTGTACAGCGCGTTCTGCAGGTACAGATCTGGCTTCTCGGGCTGGGTGAGCCAGCGTTCGACGTCGGTGATCCCGGCCGCCGTGATCGAGTAGCGCTTGCGTTCCGGCCCGTCTCCGGGCTCGACGCCGTCGACCTCGACGAGGCCGTTCTTCAGCAGCCGGGACAGCGTCGCGTAGACCTGCCCGTAGTGCAGCGGCCGATCCTGGCCGAACCGCTCGTCATAGGCCCGCTTGAGGTCGTACCCGTGGCGGGGATGGGACTCCAGCAGCCCCAGAAACGCCTGACCAATTGACATGATCAGCACTATACACACGCCTGTATACACACCATGTATACATGACGAGAGTAGGCGGCGTGTCGCACAAAAACGGCTGATCAGACGAGAGCGGGCCCGGCTCGTCGGAGCCGGGCCCGCTGTCGGCGTCGCGGACGGGACGGTCAGGGGCGGGGCAGGCGCATGGCCATGGTCGGCGCGTCACCCATCACGGAGCTCTGCTGCGCCACGCCGCCCGACGCGCTCTGGCGGTCCGCCCGGCACACCTCGACCCCCTCGTGCAACTGCACCAGGTCCCACTCGCCCAGCACGTACGGCTTGTCGAGGGAGAGCCCGACCGGGCGGGGCGCGTCCCGGGGACCCGGGCGGCTGAGGACCACCGTGCCGTTGGTACTGAGATCGGTCACCGACAGCTCGCCGCCCCGCACCTCCAGGCGCAGATGGTTGCGGCTGACCCGGCGGACCGCCTCGTCGTCGAGGTGCGGGCCGAGCACGATGCCGTCACGCCCGTCCGGGGAACGGCCCACCACCACCGGTCGCCCCTCGGTCACCACGAACCGCTCCCGCACGGCACCGTCGACCCGGGCCACCATCGGCACGGCGGCCGGCTGCGTGCCCGCGTCGGCCAACCGCTCGCCGTGCCGGGGGCAGAACGGCACACCCCGTACCAGGTGCGGGGGCGGCTGGCCACCGTCGCGGGCGGCCCCGCCGGAGAACGGGCCCGCGGTCACGCCGAAGCTCGCACAGTCGGGTACGGAGCACTGCCAACGGCGCCCCAGAACGGCGTGGCGCTGCGGCGTGGTGCCCAGACCTCCGTCGAGGGCCGCACCGCCGGGCGAGGGGACCGGGGCGTACCGCACGCCGCTGTACCCGGGCAGCGGCAGCCGGGTGAGCACCGGCTGCCCGATCAGGGCGGCGACCTCGCACACCCGGGCGAGCGCCGGCAGCTCGGCCGGCACCACCTCGGCGAGCCCGTCATCGGACCAGCGGCGGATCACCATCCGCTCGTTGGAGGTCAGATCGGTGTCGGAGAGCAGGGCACGGGAGGCCACCGGATAGAGCGCGACGCCGTCGTCGCCGAGTTGCCGGCTCAGTGCGTCGATCACCATACCGACGCGGATCAGCTGAGCCGGCCGGCCGCCGTCGAGGTCGGCGAACCGGACCGCCTCACCGAGATCGACGACGGCGCCCGTCTTGAGGGGGTCGGTGCTCAATCGGCGCTCGATGGCGTCCAGCGCACGCGTTACTTCGAATCGCACTCGATGAAGGCTACCGGTCACGCGCATCCGCACCGCAGCGGTCGCCGACCCGCAACGGCCGCCGACCCGTAGCAGGCGCCGCCGTCGCGCGGGGCGACGGCGGCGGACCGGCCGGCTGCAGGGGAAGACGCCGGCCGTACTCCCAGGGGCTACCGGTCAACGGTAGGCCGGACGCCTGCCGGCCGGGAAGAGGTACGCACGTGAGTGAATCCCACCGGGGGCCGCCCGGACGTGCGACCGCGCTCAGACGTTCTGGTCGGCGATCTCGCGGGCGCGGTCGCGGGCGGCCTCGAGCGCGGCGAGCAGCGCCGCCCGGACCCGGTGGTTCTCCAGTTCCCGGATCGCGTTGATCGTGGTGCCGGCCGGCGAGGTGACCGCCTCGCGCAGCTTCACCGGGTGCTCACCGGAGTCGCGCAGCATGATCGCCGAACCGATCGCGGTCTGCACGATCAGGTCGTGTGCCACCTGCCGGGGCAGGCCGAGCAGGATCCCGGCGTCGGTCATCGCCTCGACCAGGTAGTAGAAGTACGCCGGCCCCGACCCGGACAGCGCCGTGACGGCGTCCTGCTGCGACTCCGGCACCCGGATCGTGCGCCCCAACGGCCGGAACATCTCCTCGGCCAGCGCCAGGTGTTCTCCGGTGGCGTGGGTACCCGCGGAGACCGCGGTCATCGCCTCGTCCACCAGCGCGGGGGTGTTGGTCATGACCCGTACGACCGGCGTGCCGGCGGGCAGCCACTTGGCGAAGAACGAGGTGGGCAGGCCCGCGCACAGGCTCACCACGAGCTTGTCCGCCGGTACCCGCGGGCCGAGGTCGGCCATCAGCGCCTCGGCGTCCTGCGGCTTGACGGCGACCGCGAGGACGTCGGCGCGCGCCACGGCCGTGTCGTTGTCGACGACCTCGACGCCGTACCGCTCCTTCAGCTCCGCCGCCCGCTCGGCGCGCCGCGCCGTGACGATCACCCGCTCGACCGGCCAGCCGGCGCGCAGCAGCCCGGACAGAAGCACCTCGCCGATCTTGCCTGCGCCGATCACCGCGACCGTGTGCATGCCAACCCCTCTCCGCGCGGGTCGTCGCGGGGCGCTCCCGGCCCCGCGACGACCCACGTACGTACTGTCAGCCGAAGAAGACCTCGGCCTCGGTGTACCGCTCGACCGGTACCGTCTTCAGCTCCCGCGTGGCCTCGGCCAGCGGCACCCGCACGATGTCGGTACCGCGCAGCGCCACCATCTTGCCGAAGTCGCCGTCGTGGGCGGCGTCGATCGCGTTCAGGCCGAAGCGTGTCGCGAGAACCCGGTCGAACGCGGTCGGCGTACCGCCGCGCTGGATGTGGCCGAGGACGACGGTGCGCGCCTCCTTGCCGGTGCGCTTCTCGAGCTGCTCGGCGAGCCACTGGCCGATGCCGCCGAGGCGGACGTGGCCGAACGCGTCGAGCTCCTGGTTCTGCAGCACCATCTGGCCCTCGATCGGGGTGGCGCCCTCGGCGACGACCACGATCGGCGCGTACTGCGTCTCGAACCGCTTCTCCACGTACGCGGCGACCTGCTCGACGTCGAAGTGGCGCTCCGGCAGCAGGATCACGTTGGCCCCGCCGGCCATCCCCGAGTGCAGGGCGATCCAGCCGGCGTGCCGGCCCATCACCTCGACGACCAGCGTGCGGTGGTGGCTCTCGGCCGTGGTGTGCAGCCGGTCGATCGCCTCCATCGCGATGTTGACCGCGGTGTCGAAGCCGAACGTGTAGTCGGTGGCGCCGAGGTCGTTGTCGATGGTCTTCGGTACGCCGACCACGTTGACGCCCAGGTCGGTCAGCTTGGCGGCCACGCCGAGGGTGTCCTCACCCCCGATCGCGATGAGCGCGTCGATGCCGTGGTCGACGAGGTTGGTCGTGATCTGCTCGACGCCCCCGTCGATCTTGAACGGGTTGGTACGCGAGGAGCCCAGGATCGTCCCGCCCCGCGGCAGGATGCCCCGCACCTCCGGGACGCCGAGCGGGCGGGTGAGCCCCTCCAGCGGGCCGCGCCAGCCGTCACGGAACCCGATGAACTCGTGGCCGTACGTCGAGACACCCTTCCGGACCACGGCACGGATGACCGCGTTGAGCCCGGGGCAGTCACCGCCGCCGGTGAGCACGCCGATACGCATAACCTGGTCGTCCTTCCCAATTGTTGGTGCGTAAACGACAAGCGAGCCCCGCGGGCGGAGACCGGACGCGCTCGACGGGTCGGCCCCCGCGTTCGGCATCGTTGCCGGCCCGGGGCGGGCCGCAACTGCGCACTGTAGTCGCCATCGGGACCGAAAACGCAGCGACCCGGTAGTAGATTTCGATGGGTTCCCGATGGACTCACCCCTACTCGGCGGTAACGGGGGTGCTACCTGCCCCCGTGCCGGATCGGCCCCATCGCCTGCCAGCGCGCCAGGTTGTGCCGGGCGTCGACCAGCGCGTCGTGACGGTCGGCCATGGTCGGCAACGGCGGGCGGCCGTGGTCGTCCCACAGCTGCCGCAGGTCCTTGGTGAAGCGGGGGATCTCGCGGGGCAGCGCGGTCATCGCACCCCAGAGCTGGGCGAGGGCCACGTGATCGTACGCGGCGTACCAGGCCCACAGTTCGATCTCGTCCGCCTCGCCGGTGTGCAACGGCTCGGCGAGGAACCCGTACAGGTCGTCGCGAATCCGTTCGCGCGACCGCCAGGCCCGGTCGGCCGGCGAGGGCAGCCTGTCGAGCACGTTACGGCGTACCCACGGAATCGCCCGCGCGTCGTCGAACTCGGTCGAGACCGCGTAGAACTCACGCCCCCGCTCGTCGACCACGCCGATGGAGACGAGGTCGATCAGGCGCCCGTCCTCGATGAACTCACAGTCGTAGAAGTAGCGGTACGGCATCATGACCATCCTCCCCCGCCGCGCCGGCACCCGGCGCAGCGGGGTCGATACGGCCGCCTCCGGCTCGATAGGGTCGGCACGGCGGGGTCGGGGACGGCTCTCCCCTGATCGTGGTCCACTGGGGACGGTCGGCATCCGGCTCGGCCGCCGCGGACACGTCATGGTCACGTTTCGGCAACTTTCCGGCAAGCCGGTAGCGCGTTTGCGCAACGGATCGTGATCACCGGTACAGGTCGCTTCGCCAGCGACGCCATGAGCGCTAGCCTGCGACCGTCCAGAGTCGGACACCCGACGGCGGGGGTGTACACCACCCACCCGGGCCGTCATGATCAGGGGTAACTGTTCAGACTGTTACCGGGGAGGGGTTGGACCGTGGAGGTTCGGCTGCCGGATCCCGGCGACGCGTTGACCGGTGTGGAGATGTTCGCGGGGCTCGAACCGGAGGTCCGCCAGCGCGTCATCGCCGCGGCCGTGCCGCGGACCTACCGCAAGGGTCAACTGCTGTTCGTCGAGAACGATCCTGGCGAGTCGCTCATCGTGCTCCGGCGCGGCGCCGTGATGGTGTTCCGCACCGCGCCGACGGGCGAGCGGGCCGTGCTCAATGTGATCCGGCCGCCCGACGTACTCGGCGAGCTGTCACTCCTGGACGGCGGCGCCAGGTCGCTGTCCGCCGAGGCGATCGAGGACTGCCAGGCGCTCGCCCTGTCCCGTGGCGCGTTCCTGGAACTGGTCCACGCGAACCCGCGCATCCTCGACGCGGTGATGCGCTCGCTGGGCGGCCTGATCCGACGACTGACCGAGCAGAACACCGATCATGTCTTCCTCGACCTGCCCGGCCGGGTCGCCAAGACCCTGGTCCGCCTCGCCGGCGACACCCAGGCGCCGATGGTGACCATCGAGCTCAACCAGAGCCAGCTCGCGGAGATGGCCGGCGGTTCCCGGCAGAGCGTCAACCAGGCGATCGGATCCTTCGCCAGCCGGGGCTGGCTGCGCACCGAGGGCCGGCGCATCGTGGTCACCGACCTCGGGGCGCTGCGCCGCCGGGCCGGCATGACCGACCGCTGAGCACGGACCCGGCCACCGACCGCTGAGCACGGACCCGGACACGGCGATGCGACCGTGGTCCGCTGCTGCACGGCAGATCACGGTCGCGTGCCCACCGACCCGTCCTCGGTCGGCCGTACCCGGCTCAGGTCTGGATCCCGGTCTCCCCCGCCCACTGCGGGTTCGTACCGGTCTCGCCGGCCCACTGCGGGTTACCGGTCTCGCCGGCCCAGTTGGTCCCGTTCTTGCCCGGTCCGGGCTCCGCCGACGCGACGACCCCGTTCGCCTCGAGCTGCGCCAGCGTGACGGCGTCGACGTCGACCATGTCCCCGGCGGCGTGGAACTCCCCGCCGCCGTCTGTCCAATCCTGAGCGAGCCGGACGGCAACCATCGAAAACCCCCAATAAACAAGTCATCAAATCCGCTCGAACTCTAGACGGGCCGGACGGTCGTCCACTGTCTTGTTCCGTACACCTGCCCGCCGACCGGGCCGAACGCCTGGTTCGCCGGCCGCGGGACGTGTGAGGATACGGGCGTCGGACCCCGAAGGAGAGGCACCATCGCCACGTCGTGCTCCCGCTGCGGACGCGCGGCCTCCGCTGACGACCGGTTCTGCGGTGGCTGCGGCACCGAGCTGACCACCTCCTGCCCGGAGTGCGGCCGGGCGCTCGCCCCCGACGTGCGCTTCTGCACCGGCTGCGGCACCCCGCTCGGCCACTCGTCCCCGGTACCCGGCGCCGCGCCCAACGAGGACCGGCGGCGCATCAGCGTGCTGTTCGTCGACCTGATCGACTTCACCCCGTACGTGGAGCAGTCCGACCCGGAGCTGGTCCGCGAGATGCAGCAGGGGTTCTTCACCGCCGCCCGCCGGGTGATCAGCCAGTACGGCGGCGTCGTCGAGAAGTACATCGGCGACGCGGTGATGGCGCTGTTCGGCGCGCCGGTGGCCACCGAGACCGACGCGGTCCGCTGCGTGCGGGCCGGCCTGGAGCTGCAACGGGTCCTCGCCCGGTACGCGCCCACCGACGCGGACACCGGCGGCCCGACCCGTCCGGGCACGTTCTCCGGACGCTTCCGGGTCGGCATCGCGACCGGGGAGGCGCTCGTCGACGTGGCCGCCGCGCGCGACGGCGGCCAGGCGATCGTGGCCGGTGACGTGGTCACCACCGCGTCCCGGCTGCAGTCGGTGGCACCGCCCGGCGGGGTGGTCGTCGACGAGGCGACCTACGCCGCCTCCAAGTCGGCGGTCCGGTACGAGGCACAGGCGCCGGTCACCCTGCGCGGCCGGTCGTCACCGACCGAGGTGTGGCTCGGGGTCGCGCCGCTGCAGCGCACCCACCCCGACCGGGAGGCCGACGGCTCCCCGCTGGTCAACCGCACCCACGAGCTGGGCCTGCTGGTCAATGCCCTGCACCGGGCGTTGCAGGACCGGGTGCCGCAGCTGGTGAGCGTGCTGGGGCGCGCCGGCATCGGCAAGAGCCGCCTGGTCCGCGAGCTCTACCAGCACAGCGAGCAACTGCTGGACACCGCCGTGTGCTGGCGTACCGGGCGGTGCCCGCCGTTCGGCGAGAACGTCACGTACGCGGCCCTGGCCGACATTGTCAAGGCCGAGGCCGGCATCCTCGACACCGACAGCGCCGACGTCGCCCGCAGCCGACTCGACCGCGCCCTGCGCGACCTGGTCGACCCGGCCGAGGCGGCGCGCCTGTCCGACGCGCTGGGCCCCCTCGTCGGCCTGCGCGGCCCGACCCTCGCCGCCGAGGAGGCCGAGTCCGCCTGGCGGCGCTTCGTCGTCGCCCTCGCGGCGCGCCGGCCGACCGTCCTGGTCTTCGAAGACCTCCACTGGGCCGACGAGAAGGTGCTGCGCTTCGTCGAGCTGCTCGGCGCGTCGGTGCGCGACGTACCGCTGATGCTGCTGTGCACCGCCCGGCCGGAACTCGTCGAACGGCACCCCACCTGGGCCGGCACCATCTCCGGGTCGCTGACGATCGCGCTGCCGCCGCTGCGCCGGCCCGAGATCGCCAAGATGTACGCCAACCTGCTCGGCCAGGCGGCGTTCCCGGCCGAGATGTTCGACCCGCTGGTCGAGCTGGCCGACGGCAACCCGCTCTACGCCCATGAGTACACCCGGATGCTCATCGAGCAGGGCCGGCTGCGCCCGGCCGAGGCGCTCGCCCTGCCCGACGGGCTGCCCATGCCGGACAGCGTGCACGCCGTCATCGCCAACCGCGTCGACCTGCTGGACGCGGCCGACCGGACCGTCCTGCAGGCCGCGGCCGTGGTCGGCATGCAGTTCTGGCCCGGCGCGGTCGCCGCGGCGCTCAACCAGCCCGTCGACGTGATCGAACGGGCGCTACGGCGGCTGGAACAGCGCGACCTCATCCACGAGCAGCCCACCTCCACCATGGCGGGCCAACCCGAATACCGCTTCGGCCACGTGCTCGTCCGCGACGTCTGCTACCAGCGGCTTCCGCGTACCGAGCGGGTGGCCCGCCACGAGCGGACCGCCGAGTGGCTCGACGGCGTGGGCAGCGACCGGGCCACCGACCTCGCCGAGGTGCTCGCGCACCACCGGTACACCGCGCACGAGATCGCCCGCACCCTCGGCCTGGACGCCCAGCGGTACGCGCCGCCCGCCCGGGACGCGCTGCGGCGGGCCGCCCGCCGGGCGTACGCGCTCCAGGCGCACGCGACCGCCGCCGGCCACGCCGCACGGGCGCTGGCGCTGTTCGACGACGGCGACACCGACCCGGTACCGGTCCTCGAACGGCTCGGCGTCGAACTGCTCGCCACCGAGATCTCGTTCTACTCCGACCGGGACGCGTTCCTCGCCGGCGGCGGCGAGGACCGGCTCCGGGCCCTGGCCGCGCGGCTGTACGCCGGCGGCGACCGGGCCAACGCGGCCCGGTCGTGGACGCTGCTCGGACAGGCCGCGTGGCTGCGGGCCGACCGGCTCGCCGCGCTGGCCTGCCTGGACCGGGCGGTCGAGCTGTTCGGGGAGTTGCCCGACACGCCGGAGAAGGCCGACGCGTACGCCGAGCTGGGCCGGCTGCACATGCTCAACCACGAACGCGACCCGGCGGTCACCGCGGCCGGCATGGCCGCCGACATCGCCGAGCGGCTCGGCCTGGCCGAGGTCGCCGCGAACGCCCGGGTGACCGTGGGCACCGCCCGGTACAAGGCCGGTGACCGTGGCGGCCTGGCCGAGCTACAGGCCGTCACCGAGCTGTGCCGCAGCCAGCACCTGCTCGCCCTGCGCCGGGCCATTCAGAACCTGTCGTACGCGCTGCGCGAGGAGGGCGACTACGCCGGATCGCTGGCGCTGCTGGAGGAGGTGCGCCTGGGCATGCCCGGCGGGCACAACCTGGCGACCGGCTACTCGTACCAGGCGATGCTCGCCCACGTCGACGGCGAGTGGGACCGGATGCTCGCCGCCGAGGCCGACCTGGCCACCACCGGCGGCGAGTGGGACCTGCAGGTCCGGGGGATCTGCGCGCAGGTGCGGATCATGCGGGGCGATGACCTCGGGTGCGCCGACCCCGACGAGATCGACGCGCTGCTGACCGCCGGGCGCCGCAGCGGCTTCTACCGTCTGGAGTGGACCGCACTGTCACACGTCGCCCTCTGCCGGGCCCTGCAGGACCGCCTCGACGAGGCGACCGATCTGCTGTCGGAGCTGGTGGACTCGTGGCGGCCGGTACGGGCGCTGGTGAGCGGCGAGTGGGTGGACGCGGCGTCGCACGCCGCCGCGATCGCCGGGCGAACCGCCTCGACCCGGCTGCGCGAGATGCTGGGCGAGGTGTCGCACCGGACCGCCTGGGTGGAGGCCGCGGCCCGGACCGTCGCCGGGGGCGTCGCGGCCGCCGACGGCGACCACGCCCGGGCGGCCGGGCTGCACCTGGCGGCGGCGGACCGGTACGCCGAGATGGGCCACGCGACCAACCGGGTGCTGTCACTCGCGGCCGCCGCCCGGTCGCTGCGCAACTTCGGCGACGACGACCGGAGCAAGCAGGTACGCGCGCAGGTCACCGCGTTCGCCGAGCGCAACCAGGCGCCCGGCCTGCTGCGGCTGGCCGGCTGCGAGGTCCCGGCGAGCTGACGACGGGCGCGGGCGGCATCGTGGTCACCGCCGCGCCGGCCGACGTCAGGCGGCGACCACGGGGGTCGGCTCGGCCTGCTCCGGCTTGCCGCTCTTGGCCTTGCCCGACTTCACCTTCTGGGCGTACACGTCGACGTACTCGCGGCCGGACAGTTCCATCAGCTCGTACATGATCTCGTCAGTCACGGCGCGCTCGATGAACCGGTCGCCGGCCATCCCGGCGTACCGCGAGAAGTCCATCGGCGGGCCGAACCGGATCCGCACCCGCTTGAGCCGCGGGATGAGCTTGCCGGGCGGCTGGATCTTGTCGGAGTTGAGCATCACGACCGGGATGACCGGCGCTCCGCTCTCCAGTGCCAGCCGGGCCACGCCCGTCTTGCCCCGGTAGAGCCGGCCGTCGGGTGAGCGGGTGCCCTCCGGGTAGATGCCGAACAGGTGGCCCTCGCGCAGCACCCGCAGCCCGGTGTCGATCGCGGCCTGGGCGGCCCGCCCGCCCGACCGGTCGACCGGGATCGTGCCGGTACCGACGAAGAACATCTTGGTCAGCCAGCCCTTGAGCCCGCGCCCGGTGAAGTACTCCTGCTTGGCCACGAACGTGACCCGCCGCTTGACCATCAGTGGCATGAAGATCGAGTCGGAGAAGGAGAGGTGGTTGCTGGCCAGAATCGCCGGGCCCTCGTCAGGCACGTACTCACGGCCCTCAACCTTGGGCCAGAAGATCAACCGCAGCCATGGGCCGAGGATGATGTATTTGAGCAGCGAGTAGACCACACGTGTCCTTCCAGATGCACCGGTTGCCCGCACACCGACGCACTACGGCACGCCGGCCGCATCCGCCTGGTCCGCCGTCGAGCGTACGAACGTCGTTGTTGAGCGTACGAACCCGGTACCTCACACCACAACGCACTCCCCGAACAGTGGGCAACCGTGTCAGGATTTCGGTCAGCGGCCACCCACGTCGTACTCCACGGCGTGGCGGGCGGTCGCGTCAGGAGGGCAGAGCCGGTGCCAGCGGGTGGCTCCCGGCGCGGAAGGCGCGACAACGGGCTCAGCGCGGCCGAGTACGCCGCGGTGGGCGACGTCGATCCGCGCGTCGGCGAGCATCTACTCGACGTGCTGGCCGGCGAGGGCATAGCCGCCTACCTGCTGCCGGCCACGGACCTGCACCCCGTCACCCGGACGACGACCCTGCCGGCCCGGCCGACCGACCGGCTCTACGCCGACCGGGAGCACCTGGACCGGGCCCGGGAGTACCTCGCGCGGCTGCGCGCCGACGAGAACGCCGGGGTCGACGCGCCGGTGGCCGCCGTCGCCGACCCGGCCGGCGCGCCGGCCACCGGGGCGGACTCGACCGACAGCGTCGACGTCGAGACCGCCTGGGCGCGCATCGTCGCCGGGTACGACGTGGAACTCGACGACCGGGCCCCGCCCTGGCCGGCGGCCGAGAACGTCTCCGAACGGGCGCTCGACGACACCGACCCCGACCTCGGCCACCGGATCGGTCACGACGCGGGCGAGGCGGGCGGCCGGGACCGAGAGGCGGGCGAGCCGGACGCGCGCGCCACTGACGGACGCGGCCGGGGATCCGGCACGCCGACCAGCCGGCCCCCGGACGAGCCGAGCCTGCTCGACGCGCTCGACACCTTCGGCACCGGGCTGCCCGACGACGACGAGGGCTACACGCCCCCGCCACCTCCCCCGGTCCCCCGCCCGCCGGCCCAGGTGGTGCTCGCGCTGATCGGGATCGTGGGCGGCCTGCTGCTGTTCTTCAAGCCCGACCTGGTGCCGATCGACGCCGACGTGGCCCAACTCCTCGGCTTCGGCGGGCTGCTGGCCGGCGTCGTCACGCTGATCTGGCGGCTGCGCCCCGGCGACGAGGAGGAGGACGACACCGACGACGGCGCCGTCGTGTAAGCCCTACTGGTCCGGCTTGTCCAGCCAGTCCAGGATCGCGTCGATCGGTTCCTTCCATCGAGCGTCCAGCATCAGGTCGTGCCCCATCCCCGGGAACAGCAGCGGGGCACCGCCGTACCGCTGGGCCACGGTGGTCAGTGCGGCCCGGCCCACGAGCCGGTCGTCGGGGCTGCCGACCACGAGTACCGGCGGGTCGCCGACCGGCGCTTCCGGCGCGGAGTGGAGGGCCAGCTGCCACTGTGCCCGTGCCGCCGCGCCACCCAGCCGCGCAGCGTACCGGTTGCCGTCCGGGACGGGCAGGTCCCGACTGAACAGGTGGGCCCGGCGGGGTCGCAGCGGCCGCCCGACGAGCGCCGGCGCGATCGCCAGCGGGCTGCGGGCCAGGGCGGAGAACGCCGCGCCGGGACCGCCGAAGACCGGTGACACCAGGACGGCCGCCCTGGCCGGGTACCGTGCCAGCGCCAGCGCCACGACCAGTGCCGACGCTCCGTGGCCGACGAGGACCGCCTGGCGGGGCAGGCTCGCCGCCACCTGGGTGACGTCGTGGACGTACGCCCGCAGCGTCGTACCGGGTGCCGAGCCGCTCCCGCCGTGCCCGCGCAGGCTCATCGCGTACGCCGGGAAGCCGCGCTCGCACGTGTGCTCCAGCCAGTGCTCGGCGAACGCCCAGGCGCCGTGGTTGAAGCCGGGTACGAACAGCACCGGCGGCGCGTCGCCGGCGTCGGCCGGCGTGGCGGTGAGCACCTCGCGGCGCACCGGCACGGGCGGGAGCGCCCACTCCCGCTGCCGCATGATCCTCGTGGTCACGCCGCCTCCAGTTCGTCGAGAGAGCGCTGGAGCGCCTGCAGGTAGACGACGTGGTCGACCTCGAACCAGTGCCGCTCGGAGTCGCTGACCTTCGCCGACGTGTACCGGCGCTCGGGCTCGCCCTGCCGCCGCGTCCAGAGGGCCGCGGCCCGCTGTGGGGCGGTCTCCCGCAGCCGCAGCCACCGCGCGATCGTCACGGCCTGCCAGTGCGCGATCGAGAACATGCCGCTGTCGGGCTGGACCAGACCCACGACCGCGAGGGTCGGGTGGGTCCGGGAGAACATCTGGAGCCGCAGCCTGGGCCGGCCGTCGTGGCCGATCCCCAGCAGCTCCGGGCTCGTGAACGCGAACTCCGGACGGTACCCCGTGGCCAGGACCACAAGGTCCGGTTCGGCGGACCCGCCGTCGGTGAACTCGACGCCGGTACGGGTGAACCGTGCGACGTCTCCGACCGGCGTGATCGCGCCGTGGCCCAGGTAGTACGCGAGCTGGCTGTTGACGACCGGGTGCGTCTCGTACAGCTTGTGGTCGGGCCGGCGCAGGCCCAGCCGGGTGGGGTCACCGACGGTCAGGCGCAGCAGCCGTCCGAACAGCCAGCGCCGCAGCGCCAGCGGCAGCCGCAGCCAGCGCATCAGGTCGTCGGCCTGGTCGGTGGGGCGACCGAGGGCGTACTTCGGGGCGTACCAGTAGCCGCGGCGGGTCGAGTGCCAGCAGTGCGCCGCCTGTTGCGCGGCCTCCACCGCGATGTCGCAGCCGGTGTTGCCGCCACCGACGACGAGTACCTTGCGGCCGCGTAGCTGCGCGGCGTCGGAGTACCCGCTGGCGTGCAGCACCTGTCCGCGGAAGTCCGCCAGCCCCTCGAACTCCGGCCACCGGGGCGACCAGTTGTGGCCGTTGGCCACCACGACGGCGGCGTAGCGCAGGGTCCGGGGCTCGCCGCCGCGCGAGCCCCGGATCGTGACGTCCCAGCGGTGCCCGTCACCGACCGGCTCGATGCGGGCCACCTCGGTGCCGAACCAGATGTGCTCGCGCAGTCCGAAATGGTCGGCGTACCGCTCGAAGTACGTCAGCAGCCGCGAGTGGTGCGGGTAGTCCGGCCAGTCGTCGGGCATCGGGAAGTCGGGGAACTGGGTGAGTGGCTTCGACGAGATGAGGTGGGTACTGGCGTAGACCGGGCTGCGGTCGTGCCGCCAGTTCCAGGCGCCGCCGACGGTGGTCTCCCGCTCGTAGCAGTCGACGCTGAACCCGGCCTCCCGGAGATTCTTGATCGCGGCGAGCCCGCTGCCGCCGGCGCCGATCACGCAGACCGCGTCGCCGCGGTCGTACACCGGCTCGCCGTCGCGCCGGTCCGATACGGCGTAGGCCGCCGGCTCGCCGTCGCTCCGGTCCCGCGCCGCGGAGGCCGCGGTGCCGGGCCGGACGGCGTCGTCATCGTTCACGGTTGACTCCCTCCCCGGCTCGGCATCCTCTCGGTATCCGGAGCGTCTTGTCCACCCTCACGCCACGGAATATCGAAGATCACCGCACAAGACCACCACGCGGGATCGCCGGGCAAGATCAGCACAGCTTCCGGGAAGTTGTTGCCTCGGGGCGGGACTGAGACCACAACTTCTCAGAAGTTGTGTCGATCAAGGCCGGCCCGGCGGGCCACGGTCGAGGCGGACCGGCCAGGGTCGAGGCGGGCGGGCCGTGGCCGAGCCCTGGCTACGGGAGGGCGACGTCGACCAGCAACGGGAAGTGGTCACTGGCCAGCCGCGCCGGCGGCGGGTCGAAGACCCGGTAGTCGACGATCTCGCAACGGGCGTCGACGAGGACCGCGTCGATGCGACGGTCCGGCGCGCCGACCGGGAAGGTCGCCCGGTCGGCCTGCCCCGTGGCGGCGGCCGCGTCGACCAGCCGGGAGCCGGTGAGGGTACGCCAGGCACCGCCGTCCGGGGTTTCATTGACGTCGATGCCGAGCAGCAGCGGCGCACCGACCCTGGCGATCACCCGTCGCAGGAGTTCCGCCTGGACCGGCCGTTCACGCTCGTCGGTGGCCAGGTGCGAGCCGGCAACGGCGAACCGGGTACCGCCGACCGAGCAGTCCACGACGACGGCGCCGCGCAGGTGCCGGCCGGGCGTCAACGGGTACCGGACACAGCGCTCGCCGTGTACCCGTACCCGCAGACTGGTGAGGACCAGGTTGCCGAGCGCCGGCAGGCCGCCACCGGCCACCACGAGGCCGAAGCGGGCCGCGAGCGCCGCGGACTTCGCCCGCCAGCGGAAACGCCGCGGCGCCTCCTGCAACACCACCACGTCGGGCTCGGCGGCCCGTACCACCGCCGCCAGGGCGGTGACGTCGTCGCGCAGCCCGTGCACGTTGTACGACATCAGGCGCAGCCGGGCACCCCGGCTCCCGGGCGTCAGCGGCGGGCCACCGGCCATCGGCGTCAGCGGCGGGCCACCGGCCATCGGCGTCAGCGGCGGGCCAGGTCGGCCGCGCCGACGACCCCGGCGAGGTTGCCCATCTGCGCAGCGTGTACCTCGGCGACCGGCAGGGCGCCGCGCGCCTCGAGGTTGTCCCGGTAACTGGCCTCGGTCGGCCTGATCAGCAGGTCACCGGCCTCGACCACGCCGCCACCGACCACGATCACCTGCGGGTCGAGGATCTGCACCATGTCGACCATGCTGTTGCCCAGCCAGTACCCGACCTGCTCGAACGCCGCGATCGCGGCCGGGTCGCCCTGCTTGCCCGCGGTGGTGACCATCGGGCCGGTGATCGCCTCGGGCATCCCACCGGCGAGGGCGAGCAGGCGCTCGGCCTTGTCGGGGGCTTCCTTGGCGGTGGCCCGGGCGTAGCGGACCAGGGCGGTGCCGCTGGCGTACTGCTCCAGGCAGCCGTGGCGCTTGCAGCCGCAAGGCAGGCCGTCGGGTACGACCCGGACGTGGCCGAGTTCGGCGGCGACCCCGTGAGCGCCGCGGATCAGCTCGCCGCCCATCACGATGCCGCTGCCGATCCCGGTACCCACGGTGTAGAGCACCATCGAGTCGGAGGCGTCGCGGGCCGCGCCGAAGCGGAACTCCGCCCACGCGGCCACGTTGGCGTCGTTCTCGACCACGACGGGGACGTTGAACCGGCGGGCGATCTCGTCGCGCAGCGGCTCGTCCCGCCAGGCCAGGTTCGGCGCGTACATGATGACCGACCGCTCGGCGTTGATCCACCCGGCGGCGCCGATGCCGATCGCCTCGACCGGGTGGATCGCGGTCAGCTCGGTGATCACCTCGCAGATCATGGTGGCCGTGCCGGCCGGGTCTTGAGCCGGTGTGGGCCGCCGCGCCTCGGCCAGAACCTCACCGTCAGGACCGACGATTCCGCCGAGCACCTTGGTCCCACCGATATCGACTCCGATGGTCAGCGACACGCGTTCCTGCTTTCGTTTCCTATGTTGTGCCGTCTTCGGGGTCGCTGCGGACCGGCTTCCGGACGGCCTTCTTGGCCACGGCCTTCCTTGCCGCGGTCTGCCCGGCCGCAGCCTCCTCGGCCCCGGCCTTCCTGGCTGCGGTCTTCTTCGCCACGGCCTTCTTGGCCACGGCTTTCTTCGCCACGGGCTTCTTTGCCGGGGCGTCCGCCGCCACCGGCTTCTTTGCCGGGGCGTCCGCCGCCACCCGTTCGGACACCGGAGATCCGGCGTCCGCGGAGGCGGGAAGATCTGAAACCGTACCCGATACCCGCGGCCCCGGGGAGGCGTCCGCCGGCCGGGCCGGAGGCGGGGCCGTGGTGGCCGCGTGCCACGGATCGCCGGGCGACCGGTGGGCCGTGGATGCGGGCACCGCACCACTCAACGCCCGCAGCAGCCCGCTGATTCCGACCGCCAGGTCACCCGCCGCGGACGCCAGCCGCTCGGCGAACTCCGGACTCGGGTCGCGCAGGGCGGCGATCAGCCGGCACACCGGGCACACGCAGCAGTCCGCGGAGCCGGTGGACATGCCGGCGGTCGGGCCGCCACCGGAGTGGACGGAAGGACCGGCGCCGGCGCCGGTATCCGGACCGTTCGTGACGCCGGCATCCGGAGCGGACCTGGCGCCGGCATCCGGACCGTTCGTGGCGCCGGCCACGAAGCCGGCGAGGCCCGCCGCGAGATCGTGCACCCGCTCGGAGCTGAGCACCTGGTCGGCCAGCATCCGCAGTTGCCGGTTGGCCTCCACGCCGCGCAGCGCGGTCGATGCCCAGCCCAGACCCGCCGCTATCAGCCGCTCGGCCTCCTCACGCGGAGTGCCGATCCGGCCGTCACCGTTGTTCACGTCGAAGCACCGCCACAATCCGTCCCGCCGGTACCGGCGTGCGTGCCACGGGAGGCGGGCACGCCGGTACCGCGGATCCGTTCGCTCACACCGCCGCCAGGGACTCGACGCGGCGCTTGAGGTCCTTCAACGCGGAATCCATGATCATTTTCTCGGCCTTGCGCTTGAACATTCCCAGCATTCCGATCGACAACTCCACGGCCAGCGTGTACGTCACCGTGGCGGTGCCGTCGCCGTTGTCGGTGAGGTCGTACGAGCCCTCCTGCGACTTCTGCATCTTCGATGGCTTGACCAGGTGCCACTCGATGCGCGAGAGGTCGTCGGCGTAGTCGTACGACAGGATGTACTCGTCCGCCACGACCCCTGCGTCCAGGACGAACCGCACCTGACTGGCGTAGCCGTCCTCGTACTCCTCCGTCACCTCGGCGGACTTGACCGCCGAGACCCACTCGGGGTACTTGGAGAAATCGCAGATGACCGCGGCGACCTTATCGCACGGCGCGTCGATGATGATCGACTGCGTCGAGGTGTCCGTCATGAACGGCAGGCTACCCTCGCCGGGCTGGAGATACGCGCCGGGTTCACCCGAACTCGGCGACGGATGCGCCAGCGACCCCGGGTGACCTCGCTCACGACGCGAGGAACGGCAAACCCCACATACAGTTGCGATCACATTGCCGGTAGGTTCCGGGTACCGGTCAGCAGACACGCGAGGAGTCGACGTGCGGGAGTTCTCCGTACCGCCGGTCGCGATCATCGACGATTCGGCCACGCTCACCGATCCGGTGTGGGACAACGCGGCCAAGGCGCCCGATGCGGTCCAGTTCGCCCGCCGAGTCGGTGGCATCTGGCAGGACGTGACCTGTGCACTGTTCCGCGACGAGGTGGTCGCGCTGGCCAGGGGGCTGCTTGCCGCCGGGGTCCAGGTCGGCGACCGGGTCGGGCTGATGAGCCGCACCCGGTACGAGTGGACCCTCATCGACTACGCGATCTGGGCCGCCGGCGCGGTGACCGTACCGATCTACGAGACCTCCAGCGCCGAGCAGGTGGCGTGGATCCTGTCGGACTCCGGGGCGGTCGCCTGTTTCGTGGAGACCAACACGCACCGCGAGGTCGTGGCGCAGGTCCGGGACCGCTGCCCGGCGATGACCCACCTGTGGCAGATCGACTCACCGCGCGGTGCCGTCGACGAGCTGGTCGCCGACGGGGCCGCGATCCCGGCCGAGGAGGTCGAGCAGCGCCGGCACGCGATCCGCGCCGACGACACCGCGACGATCATCTACACCAGCGGCACCACCGGCCGGCCCAAGGGCTGCGTGCTGACCCACCGCAACCTGTACTTCGACATCGCGAACGCGATTCCCGAGCTCCGGTCGATGTTCCAGCCGGGCTCGTCGACCGTGCTGTTCCTGCCGCTGGCCCACTCGTTCGCCCGGATCATCCAGACCGGCTGCATCCAGGCCCGGGCCCGGATGGGGCACCTGCCCGACGTCAAGACCCTCGTCGACGACCTGCAGTCGTTCCAGCCGACGTTCCTGCTGTCGGTGCCGCGGGTGTTCGAGAAGGTCTACAACACCGCGCAGCAGAAGGCGACCGCCGACGGCAAGGGCGCCATCTTCCGGCGCGCCGAGCAGATCGCCATCGCCTACAGCGAGTCGCTGGACAACGGCGGCCCGGGCCTGGTGCTACGGACCCAGCACGCGTTGTTCAACAAGCTGGTGTACGGCAAGCTGCGGGCCGCCCTCGGCGGGCGCTGCACCCACGCGATCTCCGGCGGCGCCCCGCTGGGCGTCCGGCTGGCCCACTTCTTCCGCGGTATCGGCCTCGACGTGCGGGAGGGGTACGGCCTGACCGAGACCTCCCCGGTCGTGGCCGCCAACTTCGACGGAAGCGTCCGCATCGGCACGGTCGGGCGTCCGCTGCCCGGTACCACCATCCGGATCGCCGACGACGGTGAGATCCTCGTCAAGGGCGGCCAGGTCTTCGCCGGCTACTGGAACAACCCGGTGGCGACGGCCGAGGCCCTCGACGACGACCGCTGGTTCCACACCGGTGACCTGGGCAGCCTCGACGACGAGGGGTACCTGAGCATCACCGGCCGCAAGAAGGAGCTGCTCGTCACCGCCGGCGGCAAGAACGTGGCACCGGCGGTGCTGGAGGACCGCGTCCGCGGGCACGTCCTGGTCAGCCAGTGCATGGTCGTGGGTGACCGGAAGCCGTTCATCGCCGCCCTCGTCACCCTCGACGAGGAGGCGCTGCCGGCGTGGAAGGCCGACAACGGCAAGCCCGCGGAGGCAGGCGTCACCGATCTGCGTGACGATCCACAGCTGCGGGCCGCCATCCAGGAAGCGATCAATTACGCTAATCAGGCGGTCTCGAAGGCCGAGGCGATCAAGTCGTTCCGGATCCTGCCTCGGGACTTCACGGAGGCCACCGGCGAGCTGACCCCCTCGCTGAAGGTGAAGCGCAACGTGGTGATGAAGGAGTACGCCGACGAAATCGCCGCGATCTACGGCGGCTGACGAGCCGCTCGTTCCCGTACTCCTGCCCCGGCGCCGCCTGCTCGGACTGTCCGTCCGGGCGGTGATGCTCGTCCTGATGGCGGCGCTGACGCTGGGCGTGGCGCCGTACCCGGTCGTGCTCGGGTGGCTCGCCCTGGTCGCCGTGGCGGGTGTGCCGGCCGTCCTCGCGCCGGACCACCGCGTCATCGGGCCCCTCGGCCGCCTGGCCGAGGTCGTGATGACCTGCCTCGCCGCGGCCGCGATCGCCCACGCCGCCCACCTGCCCGGTGGCGTGGGCGCCGCCGCGGTGGTGCTGTCCTACCTGTGGATACCGCTCGTGGGCGCCGCCCTGGCCGGCCGCCGGTTCGAGGCGCCCGCCCTGCTGGGGGCCGCGGCCCTGGTCCTCGCGGTGGCCCGGCTCGCCGACTCCCAACTGGGACCGGCCGGGTTCACCCGGGCGGCTGTCCAGTGGCTCGGGCTGGGCGCCGTCGCCGCCGTGGTGGCCGGCATCCTGCGGTTCAGCCTGCTCTCCCAGCGCGACTCGCCGCAGCCGTACGCGGAGGCGACCCGCCTGCTCACCCAGCTGCGCAGCGTGGCCCGGCAACTGCCGGGCGCCACGCTGGACCCCGGTGGCCTCGCCGAGCACCTGCTCGACGAGGTACGCGCGGTGGCGCCGGCGGAGCGGGCCGCGGTGCTGTCGACCAGCGGCGGTGGCCGGCTGGTGGTGCTCGCGCAGACCGGCGCCGAGCGGGTCGACTGGGAGACCGGCCTGGACGCCGACTCGGCGATCGCCGACGCCTGGGCCAGCCAGCAGCCGCAGACCGCCAGCCGGTCCCAGGCCAGGTCGGCGGTGCCGGCCGGGGTCGAGGTGTCGGCGCTGATCGTGCCGCTGGTGGCCGGGGTCCGCACGATCGGGTTGATCGCGCTGGAGACCGACACGCCGGCGGCGTACCCGCCGGCCCTGGCCGCCCAGGTCGCGCAGGTCGCCGCCCCGGCGGCGCTGCGGCTGGAGGCCGCGCTGCTGTTCGACGAGGTGCGGTCGCTCGCGACGTCCGAGGAGCGGCAGCGGCTGGCCCGCGAGATCCACGACGGGGTCGCGCAGGAGCTGGTGATGGTCGGCTACGGCATCGACAACGCCCTGGCCACCCTGCCCGACGTCGACGCGACCACCGAGGAGCTGCGGGTGCTGCGCTCGGAGGTCACCCGGGTCATCACCGAGCTGCGGCTGTCACTGTTCGAGCTGCGCAGCGAGGTCGACCGGTACGGCGGCCTGGCCACGGCGATCGCCGACTACGCCCGTACCGTGGGGCAGTCCGCCGGCCTGCGGGTGCACCTGTCGCTGGACGAGTCGACCGCGCGGCTCCCCGCGGCGACCGAGGCGGAGCTGCTGCGCATCGCGCAGGAGGCGATCACGAACGCGCGCAAGCACGCGGGAGCCGAGAACCTCTGGGTGACCTGCACGATCGATCCGCCCTTCGCAGAGATCGAAGTGTCGGATGACGGACACGGAATAGTGGATCGTCCTAAAGAGGGACGGTACGGTCTTGCAATCATGGCGGAACGCGCGGAACGTATCCGGGGCCGGTTGGAGATCAGGCCGCGTGTTCCCAGCGGCACGACCGTGGCGGTTGTGCTTGGCTCTGCGCCACGGCGCGGTAGCGTGTGAGTCACACTGAGCAAGGAGAGAGCGCCGGATATGTCCACACCCGTCACCTCAACCACCCGGACCAAGGTCCTGCTCGTCGATGACCATGACCTCATTCGCCGGGGGCTTCGCCACGCGTTCGAGCGTGACCGGCAGTTCGAGGTGGTCGGCGAGGCGGCAACCGCGGCCGAGGCCATCCGCCAGGCCGGTGCGCTGCAGCCGGATGTCGTCATCATGGACCTGCGGCTGCCCGACGGCAGTGGCCTGGAGGCCACCCGCGCGCTCCGCAAGACCAGCGCCAACATGGGCATCGTCGTGCTGACCATGTACGCCGGTGACGACCAGCTGTTCGGTGCCCTCGAGGCCGGCGCCAGCGCGTTCGTGCCCAAGACCGCCCCGGCCGACGAGGTGGTCGCCGCGGCCCGCCACGCCGCGTCGGCGCCCAGCGCGTTCACCGCCGCCGACCTCGCCGAGGCGATGAAGCGGCGGCTCGCACCGACCGGACCGCAGCTGTCGCCGCGCGAGGGCCAGGTGCTGCGCCTGCTCGCCGACGGCATGAGCGTCGCCGGCATCGCCAAGCAGCTGTTCGTGTCGGAGTCGACGGCCAAGACCCACATCTCGAAGCTGTACGAGAAGCTGGGCGCGGCCAACCGGGCCCAGGCGCTGATGACCGCGCTGCGGCTCGGCCTGCTCGAAGCCCCCGACACGCCGAAGTTCTGAGCCCGATACTGACGGGCGTGGCGGCCGGTCGACCGCGCTAGGCGCCGGCGACGGCCACCACGCCCGTCAGCGTCGGCACGTACGCGCGGTTGTGCGCGAGCGTCGGCGAGGCGAAGTGCGACACGTCTCCGACCGGGAGACGCTGGCGGACCGCGCCCGTCGCCGGGTCCAGGGCGGTCAGGCTGCCCATCCCGGTGTCGACGACCCAGACCGCGCCACCGCCGACGACCGGTGAGCCACCACCGGACATCTCGGCTCGCCAGCCGACGGTGATCCCGCCGTCGGCACCGATCGTGACCGCCCGCGGGCCGTCCTGGCAGGGCACGTAGACCGTGTTTCCGCTGACCGCGGCGCCGCCGTACGCCGGGCACACGGGCGCCTGCGCCACCTGTCCGCCGATGCCGCCGAGCCGGTCGGGCCGCACCGTGTACCCGACGCCCCGCTTGCCGTCGGCGTAGACGTACCCGCCGGCCGCGGCCGGGGTCATCGAGCCGAGGTCGGCGTCGGACGAGTTGTCCTGAGGCCAGCTGGACGGCGTGAACCGGTCCACCAGTTCGAGGTCGCGATTGAGCGCGATGACCGAGTCGCTGCCGTCGTAGCCGGTGGTCGACTCGCCGTTGCCGACGGCGTACATCAGCCGGTCACCGACCACCGTCGCGCCACCGGGAGCCCAGATGCCCCCCTCCCGGCGGGTGGGGATGTGGTAGCTGAGCGGCCGGGTCGCGCCGGTGGTCGGCAGCGCGACCACCGCGCCGACGTAGTTGGCACAGTCGCCGGCGAGCCCGCCGTAGGCGATGTAGACCCGGCCGCCGACGAGGTTGAGCGCCGCCCGCTGCTGATGGGCGATCCGGTCCCCGGTCGGTGGCTCGGCGGCCCGCCGCTCGCGTACCGCACCGGTGGCGGCGTCGACACTCACCAGTACGTGCCGTCCGCCGCCGGTCTCGGCGAGCGCGAACAGCAGCGCCGTGCGCGGGTCGTAGACCATGGTGCTGGTGATGCCGAGGGGGTCGATGTTGCCGCACGGCAGCTGCGCCAGCGGTACCGGCGTGCCGACGTGGGTCGACCAGAGGACCCGCCCGCTGTCCGCGGCGAGGGCGTAGACGGTGTCGTTCTCCGTCGCGGCGAAGATGCGGTTGCCGACCGCGAGCGGCTGGCCGTAGACGGCTCCGTCCAGCCGGGCCACCCAGGCCCGGGTGAGGGTACCGAGCGGGGCCAGACCCACGGCGACGCCGGAGCGGCCGTTGTCGTGGTGGTACGTGGTCCAGTCCGCCGGGTCCGGTGCGGGATCGGCGCACCCCGAGACCAGCAGGAGACTCACCGCGGCCGCCAGCCGGGCGGCCAGCGCCCAGCGCACCCGCGGACACTTCCCCGGAACCCACCCCGTAATCAGCGGACGGCGCGGGAACCCGGCGGACGGCGTGACCCGCGGGCGGCGCGGCTACCCGCCCGCGCCGGACAGCAGGACCCGCATCCGGTCGGCCTGGGTCTGCCAGGACCACTCGGCCTCGACCCAGGCCCGTCCCGCCGCGCCGAGGCGGCGCGCCAGGTCCGGGTCGGCCAGCAGGGTCGCGACCCGGTCGGCGATCGCGGCGGTGTCGCGCCCGTCCACCACATACCCGGTCTCACCTTCGCGCACCGCGTCCGGGGCGCCGCCGGAGTCGCCGGCGACGACCGGCAGCCCGGTCGCGGAGGCCTCCAGGTAGACGATGCCGAGCCCCTCCACGTCGAGGCCGCCGCGCCGGGTCCGGCACGGCATCGCGAACACGTCTCCCGCGGCGTAGTACGCCGGCAGGTCCTGCCACGGCACCGAACCGGTGAAGACGACGTGGTCGGCGACGCCGGTCTCGCCGGCCAGCCGCTGCAACGCCGACCGGTACGGGCCGCCGCTGACCACCAGCAGCGCCGCGTCCGGTACCCGGCGGCGGATCGCCGGCAGCGCCCGGATGAGCGCGTCCTGGCCCTTGCGCGGCACCAGTCGGGACACGCACACCACGACCGGCCGGTCGACCAGCCCGTACCGGCGGCGCACCGAGTCGCCGTCGACGCCGGGGTGGTATGTCGTGGCGTCCACGCACGGCACCAGCCGCTCCAGCGCGGTCAGGCCGCCCAGAACCCGCCCCAGCCGGTCCCGCTGGTACCCGGTCAGGTAGGTGACCACGTCGGCGCCCCGGCCGATGCGCCGCAGCAGGCTCCGGGCACCGGGCAGGGCGGCCCAGCCGACCTCGTGGCCGTGGGTCTGCGCCACCACCCGGCGGATGCCGGCCCGCCGGCGCAGCCCGTCGGCGAGCAGCCCGAGCGGGGCGGCCGCCCCGAACCACACCGTGTCACAGTCGTACGCCCGCGCGAGCTGGACCGCCCGCCGGGCCACCCGGGGGGTCGGCAGGAGCACCCCGGTGTCCTCCCGTACCACCTCGAACGGCTGGTCGGCGTCGAACTTCTCCGCGCCCTTCCAGGTCGACGCGTACACCACGACCGAGTCGGCCGGCTGGCGCACCGCGAGGTTGTGCACGAACTGCTGGATGCCGCCGGGTCGGGGCGGGAAGTCGTTGGTGACGAGCAGGGTCCGGGTCACCGCCGTGCCCCCGTACGCGACCAGGCGCGGGCGGCCGCCATCCGCTGCACCGTCGACGGGTGCGACGCGAACAGCGTGTACTCCACCGGGTTGGGGTCCGGGTCGCCCAGGTTCACCAGCGACAACCGCGCCTGCATCGCCTCGAAGGTGGCCGGGTCGCGGGTGAGGGCCAGCGCGTGCCGGTCGGCACGCGCCTCGATCCGCCGCGAGACCGCGTTCTGCACCGGGCCGGCGACGAGACCGACGACCGCGGCGACCGCCAGCAGCAGCGCCACCCCGCGCGGCTCGGCCAGCGACTCCACCCCCGCGCGGCGCAGCAGGCCGGTCCACGAGCCCAGCAGGTACAGCGCGCAGACCACAGCGGCCGAGCCGAGCGCACCGATCAGCGTGCCGGTGACCACGTCACCGTCCTTGGCGTGGCCGAGTTCGTGCGCGACCACCGACTCCACCTCCGTCGGGGGCGCCTCGCGCAGCAGGGTGTCGTACACGACGATGCGGCGGGTCGGCCCGAGGCCCGAGACGTACGCGTTGACCGCCCGGGTGCGCCGCGAGGCGTCCGCGACCAGGACGTCGGAGACCGGCACGCCGTCCCGGTCGGCCATCGCGATCAGGTCGCTGCGCAGTTGGCCGGGCTCCAGCGGGGTGAACCTGTTGAACACCGGCTCGATCAGTACCGGGAACACGAACGTGAGCAGCACCGTCAGCCCGGCGGCGCCGGCCGCGCCGAACGCCCACCACCAGCGCGGCGCGAGGTGGGTGACCGTGTAGAAGACCACCAGCACGACCGCGCCGATGACGGCGCTGATCGCGTACGCCTTGAGCAGGTCGACCGCCCAGCCGCCCCACCCCTGGGTGGACAGGCCGTACCGGCGGAGGACGTGCTGGCGCAGCGCGGCGAACGGCAGACCGACCAGCTCCCCGGCGAAGACGACGAGCAGCCCGCCGAGCAGCGCCTCGGCCAGCCAGTGCCCGTGGAACGGGCGGCCGGCCAGCCGCACCAGCGCGGCGCCCAGCGGGGTGAGCCCGAGCGCCAGGGCGACGACCAGCCCGATCACCATCGCGCCGTAGGTGCCGGGACGCAGCGCCGCCTGGAACGCACGCCCGCGCGCCACGGCGTCGGCCGGCAGTTCACGCAGCGCGGCGAGCTGGTCGGCGCGCGGTGCGGGCGGGCCGGACCACGGCACCCGCAGCGCGGTGACCAGGGCCAACCCGGCGAGCAAGGCGACGAGCACGACGGTGGCCCACCATCGAGGGGTCATGTCCGCGGCTCCTCCCGCTTGATCGGGCGAGCCAATCCTACGTTCGCGGTCGACGCCCGGGCCGGCGACGTTCGCGGCCGGCGCTCAGGCCGCGTGATGGCCCCGGCCGGTATCCGGGCCGACCATGGTCACGGCCGGCGCTCAGGCCGCGTGGTGGCCCCGCCGCCGCGGCGGCACCAGCCGTAAGCGGGGACGGCTGTCCTCCCGGCTGAGCACCGTGACCTCGAAGCCGGCGTCGGCGAGCACCTGCAGCGCCCGCCGCTCCGCCTCGTCGTCGGCGCCGACGTCGGTATCGGGGCGGATACCCCGGTGTGCCGGGCCGAACAGCATGTTGACCACGCACCCCTCGCACGCCTGCCCGCGCGCCCGGCACGTGTCGCAGTCGATGAGCATCGCTCCTCCTAGCGGTTCACCACCGTGGGTAACCACACGCTAGGCCCGGGGTACGACAGAAATCCTCATGATCGGGACAGACGGCGCAACAGGGCATCGGCGCCGAGCGGATACGCACCGTGGCGGCGCACCCCGTCGGCGACCTCCCGGTCGGACGAAACGACGACGACGGGCCGGCCGGTGGGTTCCGCACGGACCAGCCGGCGGATCAGCTCGTCGGCCGTCTCGCCCTTACGGGAGAACAGCACGCGCACGCCCCGCGGCGCCGGCGGCAGACCGACCACCCGCTCGGCACCGTCGAAGACCACGGTCACCTCGGCGCCGGTCTGGGCGGCCAGGCCGCCGAGCCCGTTGACCAGCCGGCGGCGCTGCTGCTCCAGGGAGATCTCGGCGAACCCGCGCTTGGTCACGTTGTAGCCGTCGACGACCAGGTGCGCCTTCGGCAGGGCGAGCAGCTGGTCCAGCCGGGCCGGGTCGTCGGCGTCCAGGGCCCGCGCGGTCGTCGCGCCGCCGGGCGGGCCGGGCCGCTCGGCGTGGACGTCGGCGACGAAATCGGCGGGCATCCGGTCGGTGGGTTCGAGCGCCAGCTCCCGGCGCAGCCCCACCGCGGCCCGGCCGATCGTCTCCAGCAGCAGCCACAGCCGCGCGTCGTCGACGGCCCGCGCTTCCTTGGCGGTCTGCCGGGCCGCCCCGGCCAGCGACTCGGCCTCGGCGAGCTTCGACTTCAGCCGGCGTACCTCCGCGTCATGATCGGCGGCGGCACGGGCGGCCCGGCCCTTCTCGGTGGCCAGCATCTCGCTCGCCTTGCGCTCGCGCGCCTGGGTCTCGCGCAGCGCCTTACCCAGTGCCCGTACCTCCTCGCGCAGGCCGCCCGCCTCGTCACGCAGTCGCGCCAGCTCGTCGCGGAGCTTGTCCGCCTCCACCCGGGCCACCGCGCGGTCGTGCTCGGCGCGCGCGGCGCGCTGCTCGACCTCGCGGATCCGGTCGGCGACGGCGGCGCTCGCGGTGTCGGCCCGTACCGCGCGGGCGGCGGCGGTGACCAGATCGCACCAGCCCTCCGGGCGGGCCAGGTAGGCCAGCGCGGCTACCTCGACCGGATCGGCCGCGGCCGGCGGCGCCCCGGCCATGACGGCCGTTCCGAGTTCACCGGCCTGCTCGACGACCCGAACCGCCAGCCGCTGCCGCAGCAGCGGATCGCCGGCGAGCTGGGCGGCGATGGCGGGGCCGCCGAGCCGGGCGCGCCGGGCGGGGGCGAACTTCGCCACCCGGCGCAGCGCCGTGGGCAGCTCGTCGGCCGGCATCCCGGTCATCGCGGCGGCCGCCAGCGCGATGACCCGCTGACGTACCGGCTCGGGCAGGGTCGGCTCGGTCTCGTGGCCCTGCTCCCGCGCAGCAGCGCCCGCGACCTCGGCTACCTCGTCGGCGAACGGCTCCTGTGCGGGCATGCGCCAAGTGTCGCATTGTCGACGGGCCGGCTGTCGTGGCCGGTCAGTCGATCTTCGAGCCGCAGGGCCCGTGGTACGGCGGTGGTGCCGTGTCCTGGGTCACCGGCCACACCACGGGCGGGGCGAAATGTCAGACCACGGTCGTATCGTGCCCGCCGTGGCGGAAGCGGTACGGGAGACGTTCCATCAGGAGACCCTCGACGCGCTCTTCGACGACGCCCGGGCCCGCTCGCTGTTCGCGACCACGTTCGTGGTCGTCGACCTGGAGACCACCGGCGGCGCGCCGGACGGTGGCGGCATCACCGAGATCGGCGCGGTCAAGGTGCGCGGCGGCGAGGAGCTCGGCGAGTTCGCGACGCTGGTCAACCCCGGCCAGCCGATCCCTCCCTACATCACGGTGCTCACCGGCATCACCGAGGCGATGGTGCTGCCCGCCCCGCGCATCGAGACTGTGCTGCCGGCGTTCCTCGAGTTCGCCACGGACGCGGTCCTGGTGGCGCACAACGCCCCGTACGACACCGGCTTCCTCAAGGCCGCGTGCGCCGCGCACGGCTATCCCTGGCCCAAGCCGCTGGTGCTCGACACGGCCGCCCTCGCCCGGCGCGTCCTCACCCGTGACGAGGTGCCCAACAACAAGCTGGCCACACTGGCCAGGTGGCTAGGCAACGCCCGCCAGCCCTGCCACCGTGCCCTCGACGACGCCCGCGCCACGGTCGACGTGCTGCACGCCCTGATCGGCCGGCTCGGCGGGCACCGGGTGCACACGCTCGGCGACGCCCTGGAGTTCGTCAAGGCGGTCAGCCCGACCCAGCGCCGCAAGCGGCACCTCGCCGAGAACCTGCCCAATACCCCTGGGGTGTACGTCTTCCGCGACGGCCGCGACCGCCCGCTGTACGTCGGCACCAGCTCGGCGATCGCCACCCGGGTGCGCAGCTACTTCACCGCGTCGGAGAAGCGGGCCCGGATCAACACCGAGATGCTGGCCGCCGCCGAGCGGGTGGAGGCCATCGAGTGCGCGCACTCCCTCGAGGCGGAGGTCCGCGAGCTGCGCCTGATCGCCGCCCACAAGCCGCCCTACAACCGGCGGTCGAAGTTCCCGGAGCGGGTCGTCTGGCTCAAACTGACCGAGGAGGCCTATCCGCGGCTGTCCGTGGTGCGCAAGCTCGCCGCCGACGGCGGCTCCTACCTCGGCCCGTTCGCGTCCCGCCGCCTCGCCGACCTGGCGGCGGCCGGGGTGTACGAGGCGCTGCCGCTGCGGCAGTGCACCCAGCGCCTGTCCACGCGCCGCCCGGCGGCGGCGTGCGCCCTCGCCGAACTGGGCCGCTGCGCCGCGCCGTGCGAGCACCGGGTCAGCCCGGAGGAGTACGCGGCCACCGCGGCGGAGCCGTTCCACGCCGCCACCACCGGTAACCCGGGCGAGGTGGTCCGCCGGCTGCTGGCGAGGATGCGGTCGCTGTCGGAGACCAGGCGCTACGAAGAGGCCGCGGCGGTGCGCACCCGCCTGGTGGCCTTCCTCCGGGCGTCCGTACGCATGCAGCGGCTCGCCTCGCTGACCGCGATCAGCCAGGTCGTCGCGGCTCGACCCGCGGCCGCCGGCGGCTGGGAGCTGGCGGTCATCCGGCACGGGCGGCTCGCCGCGGCCGGCACCTCCCCGCCGCGGGTGCATCCCCGCGCGACGCTGGAGACGCTGTTGGCCACGGCGGAGACGGTCCGGCCCGGCCCCGGGCCGGTGCCGTGCGCCAGTCCGGAGGAGACCGAGCGGGTGCTGGCCTGGCTGGAGCGGCCGGAGACCCGGCTGGTCGAGGTCGACGCCGGCTGGGCCTCCCCGGTGGACGGTGCCGGCCGGTGGCGTGAACTTCTGGCCACTGCGGAGGCAGCGACGGGCGCGGTAACCAATCTTGGGCTTTAATGAATCCTACGAACGCACATACTCAAATAGCCGTTCGTTGACCAACTGGCTAACTAGGCTGGACGAATCCCTATTCTCTGGTGGCCCGGCCCGGTCAGAGGAGGTGTCCGAGTGGATTCCGGCGTTTCCGGGATCGGCGGGCGCCTCGAGCCTGCGCTGGGCGCCCTACCGGACACGATCGGCTGGGACGAGCTACAACGTGCGAAACCGGTGCCCGAGGACGTGCTCGTCGACGATCGATGTCCGGCCGCCGAACCGAGCGCGCCGAACCGCGAGTGGCCCGACAACCGGGCCCGTCCGGCCGTCCCCGGCGCGACCGCACAGGCCACGGCGGCGCCCGGCACCACGGCACCCGGCACGACAGCACACAGCATGAGCACGCAGAGTCAAACCCCGGCGACCGACGTACCACCCGTCCCGGCGGGCCTACCGGGGCCGCGCGGTGGCACCGGCCGGACGCCCGCACCCAGCCGGCCCGCCGGCCGTCCCTCCCCTGCGGCACAGCCGCGACCCGCGTCGGAGCACCCGACCGGCGCCCGGTCGAGATCGAACCCGCCGGCCACCCCCGGCGCCCCACCCGCGCCGCCGTTCGCGGCCCCCAGCGCGCCGACCGCGCCGCCCGGCACCGGCCTCACCCGCCGCCTGCTGTCGATGCTGCCGTGGCCGACCGGTGGCGATCCGGTCGGCGAACTCGTCCGCCAGCACCGCTCGGTCCATCCCGGCGGCGACCCCAACCTGCTGCGCCGGGCGTACGCGATCGCCGAAGAGATGCACCGGGGGCAGACCCGCAAGAGCGGCGACCCGTACATCACGCACCCGCTCGCGGTGGCCGAGATCCTCGCCGAGCTGGGCATGGACACGACCACCCTGGTCGCCGCGCTGCTGCACGACACGGTCGAGGACACCAGCTACACCCTCCAGGCCCTGGAGGGCGACTTCGGGGCCGAGGTCGCCCTGCTGGTCGACGGGGTGACCAAGTTCGACAAGGTCTTCTACGGCGACGCCGCCGAGGCCGAGACGATCCGCAAAATGATCATCGCGGCCGGCCGGGACGTGCGGGTACTCGTCATCAAGCTCGCCGACCGGCTGCACAACATGCGTACCCTCGACGCCCGCTCCCCTGCCTCCCGCGCCCGTATCGCGCGCGCGACGCGGGACGTGCTGGTGCCGCTGTGTGACCGGCTGGGCATCCAGGCGCTCAAGCGCGATCTCGAGGACTGCGTGCTGAAGGCGCTCAGCCCCAGCGGGTACGCCCTGGTGGCCGACTACGTCGCGCACCGCCGTGGCCGGGGCAGATACCTGGACCGGGTCATCGCCGAGGTACGCACGGAGCTGAACCGGGCCAAGGTGGACGCGAAGGTGTCGTCCCGCCCCCGGCACCTGTACTCGATCTGGAAGGACACGGTCGCCGGCAACTACACCGAGCCGCACGACCTGCCCCGCGTCGTCATCGTCGTCAACGGTCCGGACACCGACTGCTACGCCGCGCTCGGCGCGATGCACGGCCGGTGGCGGCCGGTACCGGGCCGGTTCAAGGACTTCATCGCCTCGCCGAAGAACAACCTGTACCGATCGCTGCACACCACCGTGCTCGGGCCGGACGAGGAACTGCTCGAGGTGCTCATCCGGACCGAGCCGATGCACCGCGACGCGGAGTACGGCATCGTCGCCAACTTCCGCTACCCGCTGCTCGCCCGGGCGAGCAGCGAACGGGAACAACTGGCCTGGCTGCGCCGGGTGCTCGACTGGGAGAGTTCGGCCACCGACCCGGCCCAGTTCCTCGCGTCGTTGCGCTGCGACCTCGCCGAGTCGCAGATCATCGTCTTCACCTCCACCGGGCGGCCGGTGCTGCTGCCGGCCGAAGCCACGCCGGTCGACCTGGCGTACACGCTGGGCCAGCACATCGGCGACCGGTGCATCGGTGCCCGGCTCAACGGCCGACTGGTCGCGCTGTCGTCCGGACTCGACGACGGCGACGTGGTCGAGATCATCACCCGGCAGGGACAGCGCGACGAGTTCGACTTCGACGACAAGGCGCCGGCGCCGGGGCCGTCCCGGGAGTGGCTGCAGTTCGTCAAGACGCCCCAGGCCCGCCTGCACATCAGCGACTGGTTCACCGAGAAGGACGCGCCGGCGGTCACCATCGCCGACAAGGTGCGCCTCGGCCGGCTGGCCATCGGCCTCGCGCTGCGCCAGCGCGGCCGGGGGCTGGGCAGTGACCTGCCGCTGGTCCGGCTCGCCGTCAAGGTCGGCTACCCCGACCTGGAGACCCTGCTGGTCGCCGTGGCCGAACACAAGCTGGCGGCACCCGAGGTGGTGGACCAGCTGATCGCCTCGGTCGACCACACTCCACACTGAACCACTACCCTTTGACGGTGACCGCTTCCGGACAACCCCCCGCGCTGCGGGTGCTGCGCCTGGCCGCGTACCGCACGTTCTACCGGTTGCCGTTCCCCTGGCGGCGGCGGCTGGTCCGGTGGGGCAGCCCGCACTACATCATCGGCGCGGTGACCATCGTGCGGGACGCCGACGCGCCACCACCGGGCCGGATCCTGCTGCTGCGCCAACCCCCCTCCTCCGGCTGGTCGATCCCCGGCGGCCTGCTCAACCGGGGAGAACGACCGCCTGCCGGCGCGGCCCGTGAACTCGCCGAGGAGACCGGTATCCGGGTCGACCCGGCCCGGTTGCGCCCGGGCGTGCCGAATGCGGTCGTCCACACCGGAGGCCGCTGGGTGGACATGGTGTTCGAGGTGTCGGTACCTGCCGACCAGGCGCTGACCATCGACGAGGCGGAGGTGCACGAGGCCGCCTGGTATCCGCTCGACGCGCTACCGCGACTGTCCACGCCGACGGCGAGGCTGCTCGCCCACTATGGCATCGGCCCGCTCGCCGACGACCCTCAGGACGACTGATGAGCGAGCGGAGCGCGGTGCGGTCGCCCGGCGGAGCGCTGCTGACGTGAGCGTCTGCGCGGTGGTGCTGGCCGCCGGCGAGGGGCGCCGGCTGCGGCCGTTGACCGAGGTACTCCCGAAGGCGCTCTGCCCGGTCGGTAACGTGCCACTGCTCGACCGGGCGCTGGCGCGGCTGGCCGGGTTGGGGCTGACCGGCCCGGACCGGGTCGCGGTGAACGCCTGTTACCTGGGCGAGCAGGTGGTGGCGGCCGTCGGCGACCGGGCGCACCTGGCGGTCGAACCCGGCGATCCGCTCGGGACCTCGGGCGGAGTGGGCAACCTGCGCGGCTGGATCGACGGGCGGGGCGTCCTGGTGGCCAACGCCGACGCCTACCTGGCGGCTGCGGCCGCACCCGGCCGGGACGTCGCGGCGCTGCTCGACGGGTGGGACGGTGCGACGGTACGGCTGCTGGGTGTGCCCGCCGGCGACCGGGAGTCCGAGTTCGGCCCGTACCGGTTCGCCGGCCTGTCGCTGCTGCCCTGGTCGCGGGTGCGGTCGCTGGTGGCGGAGCCGGCCGACCTGGTCCGGACGGTGTGGCGCCCGGCCGAGGCCGCCGGTGAGCTGACGGTCGTGCCGTACCCGGGGCTGTTCCTCGACACCGGTACCCCCGGCGACTACCTGGCCGCCAACCTGCACGCCGCCGGGGACGGCGACCTGGTCGACGCCTCGGCCACGGTCACCGGGCGGCTGGCCGGGGCGGTGGTGGGCGCGCGGGCGCGGGTCGAGGGACGGGTGACGCGAGGGGTGGTGTGGCCCGGCGGGTACGTCGGGCCCGACGAACATCTCGTCGACGCCGTACGGGTCGGTCGCGACCTGACCGTACCGGCGGCCCCGTAGCATGTGGAGGTTCGCAGCCCCACCCGCGCAAAGGAGCCCAGGGTGATCACCGCCATCGTCCTCATCGACTGCGCCACCGACTCGATCCCCGAGGTCGCCGAGGCCCTCGCCGAACTGCCCGGTGTCAGCGAGGTCTACTCGGTGGCCGGCGGCGTCGATCTGATCGCGATGGTGCGGGTCCGCGAGTTCGACCAGATCGCCGAGGTGATCGCCGGCGGCATCTCCAAGGTGCCCGGTGTCATCAACACTGATTCGCACATCGCGTTCCGCGCGTACTCGCGGCACGACCTGGAAGAGGCGTTCGCGATCGGCTTCACCGACGCCGACTGAGCCGGTCCGGGTGTCCCGGTACCGGCCGGTCCGGGGTGCCGGGCACCCCGGACCGGAGCGGTCCGGCTCTCACAGCCAGCGGCGCCACCACTCCAGGATCGCCTCGAAGCGTGCCACCCGGTGCGAGGGCAGTCCCGAACGCGACAGCTCGTGCCCCTCGCCCGGGAAGAGCAGCAGCTCCACCGGTACGCGCCGCAGCCGCAGCGCCACGTACAGCCGCTGTGCCTGCTCCACCGGGCACCGCCAGTCGGCTTCCGAATGGATGATCAGCATCGGGATGTCGATGCGGTCGGCGAACGTCAGCGGGCTCTGCCGGTCCCGCTGTTGCGGGTCGGGGCCGTACAGGTCCTCGCCGAAGAACCAGCCGATGTCCGACGAACCGGTGAAGCTGTCGATGGCGTTCACGGCCCGTTCGCTGATCGCCGCGGAGAACCGGTCGCCGTGATGGGCCGCCATCCAGGTGGTCATGAACCCGCCGTGCGACCCGCCCAGCACACCGACCCGGTCGCCGTCGAGGTCGGGCGCCTTCAACGCGGCGTCGAGCAGGGCCAGCAGGTCCGCCGCGGTGACCTCGCCGACATTGCCCCGCACCGCCTGGCCGTGCGCCTCCCCGTAGCCGCTGGAGCCGCGCGGGTTCCCCATGACCACCGCGTACCCGGCGCCGGCGTACACCTGGGCCTCGTCGAACAGCCGCCAGCCGTACTGGGTGAACGGACCGCCGTGGATCATCAGCAGGACCGGGTGCGGTCCGTCGCCGGCCGGCCGGACCACCCAGCCGTGCACCGGGTACCCGTCCGGCGCGGTGGCGTCGATCTCCTCCTGGGCGAAGACCGGGGCGTACCCGGCGTTCCAGTCGGTGAGGTGGCGGACGTCGCCACCGGGTACGACGACGGCCAGCTCACCCCAGGTCGTCGGGTCGGCCACCGACACCGCGATCGTGCCGCCCGCCGCGGCCGCGTTGAGCACCTGCCGCTCACCGCCGACCAGCAGCTCAGGCTCGCCGCCAGCGAAGGGCATCCGCAGCAGCTCCACGGCGCCGCGGTTCTCGTTCAGGAAGAGCACCCCGTCCGGGGCCACGACGATCTCGCTCCCCAACGCGGTCAGCCCGTACCGCTCGGGATCGGTGAGCGCCCGCGGCGCGCCGCCGGTGACCGGCACGGTCCACAGCCTGTCGGTACGGCACACGGCGTGGCGGCCGTCGGTGTCGGCACCGACGAAGAACAGCGTCTGCCCGTCCGGGGAGAACCGGGGCTGCCCCAGGTCGAAGCCGCCGCTGGTGACCGCCCGCAGGCCGGTGCCGTCCGGCCGGCTCACCCACAGGTCGGTGAACAGGTCCTCGTCGTGGCTGTCGTGTCGGGCGGCCACGAACGCCAGCAGCTCGCCGTCGGGACTCCAGTCCGGTTCACTGTGGTCGAAGTCACCCTCGGTGACCTGTACCGGCTCCGCCCCCTCGGCCAGCGCGTCGACGACGAACACATGCCGGCGCCGGTCGAGGACGAACCCGACGCCGTCGAAGCGGTAGCCGAAGCCGGTGATCCGCCGGGGTGGTTCCTGCTCCGGGCCGATCCCCGGCACGGTGCCGTACCGGCCTTCCTCGGGTACCCGCGCGGTGTAGACCAGCCGGCTCGAGTCCGGGCTCCATACCGGCGCGCGGTCCACGCCCAGCGGGTGGTCGGTGAGCCGGCGCGCCTCGCCGCCGTCGACCGGCATCACCCACACCTGCGGCTTGCCCACCCTGGCGGTCCTCGGGTCGGCGTCGTGGGCCGACTCCTCCCGTACCGCCCGCACGAACGCCAGCCACCGCCCGTCCGGCGAGATCGCGGCACCGCTGTCCCGCCACCCCCGGGTCAGCTGGCGGGGCGCCGCCGAACCGTCGGTCGGCACCTGCCAGAGCTGGCTGGTGTAGTCGTCGGCAGCTAAGTCGATGCGCTGGACCGCGACGACCGCGGTGGATCCGTCGGGGGTGAGGGCGGGGATTCCGGGTACGCGCGGTCGCGAGAGGTCGGATGGCTGCATGACCGGACACTATCCCGGTCGACGGTCACCCGGGGGGCCGCGCGGGCACGGCCGCCTCACCCGGCGGGTACCCGGGCATCACCCCGGGATCCGGTCACCCAGCGGCGCTACCGGGCCTGCTGGGCCACCTTCGCCGTGGCGACCCAGCGGTGCAGCAGGTCACCGGCGGCGCCCGAGTCGATCGTGGCGGCGGCCCGCTCGATCCCGGCACGTAGCGCCGCACCGAGGTCGTCGCCCCAGCCGGCCTGCGCGGTCAGCGCCGCGGCGGCGTTGACCAGCACCGCCTCCCGGACCGGACCGGGCTTGCCGGCGAAGATGTCGCGCGCCACCTCGGCATTGAACCGGGCGTCCCCGCCGCGCAGGTCGCCCGGTCGCGAGCGGTCGACGCCCAGGTCGGCGGCGTCGACCACGGTCTCGGTCACGCGACCGTCGCGGACCGCCCACACCCGGGTCGGCGCGGCGGTGGTGAACTCGTCGAGCCCGTCCTCGCCCCGCATGACCAGGACCGAGTCACCCCGGCTGGCGAACACCTCGGCCATGACCCCGGCCATCCGGGGGTCGGCACAGCCCACCGCCGCGTTCGCCGGCTGAGCCGGGTTGGTCAGCGGGCCCAGGAAGTTGAAGAACGTGGGCACACCCATCTCACGGCGCGGTACACCGGCGTGACGCATGCCGGGGTGGTACCGCGCGGCGAAGCAGAACCCGATCCCTACCTCGGTCACGCACCGGGCCACCCCGGCCGGGCCGAGGTCGAGCGGGACGCCGAGCTCCTCCAACAGGTCGGCCGCACCGCACAACGACGAGGCGGCCCGGTTGCCGTGCTTGATGACCGGTACGCCGGCCGCGGCGACCACGACGGCGGACATGGTGGAGATGTTGACGGTGTGGGCACCGTCACCACCGGTGCCGACGATGTCGACGGCGGACGCCCGTACCGGGGCCGGCAGCTCCACCCGGACGGCGCTGGCGACCATCGCCTCGACCAGCCCGGCGATCTCCGCGGGGCTCTCCCCCTTGGCCCGCAGCGCGACCGCGAACGCCGCGATCTGCACCGGCGTGGCACCACCGGACATGATCTCGTCCATGGCCCAGGCGGTGTCCTCGGTCGACAGTTCCTCGGCCCGCAGCAGCGCCGCGAGCAGGGTCCGCCAGCTCCGCTCGCTCATGATCGAATCATCCGGTGACGGCGGCGCGGCCGCGCAGCAGGTCGGCCACGGTACGCCCGGTGAGGATGGGGTCGAGCGGGTGGACCAGCGTGGCGTCGACGCGGGCGTACGCGGCGAGCCAGCGGTCGGCGGCGCGGGCGATCACCACGCAGGTCGGCGGCGCGTCCGGCAGCTCGTCCTTGAGCTGGCGCGCGATGCCGATGCCACCGGCCGGGGCGGCCTCGCCGTCCAGGACGACCAGATCCACGTCCTGGTCGTCGACGATGCGGACGGTCTCGGCGTAGGTGGCCGACTCCACGAACCGGACCGTCAGGTCCTTGGCGGGTCGCGTGCCGATGGCCAGGCGCATCCGCTCCCGCACCTGCGGGTCGTCGCTATAGAGCAGAACCGTGTAGCTACCCTCGGTCATCGGCTGCTGGCTCCCTGAGTGTCTCGACTGCCGAGGGGATCGTACCCGCCGCCGTCGCGTTCTCCGGCTCCGGTCGCCGCTTCCGGCGAGTTGCCCGTGGGCACGGCGCCTCCCGTGACCGGCACGGCGCCCGGGGCGGCCGCGCCGGCGGGCTGCGCGACCCCGACGCCCGGCGCGGTGGCCATCATCTCCTCGCGGTCGAGCCGGCGGTCGAGCCGGCGCGCCTCGCGTTCGGCGTGGCGCATCCACTGCACCACGAGCACGCCGAGCATGGTGACGCTCACCACCTCGCCGCCGGCCCACAGGATGCCGCCGGCCAGCCGCTGGTCGGTGAACGGGTCGGCCCAGCCGAGGCGCAGGGACGGGTACCAGTCGCCGCCGAGCAGCGTGGTGCTCTGCATCACGGTCAGACCCAGGACCGTGTGGAACGGCGTGGACAGGAACATCAGCAGCGCCCGGCCCGGGTACGGCCAGCGGCCGGGCAGCGGGTCGATCCCCAGCAGCGGCCAGAAGAACAGGCAGCCCACCCCGATGAAGTGCAGGTGCACCAGCTCGTGGACCAGCGTGTTGCGCATGGTCAGCTCGTACAGGCCGGTGAAGTACAGCGCGAACGGGGTCACCACGAACAGCCCGTACGCGAACAGGGGGTACGTCCAGATCTTCGCGACCCGGCTGTGCACGACCGACAGCAGCACCCGCCGCGGGCCGTGCGGCAGGGTCCGCAGCGCCAGCGTCACCGGCGCGCCGAGCGCCAGGAAGATCGGGGCGATCATGGACAGCACCATGTGCTGCACCATGTGCACCGACAGCAGGGTGGTGTCGTAGGTGCCGATGCCGGTGAGTGTGACCGACGCGATACCACCGAGGCCGGCGACCACGAACGACACCGTCCGAAGCGCCGGCCACCGGTCACCGCGCCGTTCCAGCCGCCAGACGGCGTACAGGTAGGCGATCGCGACGGCCAGCAGCGCCACCGCCAGCCACGGGTCGAGTTCGAGGCGGAACAGCGTGCCGGCCCGCAGCGGGGCGAGCGGCTCGTCGTCTCCGCCATGGGCGAGAATGGTGAGCGCAGGGTCTTGGTACTGCACGCCACGAGGCTAGCCGCCCGTCCCGCCGCCGCCCAGGCGCCCACCGCGCGGCAACCGGTCGACCCGGTACGCGACGCCCACCGGGTGGCGACACGCACTAATCCGGCGACCCCGGCGCGTAGTGATCCTGGTCGCGGGCAATAATGACCGCGTGACTGCGGCCCCAGCCATCTCCAAGAGTCAGATCCATTCACTGACCAGGCCCAACATGGTCAGTGTCGGAACTATCGTGTGGCTCTCCAGTGAGCTCATGTTCTTCGCGGCACTGTTCGCGATGTACTTCTCCATCCGGGCGGCGGCGCCAGGTCTGTGGAAGGAACACACCCCACACCTGAATCTGCCGTACGCCGTGACCTTCACGACGATCCTTGTGCTGTCGTCGGTCACCTGCCAGTTCGGTGTGTTCGCCGCGGAGCGCGGCGACGTGCACTCACTGCGCCGGTGGTTCACCCTCACGTTCGTCATGGGTCTGGTCTTCGTGCTCGGCCAGGCGAACGAGTACCGCACCCTGGTCGAAGAGGGCGTCAAGATCAACGGCGACGGGTACGGATCGATGTTCTACCTGACGACCGGTTTCCACGGCCTGCACGTGACCGGCGGTCTGGTGGCGTTCATCTTCTTCATGATCCGATCCACCATGGGGCGTTTCACGCCCGCGCAGGCCACCTCGGCGATCGTCGTGTCGTACTACTGGCACTTCGTCGACCTGGTGTGGGTCGCGCTGTTCAGCATGATCTACCTGCTGAAGTGACGCGACCGGGTCACAACTCGCACCCGTGGCCCGTCCTGACGACGTAGTACTGACGACAAAGGTTGAGGAAATGACTGTCGACGACTCGGCCGGCGCCGCCGGTCCGCCACGTGAAGACCGACGCGGCAGGCTGCTCGCCGGCCCGGTACGGAGAAGCCGCCTGCGCCGACGCGTCTTCGCCGGCGTACGACTGGTAACCGCGCTCGCCATCGTCGGGGGCATCTACACCGCGTTCGCGCCCGGCAGCCAGGCGGAGGACGCGCCGAAGCAGCTGTCCGAGGCGGCCCAGCTGGGCAAGCGGATGTACGACCAGAGCTGCGCCACCTGCCACGGCCCGAACGCCCAGGGCGCACAGGGCCGCGGCCCGAGCCTGATCGGCGTCGGCTCCGCGAACGTGGAGTTCCAGGTCGAGACCGGCCGGATGCCCGCGGCGCGGCCGCAGCAGGCCCAGGTGGAGCGCAAGCAGCCGATGTTCACCACCGAGCAGGCGCAGCAGATGGGCGCGTACATCCAGGAGCTGGGTGGCGGGCCGCAGCTGCCGGCCGGCGAGAACCTGCGCGAGGGTGGCGACGTCGCCAAGGGCGGCGAGCTGTTCCGCGTCAACTGCGCCTCCTGCCACGCGTTCAGCACCAACGGCGGCGCCCTGTCCTCCGGCAAGTTCGCGCCGAGCCTCCAGCCGTCCACCGACCGGCAGATCTACGCGGCCATGCTCAGCGGCCCGCAGAACATGCCGGTGTTCGGTGACAACCAGCTGACGCCGCAGGAGAAGCGGGACATCATCGCCTACATCCAGTACCAGAAGCAGGACAAGGACCCGGGTGGCTTCGGCCTCGGCCGCTACGGCCCGGTCCCCGAGGCGCTGGTGATCTTCCTGGTGGGCATGGTTTCGATCATGTTCGTGACGCTCTGGATTGCAGGAAAGTCATGAGTACGCAGACTGACGTCGACTACGACGTGAACGACCCGAAGCTGACCCGCTTCGACCTGGTCAAAGAGGGAGCGCGGCGGGACGGCGTGGAGATCGTCCACTACGCCCCCCGGTTCCCGGTGCCCGGCACCCGCGCCGAGAAGCGCGTCGAGCGGACGATCGCACTGCTGTTCGTGCTCACCGGCCTGCTCGGGCTGGCCTTCGTCGCCGCCTACATCTGGTGGCCGTGGGAGTACAAGCCCGGCAGCGGCATCGAGAAGCTCTACAACACGGTGCTCGGCGTCACCCTGGGCGGGTCGCTGACCTGCCTCGGTGCCGCCATCGTCGTGTGGGCCAAGAAGCTGCTCCCCGAAGAGGTGTCGATCCAGGAGCGCCACGACCAGGCGGACCTGGCCGAGCGGAAGCTGACCGGCGCGACGCTGCTCAACATGGCCGACGAGACCGGCATCCAGCGCCGCCCGCTGCTCAAGGGCGCGCTCCTGGTCGGTGCGGCGCCGCTCGGCCTCGCCGCGGCCGCGCCGCTGATCGGCGGCATGATCAAGAAGCCGGGCAACATGCTGTTCGAGACGGCATGGAAGCCGGCCAACGGCAAGCTGATCCGGCTCACCCGCGAGGACGGCAGCGAGATCCGGCCCGAGGACGTCAGCGTCGGCGGCCAGGTGACGGTGTTCCCCGGCGTCCCCGGCGGCGCGACCAACGAGCACGCCGACTCGCCCGTCCTGCTCATCCACCTGCGCCAGCAGGACGCCGACACGCTGCGGTCGAACCTCGACCACGTCAAGGTCAACGCCGAGAACGGCGGCGCGATGTGGGGCAACTACGTGGCGTACTCGAAGATCTGCACCCACGCCGGCTGCCCGGCTAGCCTTTACGAGCAGCAGACCAACCGCCTGCTGTGCCCGTGCCACCAGTCGCAGTTCCAGATCACGGACAACGCCCGGCCGGTGTTCGGTCCGGCCACGCGCCGGCTGCCGATGCTGCCGCTGGCCATCGAGGACGGCGTACTGGTAGCCAAGTCTGATTTCAGGGTCCCGATCGGGCCCGGGTTCTGGGAGCGCCCGTGAAGCGACGCAAGATAGACATGGCGGCGTTGCCCGCCAAGGCCGGCGCGGAGATCGACGATCGGCTACAGGTTTCCTCCCCCATGCGGCGCCTGTTGAACAAGGTGTTCCCCGACCACTGGTCGTTCCTGCTGGGTGAGATCGCGCTCTATTCGTTCGTCATCCTGCTACTGACCGGTACGTTCCTGACGTTCTGGTTCGACCCGTCGATGAACGAGGTCAAGTACAACGGCCCGTACACGCCGCTCAAGGGCATCGAGATGTCCCGGGCGTTCGAGTCGAGCCTCCAGCTGTCGTTCGAGGTCCGTGGCGGCCTGATCATGCGGCAGATGCACCACTGGGCGGCGCTGCTGTTCATGGCCGCGATCGTGGTGCACATGCTCCGGGTGTTCTTCACCGGCGCGTTCCGCAAGCCGCGTGAACTCAACTGGATCATCGGCGTGCTGCTGTTCTGGCTGGGCTTCGTCGAGGGCTTCGCCGGGTACTCGCTGCCCGACGACGCGCTGTCCGGCACCGGTCTGCGCATCGCCCACGCGATCATGATGTCGATCCCGGTGGTCGGCACCTGGGTGGCGACCTCGCTGTTCGGCGGGGAGTTCCCGGGCCACGCGATCCTCGGTCGGCTCTACATCGCCCACGTCCTGCTCGTACCGGCCATCCTGCTCGGCCTGATCGCCGCCCACATGGGCCTGCTGGTCAAGCAGAAGCACACGCAGTGGCCGGGGCCGGGCCGGACCAACGACAACGTGGTCGGCATCCGGATGTTCCCGGGCTTCGCGGCCAAGGCCGGCGGCTTCTTCATGCTGTGCTTCGGCCTGGTCGCCGTGCTCGGCGGTCTCTTCCAGATCAACCCGGTCTGGCTGTTCGGCCCGTACAAGGCGGCGGTCGTCTCCGCGGGGAGCCAGCCCGACTGGTACGTGATGTTCCTGGACGGTTCGACCCGTCTGATGCCGCCGTGGGAGGCCCGCTTCCCACTGTGGCCGGGGCACCACTACACGCTGCCGCCGCTGTTCTGGCCGACGGTGTTCCTGCCGGGCGTGCTGACGATGCTGCCGCTCTTCTACCCGTTCATCGAGGCGCGGTGGACCAAGGACAAGCGGGCACACCACCTGCTGCAGCGTCCCCGTGACGTACCCACCCGTACGTCCCTGGGCGCGATGGCCCTGGCGTTCTACCTCGTGCTGGCGCTCTCCGGCGCCAACGACGTGATCGCTGAGAAGTTCCACATCAGCCTGAACGCGATGACCTGGGCCGGCCGGGTCGGCCTGCTGCTCCTGCCGCCGCTGGCGTACTGGCTGACCTACCGGGCCTGCCTGGGCCTGCAGCAGCACGACCGGGAGGTGCTGGCCCACGGCGTGGAGACCGGCATCATCAAGCGGATGCCGGACGGGCGCTTCGTCGAGGTGCACCAGCCGCTCGCGCCGGTCGACGAGCACGGCCACCCGGCCGAGCTGCCCTACGCCGGCTGGGTCGTACCGAAGAAGATGAACCGCCTCGGCGCGCTCGTGCCGACGGTCAAGGGCTTCTTCTTCCCGATCGAGGAGGCGGCCCCGCCGGCCCGCGGAGCCGAGGCCCCGGTCTCGCCGGCCCCGTCCCGCGAGGAGATCGGCACCGGTCAGCGGTAACTGCCGCGCCACACGTAAGGGCGCCCGTCGGAATATTTCCGGCGGGCGCCCTTCGTTTCTGCCCGTGGAGCCGCACGGATGCGGCCCCCGTGGCGCCGCACGGATGTTGTCTCCCCGCGGCGCCGCACGGATGCGGTCCCCGTGGCGCCGCACGGATGTTGTCTCCCCGCGGCGCCGCACGGATGCGGTCCCCGTGGCGCCGCACGGATGTTGTCTCCCCGCGGCGCCGCACGGTCCCTGTCGGGCTGGCCGGTAACCCGATTCACCGGTGACACGCCGGCCGGAATGCCGCATTCCCGCCACGCCGGGTGGCAGGCTCGTAGCTGAGTGAACGGAGGTCCAGCGGTGCGATTCCTCGAGCTCTACTGCGGCCACTGCGCCACACTCCGCGTGTTCGAGCAGCCCCCGTGCGAGGACGGTCACGGCGCCGACTGTGACGAGTGGATCTGCTCCGACTGCGGCGACGCCCTGCTGATCGCGTCCTTCGCCCCGGTCCGCCTGGAGCGGCGCCACAGCACCACCACGCGCCGGGCCGCCTGAGACCCCCGCTCCCCCGACCCCACATCACCGGCGGCCTGTCCTGCCTCCGTAGATCTTGGAGAGTTTGGCACCAATATTGGTACCAAACTCTCCAAGATCGGAGCCGTGGAGCCACGTCGTCGCACACCGCCCGCACCGACTCAGGGCGCCGCACACCGCCCGCACCGACTCACCCGGTGGCGCACCCCGTCCATTCGGTCAACCAGGCGTACCTCGGCCCACCACGCCGGCCCGGTGCCTGTCTCCGGCTTCGACGCCTGGCAGGACAAGACCCAGCCGGTCTCACGTGATCGCTTGACCGGCCAGGTGGATGGCGCCGAGAGCCACGATGCGGGGAGCGTCGTCCGCGCGCCTGATGGTGCAGGACTGCCACAGCTGCGGTAGGGCGGTCTGCTCCGCGGTCCGCAGCGCGCTGTCGAGATAGCCGGGGTAGGTCAGGGTGCCGCCGGCAAGCGTGATCGCCAGCGGGTTGAGCAGGTTGACCACGGTAGCGATCGCCAGACCGAAGCTCGCACCGGCGGCACGGACGGCGGCCGTGACAGCGGGGTCGGTGGCGGCGAGGGCGGCATGGATGGCAGCGGGGGTCAGTCCGGTCGCGGCGACGACGGCCGCACCGCCGGCGAGTTCGTCCAGGCGACGGACACCCCGCGGGGTCGGGACCGGCGTGCTGCCGATCTCACCGGCCCACCCGCGGACACCGTGGACGACCTTGCCGTTGGCCATCCAGCCCATGCCGATCGCGGTACCCGCCACGAGCGTGGCGGCCGTGGCATCCGCGGGCAGGTCGCGGCTGGTGTGTACCAGCGCGGCACGGATGTCGTTGACGAGCACGTGCGGGATTCCGGTACCGAGCAGCTCGGCGGGCTGCCATCCGGCCAGTTCGGGGAGTACGTCGGAGATCTCCACCCGTCCGGCCGCGGGATCGACCAGCCCGGGGACAGCGATGCCCACGGCCTGAGGTGGCCCGGGCAGAGTTCGAGCGAACTCGTGGATCTGCCGGCTCAGGTACTCCGGCGTCGCGGCCGGTCCGGTGCCGACCCGCCGTTCGCGTACCGGCTGCCCCTTCGCGTCGTGGGCGAGCAGCAGCATCTTGGTGCCGCCGATGTCCACGCCGATTGTGGTCATCGCCGCGCCCTCCGTCCCCTGCCATGGTCTGGAGCGCGATCATGACACGGTATGGCCCCGCCGACGACCCCTCGGCCGGTCCACAAGCCCTCCCCTGGCATACCGACCCCGGAAACGCCACAGCGCCCCGCGAGGGGGCGCTGTGGGAGGTTCTGCGATCCGCCGGGGCGTCAGTGTTCCACGCCGCGCCGTGAGCCGGTGTAGAACTCGAAGAGCAGGCCGCCGGTAGCGAGGATCACGGCGACCATGCCGACCGCGATCAGCCACGGCGCCCAGAACACCATGCCGAGACCGGCCACGGTGGCGGCAAAGGCGAGGCCGAGCGGCCAGTAGCTGCCCGGGGCGAAGAAGCCGACCTCGCCCGCACCTTCGGAGATGTCCGCGTCCGCGCGGTCCTCCGGCCGCAGGTCGATGCGGCGGGAGATGAACCAGAAGTAGCCACCGCACATCGTGCACAGCAGGCCGGACAGGACCAGCGCGACGGTGCCGATCCACTCCATCCGGTGGACCGGGCTGTCGAGCCAGGTCCAGTAGCCGTAGACCGCGGCAGCCGCGTAGAGGAATACGCCGACCACGGCGAAAAGCTTGTACTCGCTCTTCATGATGGATCCTTGTCCGCCGTCAGCTCGCTGCGCGCTGTTGCTGGTCGGCTGGGAACGGGTGGGTCGTCGTCGCGAACGGCTTCTCGCCGATGCTCTCCAACGCCTCGGGCGTGCTCATGCCCTGCTGACGCGCCGCGATGAAGCGCTCGTACTTGTCCGGCGTCACCGCACGCAGCTCGAAGTTCATCATCGCGTGGTAGGCACCGCAGAGCTCGGCGCACCGGCCGACGTACGCGCCTTCCTTCTGGACCGTCACCTGGAACTTGTTCTCCACGTTGCCGGGGAACACGTCCCGCTTGAACAGCAGGTCCGGCACCCAGAACGAGTGGATGACGTCCTTGGAGTTCTCGTAGAGCAGGATGCTCTTGTTGGTCGGCACGACCAGGACCGGAACGTAGTCGCTGGTGCCGATCGTGGAGATCGCCTGCCCGTCGGCGCCCTTGGCGTTCTGGTCAAGGTAGCGGAACTGCCAGTTCCATTTGAACGCGACGACCTCGACCTTGACGTCGGGGTTCTTGCTCACCTTGTCGACGTAGCTCTGCGTGGTCGCCGTGTAGTAGAACAGCACCGCGATGACCAGGAACGGAAGGATCGTGTAGAGGAACTCGATCGGCAGGTTGTAGCGCGTCTGCAGCGGCAGCTCCTCGCCGCGCTTCCGGTAACGCACGATGCACCAGAAGATGAGTCCCCACACCAGGAAACCGACCACCAGGGCGGCCAGCACAGAGCCGACCCACAGGTCGTACATCCGGTGGGACTGGTCCGAAACTCCGCCCTCGGGCCAACCGAAGCCCCGGAACGGCTTGCCGACATCGCCGAGCGAGCAGCCGGAGAGCGCCATGACCGCGCCGAGCGCCGCGACGCTCAAACCGACGACACGCGCACCGACCGACCCGCGGCGGTTACGCGCCCGCGCGGAACTCGCGCCCGAACCGCTTGCGAACACCTGCTCTTGCCTCCTTAGCCCAAGGCCGCGACCCCGCTCGCCGATCCTGCCTCAGCGATCTTGACAACCGCCGACCTTGAGGGCATCACCGACGGTCGCAGATTACTCGACACCGCCCGGCGCACCTGGCAGGGGGTCACCGTGTCCCTACCCTGAATAGGTGCCCACATACTTCGACGCGGCCGCCGCCGCGCCGCTGCACCCCGTCGCGCGGCAAGCGCTGCTCGCCGCGCTGGACGACGGCTGGCTCGACCCCGGCAAGCTCTACAGCCAGGCCCGCCGGGCCCGCCAGCTCCTGGACGCGGCACGGGGGTCAATGGCCGAGTCGCTCGGCGTACGCGAGGACGAGCTGCACCTGTGCGCCAGCGGCACCGAGGCGGCGGCGCTGGCGGTACGCGGTGGGCTGGCCGGCCGCCACCGGGCCGGTACGACGTTCGTGTGCTCCGCGGTGGAGCACTCGGCGGTGTTGCAGGCCGCGCCGGGCGTGACCGTGCCGGTGGACCGGCTCGGCCGGGTCGATCTGGACGCGTTCGCGGCCGCGGTGGGCGCGCCGGGTGTGGCGTTGGCCGCACTGATGAGCGCCAACCACGAGGTGGGTACGGTCCAGCCGGTCGCACGGGCGGCCGAACTGTGCGCGGCGGCCGGCGTCCCGCTGTACGTGGACGCCGCCCAGTCCGCCGGCCGGGTGAGTTTGCCCACTGGTTGGTCGCTGCTGTCGGCCAGCGCGCACAAGTGGGGTGGGCCGCCGGGCGTCGGCGTGCTGGTGGTCCGCAAGGGCACCCGCTGGCTCGACCCGCGACCGACCGTCGCGCCGCCCAACCTGCCGGCGGTGGTGGCCGCCGCGGCGTCGCTGCGGGCGGTCCTGGCCACCGCCGACGCCGAGGCCGCCCGGCTGTCGCCGCTGGTGGACCGCATCCGCACGGTGGTGGCCTCGACCGTGCCGGACGTCGAGGTCGTGGGCGACCCGACTGACCGGCTGCCGCACCTGGTGACCTTCTCCTGCCTGTACGTCGACGGCGAGGCGCTGCTGCACGCGCTCGACCGGCACGGCTTCGCGGTGTCGTCGGGTTCCTCGTGTACCTCGTCGACGCTGCGTCCGAGCCACGTCCTGGAGGCGATGGGGGTGCTGTCGCACGGCAACGTACGGGTGTCCCTGCACCGGGAGACCACGGTCGACGAGGTGGCGCGGTTCCTGACCGTCCTGCCGGGCGTGGTGGCCGAGCTACGGGAGCACGCGGGGGTGGCGGGGCTGTGACCGGGCCGGAGATTCTCGACTGCCGGGGGCAGCGCTGCCCGCTACCGGTGATCGCGCTGGCCCGCCGCCTGCCCGAGGTCGCCGTCGGCGCGGTGCTGCGGGTACTGGCCGACGATCCGGCCGCCGCGGTCGACATCCCCGCGTGGTGCCGGATGCGCGGCCAGGAGTACCTGGGGGCGGCCGACGGCGGCTACGACGTCCGGCGCGTCACCTGAGCCGTACGTCGGGCGCGTCACCCGGCCGCACGTCCGGTGCGCCGGGCGCGAGACCCGCGTCACCCCGACCGGTGAGACCCGCGTCAGCGGAGCGTCGACCTGGCCGCCGTGATGCGCCGGAGCAGGAGATACAACTCACAGCCGAGGCACAGCCCGAAGGCGGCGTTGAGGAACGCCGCCGCGAGGGCGCACGCGATGGCGATCATGCCGACGACCGGGGAACCCGCCAGGTAGGCGGTGGCGGCGGCGGCCGTGAAGACGAAGCCGACCCCCTGAGCGAAGCGGACCGGCTCGGACGGCTCCCGCACCGGCGGTGGTGGGCTCAGGTGGCGCGCCACGAACTTCCGATAGATCCACCCGTACGGCGCGTACCTGACGCTCGCGGCACCGGCGGCGAACACGATGGCCTGCGCGACGGCGAGCCAGCCGCTGCCCGTGACCAGACACACAGCGAGGACCACTGAGGTGATGACCGCGCTGAACCGCGGCCCGCGGGGATCGAGCATTATCGGCTACTTTCGGCTGTCATCGCATCGCCGACCGCTGCCAGCAGGTGCGGCCGTGTGGGTGGTTGGCCGGCGGCGCGGCGGACCACCCGGCCGGTGGCGTCCACCACCAGGAGGGTAGGGGTCCGCATGATGCCCAGCGCCCGCACCTCGTCCAGGTGTGACTCCGCGTCGACCTCGATGTGGCGGACCCCGTCGACCTCCGCGGCGACCGAGGCGCACAGTGCCCGGGTGGCCCGGCACGGGGCACAGAATGCCGACGAGAACTGCAGCAGCGTCACGGGAGTGCCGTCGGAGACACCGAGCCGGGTGAGGACCTCACGTTCGGAGGTCGACGCCTGGTCCGGCGGGCGGAGCTTGCCGTCGCGGGCCCGACGGACCAGTCCGAACGCGGTCGCCGCCAGCACGACGGCGGCGACGACAACGATTCCGGTCAGTTCGGAGGGCACGCCGCGAGAATACCGCTTCCCCTACCGGGGCAGTAGGGATAGCTGCGGGCTGACCTCCTCGGCCGCCTCGTCGCCGTATGACTCCGCGAGCCGCTTGATGAACTCCGCGCCGCGCACCACGTACTCCTGCGTGCCGACCGTCTCCAGGACCAGCGTCGCCAGCAGCGAGCCGACCTGGGCGGACCGCTCCAGGGACAGCCCCCACGACAGGCCGGCGAAGAACCCGGCCCGGAAGCCGTCGCCGACGCCGGTCGGGTCGTACGCCTGGATCTCCCGGGCCACCGGCACGTGCACCGGGTCCATGTCCCGGCCGGTCACGCGTACCCCGTCCTTGCCCAGCGTGGTGACGCAGACGCCGACCCGGTCGAGGATCTCGGCCCCGGACAGACCGGTCTTGGCCTCCAGCAGTTCCTTCTCGTACTCGTTGGTGAGCAGGTAGGCGGCGCCGTCGACCAGGCTGCGTACGGCGTCCCCGGACATCCGGGCCAGCTGCTGCGACGGGTCGGCGGCGAACGCGTAACCCCGCTCGCGGCACTCCTCGGTGTGGCGGACCATCGCCTCCGGGTCGTCGGCGCCGATCAGGAACAGGTCGATCCCGCCGAGCCGGTCGGCGACCGGGGCCAGCTCGATGTTGCGCGCCTCGGCCATCGCACCCGCGTAGAACGACGCGATCTGACACATGTCCTCGTCGGTGGTGCAGACGAACCGGGCCGTGTGCGCGACCTCACTGACGTACACCGAGTCGCAGTCCACGCCGTGGCGCTCCAGCCAGGAGCGGTAGTCGCCGAAGTCGGCACCGACCGCGCCGACCAGGGTCGGGCGCAGGCCCAGCTGGGCCATGCCGAAGGCGATGTTCGCGGCCACCCCGCCCCGGCGTACGACCAGGTCGTCCACCAGGAACGACAACGACACCTTGTGCAGCTGGTCGGGCAGCAACTGCTCGGCGAACCGGCCCGGGAAGTGCATCAGGTGGTCCGTCGCGATCGAGCCCGTCACAGCTATCTTCATGGGAACCTCAAGGTGTCTTAACAGCGGTCGGACAGCGGGCCGAGCCTACCGGCCGCACCCGGGATCCCGCCGGACACGGCCGCCGGACCCGGGATCCCGCCGGACCCGCCCGCCACACCCGCTTCATACGCGAAACGGCCGCACCCACGAGGGGTACGGCCGTTTCGAAGACGTGACTCAGTGGAACGAGTCACCGCAGGCGCACGAGCCCTGCGCGTTCGGGTTGTCGATGGTGAAGCCCTGGGCGTCGATGCGGTCGGCGAAGTCGATCGTCGCGCCGGTGAGGTAGGGCACGCTCATCCGGTCGACCACGACCTCGAAGCCGTCGTATTCGGTGACGGCGTCACCGTCGAGCGAACGCTCGTCGAAGAACAGCTGGTAACGAAGTCCGGAGCAGCCACCCGGCTGAACCGCGACGCGCAGCCTCAGGTCGTCGCGGCCCTCCTGCTCGATCAGCGCCTTCACCTTCTGCGCGGCGACGTCGGTCAGGACGACGCCGGCCGGGTTGGCGGCCTGAGCTGGTTCAGTCTGCGAAGCGGTCACGATTAGTGCTCCCTGCGCTGGTTTGTAAGGTCCACCGGGGGCAACGACGCACCGCCCGGAGAGCATTCCCATTGTGACATAGCAGGCGACCTGCGCTCTCCCGAGCGATCCGCAGATCACCGCGGGTACGGCCGCGCGTCACCGCGGGTACCGGGCCGGGCACGCCGAACGCACCGCGCGCGGTCAACGGCTCCACTGCCGGGCCGCCCGGGCCGCCAGCGCCCGCAACCCCTCGGTTGGCCGGTCCATCGCCGCACCGGGCGGTCCGACGTGCTCCGCCACCGAGTACACGGTCGTCACCCCGATCCGCGCCGCCTCCCGCCGCCCGGCGCTGATCTGGCCGGCGACGACCAGGCAGGGCAGCGCCCGGTCCCGGGCCGCCTCCGCGACCGCGGCGACGACCGTACCGCGCAGCGCCCGGTGGTCGAACGAACCGACCCCGGTGACGACCAGGTCGGCGGCGTCCAGCGCGGCGTCAAGACCGGACAGGCGCCGGACGAGGCCGGTACCGGACACCCGGTGGCCGCCGAGCGCGAGCACCGCCGCGCCCAGCCCGCCCGCCGCACCGGCACCGGGCGCCGTGGCCAGGCCGGCCGGGCAGCCGGGCAGGTCGCGCTCCAGCACCTCGGCGAACCGGGTCAGGGCCGCGTCCAGGACCAGGACGTCCGCACGGGTGGCGCCCCGGCCGGGCCCGTACACCGAACTGGTGCCGTGCAGGCCGACGAGCGGGCTGTCGACGTCGGTGGCGGCCACCAGCCGGGCACCCCGCAGCCGCGGTACACCACCGAGGCGGGCGCAGGCCGCGAGCGCCGCTCCGCCGTACGGCAGGGCGTACCCGGCGTGGTCGAGCGGGACCGCGTCGAGCGCGGCCAGCATGCCGGCGCCGGCGTCGTTGCTGGCCACGCCATCGGTGTCGCCCCCGACGGCGGCGGCCTGGCCACCCAGCCCGATGACGACCTCCCGCGCGCCGTTCTCCACCGCCGCGGTGACGAGCGGGCCGAGCCCGTACGACGTGGTGATCCTCGGATCGCGCTCGGCCGCCGCGAGCAGGTGCAGCCCGCACGCCTGGGCGGCTTCGACGTACCCGGTCGCGCCGTCGACGAGCACCTCGCCGGTGACCGGCCGGCCGAGCGGATCGGTCGTGGTCACCCGGATCCGCCGCGCCCCGGGCAGGTCCAGCGCGTCCAGGAACCCGGTACCGCCGTCGGACAGCGGCCGTACGGTCACCTCGTCGCCGGGGGCCACCTCATGCCAGCCGTCGGCCATCGCCTCGGCCGCGTCCCGCGCCGACAGCGCGCCGAATTCCGCCGAATCCCGCGCCGAGAGCGCACCGACGAACGTGTCCGGACAGATCAGTACCCGCATGATCCGCGAGTCTGCCAGGTCACAGTGACGTGGCCCGTGCACCGTCAGGCGCACGTGCAAGCATGGTCTGGTGACTTGGGCTGAACCCTCTGCGACCGCGACCGCGCTGCTCCTGCTGGGCCGGGGCACCGACCCGGCCAGTGAGCGGGGCGTCGAGTGCCCCGGCGACCTGCCCGCGCCCAGCGACCCCGACCTGGTCGCCCGCGCCACGGCGGCCAAGGCGGCGCTCGGCGACCGCGTCTTCGTCCTCGGGCACCACTACCAACGCGACGAGGTGATCCAGTTCGCCGACGTGACCGGCGACTCCTTCAAGCTCGCGCGGGAGGCGGCGGCCCGGCCGGACGCCGAGTACATCGTGTTCTGCGGCGTGCACTTCATGGCCGAGAGCGCCGACATTCTGACCAGCGACGCGCAGAAGGTCGTGCTGCCCGACCTCGCGGCCGGCTGTTCCATGGCCGACATGGCGGCGCTGCCTCAGGTCGAGGAGGCCTGGGACACGCTCGTCGAGCTGGGCATCGCCGACCGGACGGTACCGGTCACGTACATGAACTCCTCCGCCGACATCAAGGGCTTCGTCGGCCGCAACAAGGGCGTCGTCTGCACCTCGTCGAACGCCGAGCGGGCGCTGCGCTGGGCGTTCGAGCGCGGCGAGAAGGTGCTCTTCCTGCCCGACCAGCACCTCGGTCGCAACACCGCCGTGCTGGAGATGGGCCTGACGCTCGACGACTGCGTGCTGTACGACCCACACAAGCCGAACGGCGGCGTGACCGCCGAGCAGTTGCGCGCCGCGAAGATGATCCTGTGGCGCGGCCACTGCTCGGTCCACGGGCGGTTCACCCTGGACTGCGTCACCGAGGTGCGCGACCGGGTACCCGGCGTCAACGTGCTGGTCCACCCCGAGTGCCGGCACGAGGTGGTCACCGCCGCCGACTACGTCGGGTCGACCGAGTACATCATCTCCACGATCGAGGCCGCGCCGGCCGGCTCGGCCTGGGCCGTCGGCACCGAGCTCAACCTGGTACGCCGGCTCGCCAACGCCCACCCCGACAAGCAGATCACGTTCCTGGACCGGACCGTCTGCTACTGCTCGACGATGAACCGCATCGACCTGCCGCACCTGGTCTGGGCGTTGGAGGAACTCGTCGCCGGCCGTGTGGTCAACCAGATCACGGTCGCCCCGCAGACGGCGCACTACGCCCGGGTCGCGCTCGACCAGATGCTCGCCCTGCCGTAGGCGCTCAGCCTGCCGCAGGTGCTCGACCCGCCGCAGGCGCTCCGGCACGCACCGGGGCGGGTGCCACTCCGCTCCCCGCCGGTACCCCGGCTTCTGCACCGGCCTCCCGGCACGCCTGGCGTACCCGGCACGCCAGGCAGCTCATTACGCTCCGCCCCTGATCGGTGACGCCATGCCGTTTTGACGGCGACACATGCCGATTTCATGCCACCACAAGACTCCGCTTATCGATCGACCGGATCGGTGGGGATATGCTGCCCGAGCGAGACCGGACCGTGATCTTTTCGAGTCCCCTTCCCCCCACATCTCTCGCTCCAGGCTTCGGAGGTCTGTGTTGAACGACGTCCTCGTCGTGCACGGCGGCACGCCCCTGTACGGAAAGACCCGGGTACGTGGCGCCAAGAACCTCGTGTCGAAGGCGATGGTGGCGGCGCTGCTGGGCGACACGCCCAGCCGGCTGTTCGACGTACCGGCGATCAGCGACGTCGAGATCGTCCGCGGTCTGCTGGAGCTGCACGGAGTACGCGTCACCGACGGCGAGAGCGACGGTGAGCTGGTCCTCGACCCGACCAATGCCGGCCGGGCCGACGCCGACGAGATCAACGTCCACGCCGGATCCAGCCGGATCCCGATCCTGCTGTGCGGCCCGCTGCTGCACCGGCTCGGCCACGCGTTCATTCCCGACCTGGGCGGCTGCAACATCGGCGGCCGGCCGATCGACTTCCACCTGCGGGCGCTGCGCGAGTTCGGCGCGGTCGTCACCAAGACCGCGTCCGGGATGGACATCACCGCACCCAACGGCCTGCACGGCACCAAGCTGGAACTGCCGTACCCCAGCGTCGGCGCCACGGAACAGGTCCTGCTGACCGCCGTGCGCGCCGAGGGTGTCACCGAGCTGCGCAACGCCGCCATCGAGCCGGAGATCATCGACCTGATCTGCGTCCTGCAGAAGATGGGCGCCATCATCAAGGTCCACACCGACCGGGTCATCGAGATCGAGGGTGTGAAGCGGCTCGGCGGGTACGTCCACCGCCCGATCCCCGACCGCATCGAGGCCGCGAGCTGGGCCGCGGCCGCGCTGGCCACCAAGGGCGACGTGTTCGTCGAGGGCGCCCGGCAGTCCGACATGATGACCTTCCTGAACACCTTCCTGTCGGTCGGTGGGGCCTTCGAGGTCGACGACACACCGGTCGGTGGCGGCATCCGGTTCTGGCACCCCGGTGGCGAGCTGCGCGCGGTCGCCCTGGAGACCGACGTGCACCCCGGCTTCATGACCGACTGGCAGCAGCCGATGGTGGTGGCGCTGACGCAGGCGCGCGGGCTGTCGATCGTGCACGAGACCGTGTACGAGCGGCGCCTGGGCTACACGAAGGCGCTCAACACGATGGGGGCGACGATCCAGGTGTACCGGGAGTGCCTGGGCGGCACCCCGTGCCGCTTCGGGCGCCGCAACTTCCTGCACTCCGCGGTGATCGCGGGGCCCAGCAAGTTGCATGCGGCGGAACTGGTGATCCCCGACCTGCGGGCCGGCTTCAGTCACCTGATCGCCGCGCTGGCCGCCGAGGGCACGTCGCGCGTCTACGGGGTCAACCTGATCAACCGCGGGTACGAGGACTTCGAGAGCAAGCTGGCCGCGCTCGGCGCCCGCGTCGAGCGCCCCTAGCCGTGATCGTGGCGAGTTCGCGGGGCCACCGCCCCGCGAACTCGGCTTGATCATGGGGAGGGTGACGGTGGGTGTAAGCGTGCCGCGTCGGATACCCTTCACCGCGTGCCGTCGCTCTTTCGCCGCAAGTCAACCGATCTGGTGGAGGCTGCCGTAGCCGAGGCCACCTCGGCCGACGCAAGCTCCGCCGAGGCCACCGAAGCCCGCCCCAAGGGGTACACGCCGAGCAAGAAGGAGCTCGGCAAGATCACCCCCAAGCGCCCGCGCGCGGGTGCGTTGCGGGAGGCCCCGCCGGCCGACCGCAAGGAGGCGGCCCGGCGCGCCCGCGAGAAGGCGCGGGCGGCCCGCACCGAGCAGCGGGCCGGCATGCTGGCCGGTGACGAGCGCTACCTGATGCCGCGCGACCAGGGACCGGAGCGGGCACTGGTCCGCGACGTGGTCGATTCCCGCCTGACCGTCGGCACCTGGTTCTTCAGCTTCGCGTTCGTCCTGCTGGTGGTGTCGTCGATGCGGTCGCTGCCACCCCAGGTCGGCCTGGCGGCGAACCTGGTCTGGTTGCTGCTGGGCTTCGGCGTCATCCTGGACGTCGTCCTGATGTCGCGAAAGATCAACCGGCTGGTGCGCGAGCGCTTCCCGAAGACGCAGCAGCGGATGGGCAGCCTGTACATGTACGCGGCGATGCGCTCGCTCAGCTACCGGCGCTTCCGCATCCCGAAGCCCCGGGTGTCGGCCGGCGCCAAGATCTGACCCTGGACGCCCGCGCGCTCGGGCCCGACCACCACGTACCCGTGGGCCGGTCGGGCCCGAGCGCCGTCTCGGGCCGGCAGCACGGACCCTGCCGCGGCACCGCCATCCGGCCGGCCATGACGCCCCGCCCATGGCGGCCATGACACCCCGCACATGGCGGCCAGGACGTCGTCGGCGCGGATCCGGACATCCGTCGGCGGCCGCCCGTACGACCAGCCGCCCGTACGAGTAGCCGACAGCCACCACCGGCGGTACCGTCCACGATCCCCGACCGGACGACACCGCGAACGACCGCGAGGGCTAAGACTTGACGAACATCGCGGCAATCTTCGCCTGTCGATATGTCGTATGCGCCTGGATTGAGGTACGGCGAGTGCGGCGTACATCCTGAATCTGGTGAAAATGGGGCGAGCCACGGTGGCGGCGGGGAGGCTCAAGCCGTACCCTCCTTCCGCGACCACGCCAGAATGTGTGGACCAGCGGAGGGGACGCTGGTCAATTCCCGGCGCGGGGATTTCTCTTGGGGCGAGGAGATCTGAGCGTGAGCGACGTGCACCCGGACGAGGAGCCGGGAACCGCCGCGCCCGCTTGGGCGACCCTCCCCACCCTGCCCTGGGGCCACCCCGTACCCGAACCCAGGCACAAGCCGGACATCGCCCCTTCCGCACCGGCGCGTACCGAGGACGCCGCCGCCCCGCACCGGCCACCGAACCGTTCCGACCCACGCCCCGACGCCTGGCGCCCACCGCAGCCGTACCCGCGTCCGGACGACAGGTTCCCGCCGCGCCCGGACGCCGGGCCGGATCTCGGGATCCCACCGCACCCGGAGAGCCGGCACGAGCTGCCGCCCCGGCCGAACCTGCCACCGCCGCCGCCCACCGGCCGGCCGTCGCCGGCGTACCGGTACCCCGCGCGGTCGGCCCATCCGCCGTACGGCGACGACGCCGACCCGGCCCGCGGCCATCTCGCCGGCCCACCCCGGCCCGGGCACCCGCAGCCGTCCGGTCCGGCCGGTCCACCCGGGTCGTACCGGGCGGCCCCATCGCCGCCTCGCCCGGTACCCGGGGTGCCCGGTGACCACGGCCAGCCGTACCCACCGCCCCACCGCGGTCCACGGCCGAACCCGGCGGTACCACCACACCCCGGCGCGCCCGTGCCACCGAGGACCACCGGCTACGGCGCTCCCCCGGGTACGGCGGGGCGCGGCGGGCCGGTCCCACCGCCGCCCGCTCCTCCGGTTCCCGGCCGGCACGCTCCGGCCGGGCCGCCGGTGCCACCCCGCCCGATGAGCGCACCGCCCTCCGGTCCCCGGCCGGGCTTCCGGCCGACCGTGGAGCCACCGGTGTCATCGGTACCGATGTCCGGCCCACCGGTGTCGTCGGTGCCGATGTCCGGCCCACCGGTGTCATCGGTACCGATGTCCGGCCCACCGGTATCGCGCGCACCCGGCTTCGGGCCGCCCGTATCCGGTGCGCCCATGTCGGGTCCGCCCGTCTCCGCTCCGCCCACGTCGGGTCAACCCTGGTCCGGCCCGCCGGGCGCCTCCGCGCCGGTGTCCGCACCGCCGACCCCCGTGTCCGCACCGCCGACCCCCGTGTCCGCGCCCCCGGTGTCCGCACCGCCGACCCCCGTGTCCGCACCGCCGACCCCGGTGTCCGCGCCCCCGACCCCCGTGTCCGCGCCCCCGGTGTCCGCACCGCCGACCCCCGTGTCCGCGCCCCCGGTGTCCGCGCCCCCGGTGTCCGCGCCCCCGGTATCGGTGACGCCGGTATCCGCGCCCCCGGTATCCGCACCGCCGGCGAGCCGTGACACCGCCGACGCGGCCGCGGCCGTACCCGAGGGTCCCGCCACGGACGGAGGGAGCGCCCCGGCCGCGGATTCGCCGGAGCCACCCGCGCCGCCGGAGCCACCCGCGCCGCCGGAGCCACCCGCGCCGCAGGAGCCACCCGTACCGCCGGTCGACGCCGAGCGGGTACTCGCCGAGTACCACTGGCAGTTCGATCCGGACACGCTGCGGGAGGTCGTCGAAGGCGCCCAGATCGACGAACTCACCGAGGTCCGCCGCCTGCTGACCGCGAAGCTCGACGCGGAGTCCGGCAACGGCCCACGGGCGCGGCTGCTCAGCCTGCGGGCGGTGGTCTCGCGGATCCTCGACGATCTCGACACGGCATTGGCCGACGGCCAGCTCGCACTGACCCACGCCGAGGCCACCGGCGAGCTGCGCCGGATCGCGATCGCCCAGGCTCGGCTCGCGCACGTCCTGCAGTGGCGGGGCGAGTACGACGAGGCCGACCGGCTGTTCACGCTCGCGAACTCCACCGAGCTTCCCGACCGGCTCCGCGCGACGATGCACCACCAGGCCGGCAAGTGCGCCTTCGACCAGGGACGCTTCATCGAGGCGTGCAACCACTTCGAGCGGGCCCTCGAACTGCGCCGTGAGGAGGACCCCGACCTCATCGCGCAGACCGAGCTGGCGCTGGACGCCGTGTTCCGGGGGGTCGCGGAGAAGGGCTTCGGGCCGTACCCGCGCTCCCGCCACGAGATCCTGCAGATCCCGAAGGCGCTGGCCGCGACGCTCGACGAGCACACCCGGCGGTGGGGCTTCACCGACGATCTCGGCGTGTTCCGGATCGCACCGAGGTTCACCGACGTCCAGCCGTTCCGCGACGGTGTGGCGTGGGTCCAGCGCCCGGGTTCACGCAACTGGGAGCTGATCAACGACGTCGGAGACCTGCTGATCGACCGTACGTCCGGGTACCTGGGAGTGGGCAGCTTCTCCGACGGCATCGCCTGGGTCTCCCGCGACGGCACGAGCCGTTGGCTCGCGGTGGACAAGTCGAACAGGGTCCTCATCGAGGCCGGGTTCGACGACGTGCGGCCGTTCCGGCGCGGGCTGGCCCCGGTCCGGCGCGACGGGCGGTGGGGCGCCGTCGATGCCACCGGCCGGCTCGTCGTACCGCTGCGTTACGACGGGTTCGCCACGGCGCTGCACGACGGGCGCTACATCGACGGGTTCTGTGACGAGGGTCTCGCGATCATCGCGCTGGGCAGTTACAAGGGTGTCGTGGACCGTACCGGCCGGCTGATCCTGCCGCCGCTGCACCCGGCGCTGGTGATCCACCCGGTGGTGTTCCTGTTCGCCACCCCGGCGGGTCGCTGGGGCGCGCTCGACCGGCGCGGCCGCCCGCTGCTCGCGGCCGAGTTCCCCAGCCGGGACGCGGTGACCGAGGAGATCGACCGGCTGCTCAGCGACGCCCGGCCGATCCTGTAGGAGTACCTCTGTCGCTCCCTGCGGGAAGCGCCCCCCGTCCGTTATCGATCCTGTAGGAAGCACCACCGGAGCGCTCCTTACCCGGCAACGATAGGGTCAAGGTCATGGAGTTCCGTCACCTTGGCCGCTCCGGGATGCTCATCAGCGAGATCTCGTACGGCAACTGGATCACCCACGGCTCGCAGGTTGAGGAGGAGCAGGCGACCGCGTGCGTGCGGGCCGCTCTCGACCTGGGAATCACCACCTTCGACACGGCCGACGTGTACGCCGGCACCCGCGCCGAGGAGGTGCTCGGCCGGGCGCTGAAGGGGCAGCGGCGTCAGTCGCTCGAACTGCTCACGAAGGTCTACTGGCCGACCGGCACCGGCCCCAACGACCGCGGCCTGTCCCGCAAGCACATCATGGAGTCGATCAACGGCTCCCTGCGCCGGCTGCAGACCGACTACGTCGACCTGTACCAGGCCCACCGCTACGACTACGCCACCCCGCTCGAGGAGACGATGGAGGCGTTCGCCGACATCGTCCACTCCGGCAAGGCCCACTACATCGGTGTGTCGGAGTGGAAGGCGTCGCAGATCCGCGAGGCGCACGCGCTGGCCCGCGAGCTGAAGATCCAACTCGTCTCCAGCCAGCCGCAGTACTCGATGCTGTGGCGGGTCATCGAGCCCGAGGTCGTACCCACCTGCGAGGAGCTGGGCATCGGCCAGATCGTATGGTCGCCGATGGCCCAGGGCGTGCTGACCGGCAAGTACCTGCCCGGCCAGCCGCCGCCGGCCGGTTCCCGGGCCACCGACGAGAAGTCGGGTGCGGGCTTCATCTCCAGCCTGCTGACCGACGAGGTGCTGACCCGGGTGCAGCAGCTCAAGCCGCTCGCCGAGCAGGCCGGCCTCACCATGGCGCAGCTGGCGATCGCCTGGGTGCTCCAGAACCCGAACGTGTCGTCGGCGATCGTCGGCGCGACCCGGCCGGAGCAGTTGCAGGACAACGTCAAGGCCGTGGGCGTCAAGCTCGACGCCGACCTGATGAAGGCCATCGACAGCGTGCTGGACCCGATCGTCGAGCGGGACCCGGCCAAGACCGAGAGCCCGCGCACCCGCGGGTAACGCGACACCCGCCAAGATCGTCACAACGTCTACGGAACCAGGATCGCCACAACTTCCGAGAAGTTGTGGCCTCACGGAGCCGGGAGACCACGACTTCCGGCAAGTTGTGACGATCTTGGCGGCGTCAGTCGTCCTCGACCAGGGACTCCAGGGCGGGGAGCGCGGCCACCAGCGCGGCCCGCTGTTCGCCGGTCAACCGGGCGACCCGCGCGCCCAGCAGCGCCGTGCGCTGCGACCGGATCCGGGCAAGGGCCTCGATCCCGGCCGGCGACAGCGAGACCCGTACCGAGCGGGCGTCGGTCGGGTCGGGTTCCCGGATCACCAGACCACGCTCGGCCAGCGACGACAGCACCCGGGTCATCGTCGGGGCGGTCACCGCCTCGCGGGCGGCCAGCTCGCCGGAGCGCAGCGCCCCGTGCTTTTCCAGGGTGGCGAGAGCCGACAACTGCAGCGGCGGGACGTCGTTGGTCGCCAACCTGATCCGGCGGGCCAGCCGGCTGACCGCGAGTCGCAGCCGGGTCGCCAGTTCACTGTCCACGTCGGTCGGCTCGCTCACGATGGTCACTCCTCGGACGTCTACGACGAGGGATGAACAGTAACAATGAGCTGTTCAGCCGTTACCGCGACCCGGCACCGTACCGGTTCAGCCCGGCGCGACGCCGGCCACCCGGGGCCGACGCGACCCCGGCCACCTCGGCGGCACTCGGGTACCGCCCCGGCGGGACTACAGCGCCAGGCTCGGGAAGAGCCGGTGCCCCTCCGCCACCAAGCTGATGGGCAGGCCGATCAGGTCGCCGAGGAAGAAGACGACATTGAAGAACAGGCCGTTGATCGCCGGAGTCCACAGCAGCGCGATCAGCAGCAGCATCCCGTAGGGCGCCACATGCTGGAAACCCCGCTGCCACTGCGGGCTCAGCCACGGCTCGACCAGATTGCCGCCGTCGACCCCCGGGATCGGCACGAAGTTGAGTACCGTCGCGGTCAGTTGCAGGAACGCCAGGAACGCCACCCCGCTCCAGAACGTCACGTGCGCGAACGTGTCGACACCCCACGCGAACGGCAGCACCAGCAGGATCGAGAACAGCAGGTTCGTGGCCGGACCGGCGAAGCTGATGAAGCTGTCCCACCCTCGGCTGCGGATCGCGTGCCGGTCGACCCACACCGCACCGCCCGGCAGGCCGATGCCGCCGAGCAGGACGAACGCCAACGGGATCACGAACGACAGGAACGGATGCGTGTACTTGGTCGGGTCGAGCGTCAGGTACCCGCGCTCGGCGACCATCCGGTCACCACCGTGGAAGGCGACGACCGCGTGCGCGTACTCGTGCAGGCACAGCGACACGAGCCAGCCGGAGGCGACGAACAGGAACACGTTGAACCGGTCGTTGCCGATTCCCTGCCAGGCCATCCAGCCGCTGACGGCCACCAGGCCGACCAGGCAGACGAAGATCGGGCTGGGCCGGAACTGGGCACGGCTGAGGCCGTAGGACCGGCGCTGGCTACCCAGCACCTCACTCCTCCCGGGGCAGGAGGCTCATCCGGTACTCCACCCGGTCCTCCTCCACGAGGCTCGCCGTCACCGCACCGGTCGCCAGTAGATCACGCCACGTCTGCCCGATCCAGGACTCGGCGTCGGACTGGCTGGAAAACGCCTCGTGCGGCCCGTCGACGGGCCGGCCCTGCGCGTCCTCGTACCGCCACATCCACGCCATGTCGCGTACCCCTTCCCCTCGGTCCCCGGTCAGCCTAACGACCTTCGGCGCGAAGTTCGGATGCCGGGCACCGGACCCGGGGCTCGGCGCCATAAGGTACGGAGCATGTCATGGCAGTCCGGCAGGCGTCTCCTTGTACTGGGTGGGATCCGTTCCGGCAAGTCGGAGTTCGCCGAACAGATCGTGTCCGCTTCCACCCAGGTCCGCTACGTCGCGACCGCCGCCGGGGCGGGTGATCCGACGTGGGCGGCCCGGATCGCGGCGCACCGGGACCGCCGCCCGCAGCAGTGGTCGACCGAGGAGACCGGCGCCGACCCGGGGCGGCTCGTCACACTGCTCGCCGACGCGAAGCCGGACGAGGTGCTGCTGGTCGACGACCTGGGCGGCTGGCTCACCGCGACGCTCGACGCGGCCGGCGCCTGGGACGCCGGCGCCGGGGCACCCGACGACCCGGCCGTGACATCGTTCACTCCCGATGGCGCCGCGACACCGGCCGCGGGCGCCGCGGCGGCGCTCACCGCCGCGGTGCGGGACTGCCCCGCGGCCATGCTCGTCCTCGTCAGTCCCGAGGTGGGGCTCACGGTCGTCCCGCCGACCCCCTCAGGCCGGCTCTTCGCCGACGCGATCGGCACGCTGAACCAGGCCGTCGCGCAGGAGTGCGACGCGGTCGCGTTCGTCGTCGCGGGCCAGCCGACCTGGGTCAAGGGCACCGACCCGCGTGGTCCGGCGGCCGGTGCCCGGCTGACCCCGGTCACCGGCGGGGTGTCCACGCCCGCCGTGGCAGACGCCACCGCCCAGGTCGCCACGCCGGCGCCGGAGGTCACCGCACCCGCCCGGACGCCGACCGGCGTGGCGGCGATCACGGTCGGCATGAGCCTGCCGATGCCCGACGAGAACGCCCCCGCCGCGGCCGGCGAGCGGCTGGCCACGCTCGGCGTGGCCGGGTTCGGGGCGCTGGCCCCGGTCGTCCGGTTCGCCGCCGGCACCCAGGGCCAGGCGGTTCCGCAGCCGTGGCAGCAGGTACGGATGCTGGTGCTGCACACCGACCACGACGGCGACGTGGCCGCGGGTGACTCCCCCGCCGCGTCCGCGCGCCGGCTCGACGCGGCCGAGCGCGGTGAGGGGCCCTGGGCGCTGCTGGCCGGCACCGCGGGCGTGGCGGTGCAGACCGTCCGCTGGCCTCGGACGGCCGCCGCGATCGAGCACACCGACGCGCTGGAGCCCGACGAGGTGGACGCCGCGCTGGAGTACGGCTGGCAGCTCGCCGAGAGCGCCGTGGACACCGGCACCGACCTGATCGTCCTCGGCTCGGGCGGGGCGGGTGCCGACGCCGTGGCGGCCGCGATCATCTCGCTGACCGCCAACGGCGAGATCGCGGCGCTGCTCGGCCGCGTCATCGGCCCGGACGGGCGCATCGACGACCTGGCCTGGATGCGCCGGTGCGCGGCCGTGCGCGACGCGCTGCACCGGGTACGGGCCCGGGCCCGCGACCCGCGCGCGCTGCTGGCCACGCTCGGCGGCGCCGACCACGCGGTGGCGACCGGGGTCCTGCTCGGCGCGGTGGCCCGGCGCACCCCGGTCATGATCGACGGACCGGTGGGCGTGGCGGCCGCGCTGGTCGCGCGGGACTTCGGGGCGCAGACCCGGCACTGGCTCGTGCTGCCCGACACCGGCGGCCACCCGGCCGTCCAGTTGGGCGCCGAGGTCCTGGGGGTCACGCCGGTCCTGGATCTCCGGCTCGGGCTCGGTGAAGGGGCGACGGCCCTCGCGGCGCTGCCGCTGCTGCGCTCGGCGCTCACGCTCGCGGCGACCCTGCCCGCGTCGCCGCCGCCCGCGTCGGCGACGGCCCCGTCAGCGCCGCCCGGTGTCTGAAGCGCCCTCCGGGCCGGCCCTCGGCGCCGGGCTGCGCCTGGCGCTGACCACGTTCACGGTCGCGCCGGTACGTGCCGGCCGGGTCGACCGGGCCGCGGCGGGGGGCGCGATGGCGCTGGCGCCCGTGGTCGGCGCGGTGCTCGGCGCGGTCCTGGCCGCGGTCGGGCTGGCCCTGCGCTGGCTCGGCGCGCCGGCCCTGGTCGCCGGGGCCGTCATGGTCGCGGTCGGGCTGCTGCTCACCCGCGGCCTGCACGTGGACGGGCTGGCCGACACCGCCGACGGGCTGGGCTCGTACCGGGACGCGGCCGGCGCGCTCGACGTCATGAAGAAGCCCGACATCGGCCCGTTCGGGGTGGCCGCGGTCGCGGTCACGCTGCTGCTCCAGGCCGCGTGCGGAGCCGCCCTGCTCACCCGGCCCTGGCCGGCGGCGGTCGCCGGGGTGGCGGCCGCCACCGCGGCGGGCCGGCTCGGGGTGGCCTGGGCGTGCCGGCGCGGGGTACCGGCGGCGCGCCCGGGCGGGCTGGGCGCGATGGTCGCGGGGACGGTCGGGTGGCTCGCCGCCACCGCCGGTCTGGTGTTCGTCGCGGCACTGGCGCTGCCGGCGGCGCCCGGCCACCGTTGGCAGGGCCCGGCGGCGGTCGCCGTCGCGCTCGTCGCCACGCTGCTGCTGGTACGCCACGCGGTCCGCCGGCTCGGCGGGGTCACCGGTGACGTCCTCGGCGCCGTCGTCGAGGTCGGCGCGACGGTCGGCTACCTCGTACTGTCGCTGTCCTGACGCCCGGCGCCGGCCACGACGGCGCCGGCACCAGCTCAGCGCCCGGCGCTGTCGTAGGCGGTGACCAGCCGCCGGGGCGCGGTGCGCCGCCACGCCTCGACCAGCAACTCCGCCAGCTCCTCGACGTCGATGCCGGGAAGCTGGACCCGGACCCAGCCGTACCGGCCGACGTAGGCAGCCACCGAGAAGACCTCCGGCCGGGATCCGACCAGCTCCGCCTGCTCCTCCTTGCTCGCCTTCACCGACATCGCCGGTGAGTCCGGCGCGCCGGAGGCGAACATCTTGCCCCGTACCCGAAGGGTCGGGTGACCCCACTCGGGCACCTCGACCTCCTCGACCTCGGGCAGCGCCAGGGCGATCCGGCGGGCGTCGGCGTAGTCGGCCACGGCTACTTCACGCCGGGGCGGACGAACGGCGGCTTGACCACCTTCATGCGTGAGCGCCGGCCCCGCACGTCGACGGCGACCTCGCTGCCCTCGGTGAGCCCGGCGGCGGTGTCGAGCAGGGCGAGGGCGATGCCGATCCGCCGGGTGGGCGAGAAGGTACCGCTGGTGATCTCCCCCACCGGGGTGTCGCCGCTGAGCACCGTCATGTGCGGGCGCGGGATCCCCCGATCGAGGGATTCCAGGCCCCACAGCGTCCGGCGCGGGCCGGCCGCCTTCTCGGCCAGCAGCGCGTCGCGACCCCAGAACGCCGGCTTGGACCAGCCGACCGCCCAGCCGGCCCGGGCCTGCACCGGCGTGATCTCCGGCGAGAGGTCCTGGCCGTGCAGCGGGTACCCCATCTCGGTGCGCAGGGTGTCGCGGGCGGCCAGGCCGCAGGCGCGGATGCCGTGCTCCGCGCCGGCCGCCATGATCGAGTCCCACAGCGCGGTGGCGCGCGCGACCGGCGCGACCAGCTCGTACCCGTGCTCGCCGGTGTACCCGGTCCGGCACACGATGACGTCGTCGGCGACGGCGAAGCTCATGTACGCGTGGTCGGTCGGCAGGGCAAGCGCGGCCAGCACCTCGGCCGACCGGGGCCCCTGCACCGCGAGGACGGCGAAGTCGGCGTGCCGGTTCTCCACCTGGATCCCGTCCGGCGCCGCGGCGGCCAGCCGGCGGACAACCTCGGCGGTGTTCGCGGCGTTCGGTACCAGGAAGACGTCGTCGGCGGCGTTGAGGTAGACGATCAGGTCGTCGACCACTCCGCCCGTGTCGTCACAGCACAGCGTGTACTGCGCCCGGCCGGGCCCGATCCGGCCCAGGTCGCCCGTCAGGCACGCGTTGACGAAGTCCGCCGCGCCCGGCCCGCGTACCGTCGCCTTGCCGAGGTGGGAGACGTCGAACACGCCGACGGCCTCGCGGACGGCGGTGTGTTCCTTGAGCACGCCACCACCGGCGTACTCGAGCGGCATTTCCCAACCGCCGAAAGCGGCGAACTTGGCGCCTAGCTCGGCGTGTCGTGGGTACAGCACGGGTCGGAGCAACGCTGCTTCGGTCATGGCTGGCAACCTATCGCGTCGCGACCGGGGGTTCGCCTCCACCGTCGATGATCATCGCCTACCATCTGCCGGAACAGCCGATGTGAGCGGCGGACACGCTCACTTCCTGTGGACGGAGAACCTGTGACCTCGCTCAACCTGGTGGACACCGACCCTGCGGAGCTGCGCGTCGACGCGATCGTCATCGGCGTGCACAGTGTCGCCGAGCCGGAAACCGGCCAGGCACCACTCCTGCTCGCATCCGGCGCCGAGAGCATCGCGGCGGCGTTCGACGGCCGGCTCACCGAAACGCTCGCCCTGCTCGGCGCGACCGGCGCCACCGGCGAGGTCACCAAGCTGGCCAGCCTGGGCACGGTTACGGCGCCGCTGGTCGTGGCCGTCGGCCTCGGGCCGGAGCCGACCGGCGCGGCGCCCGCGTCGGAGAACCTGCGCCGGGCCGCCGGCTCCGCGGTACGGGCCCTGGCCGGTTCGTCCGCCGTCGCGCTCAGCCTGCCGCTGTCGGACGACCCGGGTGGCGCCGACGCGGCCCGGGCACTGCGGGCGATCGCCGAGGGCGCGCTGCTGGGCGGGTACCGGTTCGCCGCGTACAAGACGAAGCCGGCCCCGGGGCGGCGCGACCCGGTGTCCGAGGTGCGCGTGCACGTGCCCGACGCCGCCGACGCGGCGATGAAGGCCGAGGCCGACCGGGCACTCGCGGTGACCTCGGCGGTCCGCCGGGTCCGCGACTGGGTCAACACCGCCCCCAACGAGCTCCGCCCGCCGGCGTTCGCCGACGCGATCGCCGAGGCCGCCACGCAGGCGGGCCTGGAGGTCGAGGTCCTCGACGAGAAGGCCCTGGCCGAGGCCGGGTACGGCGGCATCCTCGCGGTCGGCCAGGGCTCGGCGGCCCCGCCGCGGCTGGTCCGGCTGGCGTACCGGCCGGACGGCGGCGCGCCGGCCCGGCACGTGGCCCTGGTGGGCAAGGGCATCACGTTCGACAGCGGCGGCGTGTCGATCAAGCCGGCGCAGGGCATGTGGGAGATGAAGTCCGACATGGCCGGCGCGGCCGCGGTCGCCGCCACGATGCTCGCCGTCGCCGCGCTGCGGCCGGCGGTCGCCGTCACCGCGTACGTGCCGCTGGCCGAGAACATGGTCTCCGGCTCGGCCTACCGCCCCGGCGACGTGGTGCGCATGTACGGCGGCAAGCACGTCGAGGTGCTCAACACCGACGCCGAGGGCCGGATGGTGCTCGCCGACGCGATCGTGCGGGCCGGGGAGGACGGCCCCGACTATCTGGTCGAGACGTCGACGCTCACCGGTGGACAGGTCGTGGCCCTGGGCAAGCGGGTCGCCGGGCTGATGGGCGACACGACCTTCCTGGCGCGCCTCAAGGAGATCGGCGACTCGGTCGGCGAGCCGGGCTGGCCGATGCCGCTGCCCGACGACGTCCGCAAGGGCATGGAGTCCGAGGTGGCCGACATCTCCCAGGTCAACGCCGGGATGGACCGGGCCGGCCACATGCTCCAGGGCGGCGTGTTCCTGTCCGAGTTCGTACCCGCCGACCTGCCGTGGGCGCACGTCGACATCGCCGGACCGGCCTACCACTCCGGCGAGCCGTTCGGGTACTGGACCAAGGGCGGCACCGGGGTTCCGGTACGCACGCTGACCGCGCTGATCGAGGACGTCGCCGCGAACGGCTGACCCTTGTGATCCACACAATGTCGGGGACGTTGTGGTCTGCGGGGTGCCCCGAGACCACAACGTCCCCGACATTGCGACGATCCAGGCGCCGGCCTCAGGCTTCGGCGCGCTTGCGCCGGGCGTTGTAGTCGCGCATCCGCTGCGGGTACCCGACCAGTGCCACGTCGTAGACCGGGATCCCGAGCCGATGGGCCCAGCGGCGGGCCTCGTCCGGGCTGCCGATGCGCCGGCGGGTCCATTCACCGTCGTGCGCGATGAGGATGACGGTCGTCTCGGTGACCGTCGTGCGCGGCTCGATCAGCGCCTCGACACCGCGTCGACTGCGCACGAACTGCTCCAGGTGCTCCAGATCCTCCCGGCTGGCAGCCCGGTTACCGCGGGCGACCGCCGCCTTCCGGCGTCGGCGAAACAATGCCACCGACGGTCCTCCTCCCCGTTCGCCGCCGCCTCCGGCCGGCTTGCGCGTGCGCAAAGGGTACGCCCGGAGAGCGTGTCGTAGGGCACCTCGTTTCCCGATTGCCTTCACACAGTGACAAGATGTCCGAGGATTGTGAATAGCGCCGGCCGCCGTGACCGGCCGTGCACCGCCAGGGAGAAACACGTGAGCGACCCGAACGCCGGTTACGACGTAGTAATCCTCGGGGGCGGCAGCGGCGGTTACGCCACCGCGCTGCGCGCCGCAGAGCTCGGCCTGTCCGTCGTGCTGATCGAGAAGGACAAGGTCGGCGGAACCTGCCTGCACCGCGGCTGCATCCCCACCAAGGCGCTGCTGCACGCCGGCGAGGTGGCCGACGCCGCCCGCGAGGCCGAGCAGTTCGGCGTGCAGGCGACGTTCAACGGCATCGACATGAAGGCCGTCAACTCCTACAAGGACGGCGTGATCACCCGGCTCTACAAGGGCCTGCAGGGGCTGATCAAGTCCCGCAAGATCACCTATGTCGAGGGCGCGGGCCGCCTGGTCGCCCCGAACGCCGTCGAGGTCGACGGCCAGCGGTACACCGGCCGCAACATCGTGCTCGCCACCGGCTCGTACTCGAAGTCCCTGCCGGGCCTGGAGGTCGACGGCGAGCGGGTCATCACCTCCGAGCACGCGCTGACCCTCGACCACGTGCCCGCGTCCGCCGTGATCCTGGGCGGCGGCGTGATCGGCTGCGAGTTCGCCAGCGCGTGGAAGTCGTTCGGCGTCGACGTGACGATCGTCGAGGCGCTCCCCCGGCTGGTTGCCGCCGAGGACGAGCAGAGCTCGAAGGCGCTGGAACGCGCCTTCCGCAAGCGCGGCATCGCCTTCAAGGTCGGCAAGCCGTTCGAGAAGGTCGAGCGCACCGACGCCGGTGTCAAGGTCACCATCTCCGGCGGCGAGACGCTCGAGGCCGAGCTGCTGCTGGTCGCCGTCGGGCGCGGGCCGGTCACGGCCAACATCGGGTACGAGGAGCAGGGCCTCAAGATGGAGCGCGGCTTTGTGCTCACCGATGAGCGCCTGCGTACCAACCTGCCGAACGTGTACGCCGTGGGCGACATCGTCCCGGGCCTCCAGCTCGCCCACCGGGGCTTCCAGCAGGGCATCTTCGTCGCCGAGGAGATCGCCGGCCAGAACCCGGCGGTCATCGACGAGAGCGGCATCCCCCGGGTGACCTACACCGAGCCCGAGGTCGCGTCGATGGGCCTGACCGAGGCCAAGGCGCGCGAGAAGTACGGCGACAAGGTCGAGACGTTCACCTACGACCTGGCCGGCAACGGCAAGAGCCAGATCCTCAAGACCTCGGGCTTCGTCAAGCTCGTCCGCGCCCCCGAGGGGCCGGTCGTGGGCCTGCACCTGGTCGGCAGCCGGGTCAGCGAGCTGATCGGCGAGGCGCAGCTGATCTACAACTGGGAGGCGTTCCCCGCAGAGGTCGCCCAGCTCATCCACTCGCACCCGAGCCAGAGCGAGGCGCTCGGCGAGGCGCACCTGGCGCTCGCCGGCAAGCCGCTGCACGTCCACGGGTGATCAAGAACCCTTACCACCCAGTAGTAGTTGACGACATGAAAAGCTGGCGACACCAGCTACATACAAGGAGTCTGTGAAATGCCGGTATCGGTCACCATGCCGCGGCTCGGCGAGAGTGTCACCGAGGGCACCATCACCCGCTGGTTGAAGCAGGAGGGTGACCGGGTCGAGGCCGACGAGCCCCTGCTCGAGGTGTCCACCGACAAGGTGGACACCGAGATCCCCGCCCCCGCGGCCGGTGTTCTCGCCCGGATCGTGGTCGGCGAGGACGAGACCGCCGAGGTCGGCAGCGAACTCGCGATCATCGCGGGGGACGGCGAGTCGGTCGACGGCGGCGCGCCGGCCGCGTCCGCCGACGGGCAGGCCGGGGTGCAGCCGTCCGCCACGCCGGCGGAGGAGGCCGAGCCGGAGGCGGCGACCCCCGACGCCGAGCAGGTTGCGGCGAGCCAGCCGCAGGCCGGTGGCGGGCAGTCGCCGAACGGTTCCGGCGGCGGTACCGGTACGCCGGTGACCATGCCGGCCCTCGGCGAGAGCGTCACCGAGGGTACTGTCACCCGCTGGCTGAAGTCGGTGGGCGACACCGTCGAGGCCGACGAGCCGCTGCTGGAGGTCTCCACCGACAAGGTCGACACGGAGATCCCGTCGCCGGTGAGCGGGACCCTGCTCGAGATCAAGGTGCCCGAGGACGAGACGGCCGCCGTCGGTGCCGAGCTCGCCGTGATCGGGACCGCCGGTGGCGGCGCTCCGGCCGCACCCGCCCAGCAGGCCGCCCCGGCCGCACCCGCCCAGCAGGCCGCACCGGCCCCCGCACCGCAGGCCGCACCGGCCCCCGCCCAGCAGGCCGCACCGGCCCCCGCCCAGCAGGCCGCACCGGCCCAGCCGCAGCCGGCCGCCGCGGCGGGTGCGTCGGCCGGGACCGCCCGGCCGGCCGCCGGTAACGGCGCCGCCCAGCCGTCCAGCGCCGCGCAGGCGGTCGAGGACTTCGGCGGGTACGTCACCCCGCTGGTCCGCCGCCTCGCCAGCGAGCACGGTGTCGACCTGTCGAAGCTGGCCGGCACCGGGGTCGGTGGCCGGATCCGCAAGCAGGACGTCCTCGACGCCGCCGAGCGCCAGCGGGCCGCGGCCCAGGCCGCGCAGCAGCAGGCCCGGCCGGCCGCTACGGCCGCCCCGGCGCAGGCGCCGGCCAAGCCGGCCCCGAGCCCGCTGCGGGGACGCACCGAGAAGCTGACTCGGATCCGGGCGATCACGGCCAAGCGGATGGTCGAGTCGCTGCAGATCTCGGCCCAGCTCACCACGGTCGTCGAGGTCGACGTCACCCGCATCGCCCGGCTGCGCGACCAGGCGAAGGCGCAGTTCCAGCAGATGCACGGCGTGAAGCTGTCGTTCCTGCCGTTCTTCGCCCTCGCCACCGTCGAGGCGCTGCGGGTACACCCCAACGTCAACGCCTCGATCGACCTGGAGGCGAACACCGTCACCTACCACGACGGCGAGCACCTGGGCATCGCGGTGGACACCGACAAGGGCCTGATGGTGCCGGTGATCCACAACGCCGGCGACCTCAACCTGGCCGGGCTGGCCAAGCGCATCGCCGACCTGGCCGAGCGCGCCCGCACCAACAAGCTCACTCCGGACGACATCTCGGCCGGCACGTTCACGCTGACCAACACCGGCAGTCGGGGCGCGCTGTTCGACACTCCGATCATCAACCAGCCGCAGGTCGGCATCCTCGGTACCGGCTCGGTGGTAAAGCGGGCCGTGGTCGTGGACGACCCGGAGCTGGGCGAGATCATCGTGCCGCGGTCGATGGTGTACCTCGCGCTCTCCTACGATCACCGGCAGGTCGACGGCGCCGACGCGGCGCGGTTCCTGGGCACGATCAAGGAGCGGCTCGAGGCCGGCCACTTCGAGTCGGAGCTCGGCCTGGCCTGACACCAGCATGATCACGGAGAGTCCGGGCACCTACGGTGACCCGGACTCTCCGTATCTGTGGACCTTCCCCACACCGAAAGGGTGACGGCATGCGGATCCTCATCGCCGGCTCCTCCGGCTTTCTCGGCACCCGACTGGCCCGCGCCCTCACCGCGGACAGACATGAGGTCCGGACGCTGGTCCGCCGGCAGGCACGGACGGCCGCCGAGAGCCGCTGGGAGCCCGACCGTGGACGGGTCGACCCCGGCGTGATCGCCGAGACCGACGCGGTGATCAATCTGGCCGGCGCGAACGTCGGCGGCAGGCGCTGGACCGCGGAGTACAAGCGGCAACTGCGGGACAGCCGCATCGACACGACGGCCACGCTCGCGCGCGCGATGGCGGAGGCCGACGCCCCGCCGAAGATCCTGCTCAACTCCTCGGCCGTCGGGTACTACGGCGACACCGCCGACCGGCCGGTCGACGAGCAGTCCCCGGCCGGAACCGGGTTCCTCGCCGACCTGTGCCGCGACTGGGAAGCGGCCACCGCACCGGCGCAGGCGGCGGGGGTGCGGGTGGCACACCTGCGCACCGGCTTCCCGCTCGACCGCGACGAGGGTTTCCTCAAGCCGCTGATGTTCGTCTTCCGGCTGGGCATCGGCGGCACGCTGGGCAGCGGCGACCAGTACCTGCCGTGGATCGCGCTGCCGGACTGGCTGGCGGCGGTACGGTTCCTGCTGGAGCACGACGTCGCCGGGCCGGTCAACCTGACCGGCCCGAATCCGGTCACCAACGCGGCGTTCACCCGCGCCCTGGGCCGGCAGTTGCACCGGCCCACCCTGCTGCCGGTACCCCGCCCGGCGCTGCGGGTGGCCCTCGGTGAGTTCGCCACCGAGGCACTCGCCAGCCAGCGGGCCCTTCCCGGCGTGCTGACCGCGGCCGGCTTCGATTTCCGGTACCAGGATGTGACCTCGGCGTTGCGCTGGGCGGTCAACCATGGTGACTGACAGGCGCGACGGATCTCCCGACGAGCGCATTGATACCCTCCCCCGAGTGTCAGTGACGCAGCGAGACAGTGCCGGTACGGTCGACCGCGGCACCCGGGCCGGGACAGCGCCCCGGCCAGCCGATGACCGGCGGCGCAGTCGCCGCGCAGACCTGCTCATGGTGGTGCTGGCGGTGGTCGGCGCCGGGTGGCTCACCAGCGGCCTGTGGGTCGGCCCCCACCACCGGGCGCTGGTCGTCAACGCCAGCGACCAGGCCCTCTTCGAGTGGATGCTGTCCTACGCCGCGAACGCGCTGCGCCACGGCCACAACCCGTTCTTCACCCCGGTGCTCAACGCACCCCTGGGGGCGAACCTCGCCGTCAACACGGCGGTCAGCGTCGTGGGCTGGGTACTCGCTCCGGTGACGCTGCTGCTGGGCCCGTCGGTGTCGGTCACGCTCGCGCTGACGTTCGGGATCGCCGCCACCCCGGTGGCCTGGTACCTGCTGCTGTCACGGCACGTGGTGCACAGCCGGGCGGCGGCGATCGTCGGGGCGGCGTTCTGCGGCTTCGCCCCGGGGCTGGTCTCGCACGCCAACGGGCACGTGAACTTCGCCTCCGGGTACCTGGTGCCGCTGATCGTGTGGCGGGTCCTCCAACTCCGCCACCCCGGTCGGAGCCTGCGCAACGGGCTGATCCTCGGCGTACTGGTCGCCGTGCAGTACTCCCTCGGCGGCGAGACGCTGTTCTTCACCGCCCTGGCCACCGGGGTGCTCCTCGGCTGCTGGGTGCTGGCCGGCCACCGGGAGCCGCGCGCCAACCTGGTGGCGTTCGCCAAGGGGCTGGGCGCTACCGCGGTGACCGCGGGCGCGCTGCTGGCGTACCCGCTGTGGATGATGTTCCTCGGTCCGCAGAGTTACCACGGCACCGGGTTCGACCAGGTCCAGCACAGCGAGGACCTGCTCGCGTACGGTGCGTTCCCGCGCCGGTCGCTGGCCGGCGTGGTCGGGCTCGACAACCGGCTGGCGCCCAACTCGACCGAGGAGAACAGCTTCTTCGGCCTGCCCGCGCTGCTGCTCCTGATCGCCGCCGGGGCGCTGACCGTGCGCGTCGGCGACCTCGCCCGCCGACGGCTGGCGCGGGCCGTCGTCGCCAGCACGCTGGTGTTCGCGCTGCTCTCGCTCGGGCCCCGGCTGCGGTTCGACGGCCAGCGCACCGACTACCTGCTGCCGTACGCGCTGCTGCGGCACGCTCCCCTGTTCGACTCGGCGCTGCCCGGCCGGCTGGCGCTGATCGTGGCGGCGCTGGCCGGCGTGCTGCTCGCCCTGTTCCTCGACGAGCTGCCCCGGCTCCGGTACCCCCGGCTGGTCGCGGCGGGCGTGGCGGTCGGGCTGCTACCGATCGTGCCGGTGCCGCTGCTGACCATGGAGCGCACGCCGGTGCCGCACTTCTTCAGCTCCGGTGCCTGGCGCGGGTACGTCAAGCCGGGCGAGACCCTGATCCCGGTACCGCTGCCGTCGGACTGGCTCCCCGACGGCCAGCGCTGGCAGGCGGCGGCGCTGTCCAGCGGCGACGGCGCGACGTTCCGGATCCCGGCCGGGTTCTTCCTCGGTCCGGACGTGACCGGCCGCGGGCGCATCGGCCCGGTGCCGCGCTGGACCCAGACCACCTTCTCGCGGGCGGCGCTGGCGGGCGAGCGGCCGCTGGCCGTCACCCCGGTGATGCAGGAGGAGGCGCGCAAGGACCTGCGGTACTGGGGCGGCAGCGTGCTGGTGATGCCCGACCACGGCGGCCGGGGCAACCGGTGGTGGCGCAACCACGGCCTGGTCCTGAAGCTGGCGACCGAGCTGTACGGCCAGCCGACCCACGTCGACGACGTCTACCTGTGGCGGGTCGGCTGAGACCCTCCTTTCGCAGCTCGTGGGCTGACCCCTCCGGGGCTCAGCCCACGGGTCCCTCGGGCGCTCAGCCCACGAGCTCCGGTTCGCGCCGCTCGGCGCGGTCGGGGTCCGGCCGCCGCCACAGCCGGCCCGGCCACCACACCGGCCGGCCGACGTCGACGGTGAGCGCCGGTACCAGCAGCGACCGCACGACCAGGGTGTCGAGCAGGACCCCGAACGCCACCGCGAACGCCAACTGCGCGACGAACACCAGCGGCAGCACCGACAGGGCCGCGAACGTCGCCGCGAGGACCACCCCGGCCGAGGTGATCACGCCGCCGGTGACGGACAGGCCGGCGAGGGTACCGGGGCGGTGGCCGCGCCGGCCGGCCTCCTCGCGTACCCGGGTCATCAGGAAGATGTTGTAGTCCACTCCGAGCGCGACCAGGAACACGAACGCGAACAGCGGGAACGACGAGTCCGCCCCGGCGAAGCCGAGCAGGTCGCGGAAGACGACGCCGCAGACGCCCAGGGTGGCGAAGAACGACGCGACCACGGTCACCACCAGCAGCAGCGGCGCGACGACCGCGCGCAGCAGCAGCATCAGCACGACGAAGACCACCGCGAGGACCAGCGGGATGACCAGTTTGCGGTCGCGCTGCGCGGTCGTCTGCACGTCCAGGTTGAGGGCGGTGTACCCGCCGACCTTCGCCTCGGCGCCGGGCAGCGCGTGGACCGCCGCGCGGAGGTCCCGGATCACGTCGTCGGCCTTCTCCGAGTCGGCCGGTACGGCCAGGGTCACGTCGACCCGGACCAGCCCGTCGATGATCTTGGGCAGGGGCGTGGCGATCGGCGGGGTGGCGCCGGGCGGCGGTACCGGTGTGAACGGCGTCACCTCGGCCACCCCCGGTACGCCCTGGGCGGCTTTCACCACGGCGTTCAGCGCGTCCGCCTTCGCCACCACGATCGCGGGGCTGCCGGCGCCGGCCGGGAAGTGCCGGCCGATGTCGGCCTGCGCGACCTTGGAGTCCGGGTTGCCCACGAACTGCTCGGTCTGCGGGATGCCGCTGGCCTCCAGCCGGAACAGGCCGGTGGCGAACAGGCCGAGGACCAGCGCGGTGGCGATCCACACCATCCGCGGCCGGGCGCCGACCACCCGGGCGACCCGGGCCCAGATGCCGTGCTCCTCGGCCGGGTGGGAGCCGAACCGCGGCCGGAACGGCCAGAACGCGACCCGCCCGCACAGCGCCAGGACGGCCGGCAGCAGGAACAGCATGCAGACCAGGGCGCAGGCGATGCCGATCGCGGCCACCGGCCCCATCCCCTGGTTGGACTTCAGGTCCGACACCAGCAGGCAGAGCAGGCCCAGGATGACCGTGGCGGCGCTCGCCACGATCGGCTCGACCGACGCGCGCCAGGCGGTGCGGATCGCGTCGTAGCGCGACTCGTGCCGGCGCAGCTCCTCGCGGAACCGGGAGACCATCAGCAGCGCGTAGTCGGTGCCGGCGCCGACCACGAGCACGTCCAGGATCGCCTGTGTCTGTCCCGATACGGTCAGAATGTCATTCTTGGCGAGCAGGTACACCAGCCCGTTGGCCATGCCCAGGGCCACGCCCGCCACGCCGAGGACCACGATCGGCAGGATCGGGCTGCGGTACACGACGACGAGGATGAACAGCACGATGCCGGCGGTCGTGACCAGCAGCATCCCGTTGATGGCGTCGAACACCTTCATCAGGTCGGCCATGATGCCGCCCGGTCCGCCGACGTGGCCGCGAAGCCCAGGGGTGTCGCCGGCGCGTGCGCGGATCCAGTTGATGTCGGTCTTGAGCTTCTGCGGGTCCGAGCCGGCGAACTGCACAATGATCTGGGCTGCCTGCCGGTCGGCGGACGGGACCGGCCCGATCGGCGGCGCGACCAGCTTGGCGCCGAGCCGGTCGTTGATCGCCCGCAGGTCGCCGGCGATCTTCTGCTGGTCTGCGGGGGTCAGACCGCCGGGACGGCTGTACACGATCACCGCCGGCATGCTGTCGCCGCCGGCGAACCGCTTGACCAGGTCCTGCACCCGGGTCGACTCGGCGCTGGCCGGAAGGTACTCGGCACTGTCGTTGCGCTGTACCTCGCCGACCTTGCCGGCGAAGCTGCCCAACCCCCCTCCGACCAGCAGAAACGCGATGATGCCCAGCGCCGGTAGCAGCCAGCGCAGCCGCCGTCGGACCACCGTGCCGCCGTCACCCGCCATGACCCCTCCGCTCCCCGTCGTCACAAAGTGGCACGCACTGCCAGAACGCAGAGAGGGTACCGGCGGCGGTGCGTCCGCCTGACGGGTACCCCGCAGTGCCGCCCGGCTCACCTGGGTACGCGCAGGTAGCGGCCCCACAGCGCTACGCTCATCGACGTGACCAGTGCGAGCCTTGGCACCCTACGAACGGTGCATGCCGGTGTGATGGACTATCTGACCGCCTGGGACGAGCAGCGGCGGCTGCACGAGGCGGTGGTGACCGGCACCGAGTCGGACACCGTTCTGCTGCTGGAGCACCCGAGCGTCTACACCGCCGGCAAGCGCACCGACGTGTGGGACCGGCCGATGGACGGCACGCCGGTCGTCGACGTCGACCGCGGCGGCAAGATCACCTGGCACGGCCCCGGCCAGCTCGTCGGGTACCCGATCATCAAGCTGCCGGACCCGATCGACGTCGTGGCGTACGTGCGCCGGGTCGAGCAGTTGCTCATCGACGTCTGCGCGGAGTTCGGCCTGCCGACCATCCGGGTCGAGGGCCGCAGCGGGGTCTGGGTGGCGGCCGACGAGCGCGGCCCGGAGCGCAAGGTCGCCGCGATCGGGATCCGGGTCGCCCGGGGCGCCACCATGCACGGCTTCTCCCTCAACTGCGACTGCGACCTGGGCGCATACGACCGTTTCGTGCCCTGCGGCATCCGGGACGCCGGCGTCACGTCGCTCTCGGCCGAACTGGGCCGGCAGATCACCGTCGCCGACGCGCTGCCGGTCGTCGAGAAGCACCTGTCGACGATCCTCGCGTCCTGAGTGCCCCCTCGGGCCTCCTTGATCGTCACAACGTCCCGGACGTTGTGGTCTCGGTTCACCACCATGACCACAACGTCCCGGACGTTGAGTCGATCAGGGCGTCAACCGGTGCAGGTCGCGCGGGAACAGCGTGACCTCACGGACGTTCGCCGCCCCGACCAACCGCGCCACGAACCGTTCCAGGCCGATCGCGAACCCGCCGTGCGGCGGCATGCCGAAGCGGAAGGCGTCCAGGTACCACCGGTACGGCTCCAGCGGCTGCCCGGCCAGCGCCGCGACGTAGTCGTCGTACCGGTGCAGCCGCTGGCCGCCGGTGACCAGCTCGACGCCCCGGAACAGCAGGTCGAAGCTGTTCGAGTACGCCGGGTCGGGCGAGGGGTGGGTGTAGAAGGGCCGCTTGCGCATCGGGTACCCGGTAACGAACAGGAAGTCGGACCCGTGCTCGGCGACCGCCCACTCCCCCAGCGCCCGCTCGTGCGCCGGCGCCAGGTCGGGCTCGTCGTCCGGCGCGACGACCAGCGCGAGGGCCTCGGCGAAGTGGATCTCCGGGATCGTCTCGGGGACCGAAGGCACGTCGGCCGCGGACAGCGCGACCTCCGCGGGCCGGGCGGCCACCGCGTCGACCATGGCGTTGATCACGTCCCGCAGGACCGCCATCACGTCCCGGTGGTCGCGGACGAACCCCAGCTCCGCGTCGAGGGACGTGTACTGCGCCAGGTGCCGGGCGGTGTCGTGCGGCTCGGCCCGGAACACCGGCCCCACCTCGTACACCCGCTCGAACACCCCGACCAGGGTCTGCTTGTAGAACTGCGGGCTCTGCGCCAGGTAGGCCGGCCGCCCGAAGTAGTCGACCTCGAACAGGTTCGCCCCGCTCTCGGTCGCGGCGGCGACCAGCTTCGGCGTGTGTACCTCGGTGAACCCGAGGCCGTCGAGCACCGACCGGAAGCCGCCGGCCGCGGCCGCGGCGAGCCGGGCCGCCGCGCGCCGGGCCGGGTGACGCAGCGTCACCGGAGCCGCGTCCAGGGTCACCGGCAGGCTCGCGGAAAGGCGGGGCCGGAAGAGGTCGACCGGCACCGGCTCGGCGCCCGGTGACAGCGCGGTGACGGTCGGGTCGGCCAGTTCGAACCCGCCCGGTGCGTCGGCGTTGGCCACGACCGTGGCGGTGACCGACACGGCGGTCTCCTCGGGCAGCTTCTCCAACCGGGCCCGGGTGTCCGGGTCGGTGACCACGACCTGGGCCAGCCCGGCCCGGTCCCGCAGGATCAGGAACGCCACGGTGCGCAGCAACCGGCGGCGGTGCACCCAGCCGGCCAGCGTCACCTCGGCGCCGGCGTGTGCGGACAGTTCGGTGGACAGGATGCGTTGCATGTGGCGCACCTCCTACTCGGGTCGCAACGCTTCCCCCGGTAGGTGTGGGCGAGTGGGGTGCTCGCGGTGCCACCACACCTTCACCGCGCGTGGGCACGCGCGGCCTCATTCGGGTCCTCAAGCTCGGGAGTCGTCAGTTCCGTCATCGCTTTGATCCCAGTCGTACCGGACCCGGCCGTCCGGCGCGACCCATTTCGTGACGCTCATCGCGGTCATTGCCACGGCAGGGAAACGGCGCCTGGGCGTACGCTGGCCACGTGACGATCGTCCAGCCCGAGGGCCGCCGGATGCTGCGCATTGAGGCCCGCAACGCCGAGACCCCCATCGAGCGCAAACCGCCGTGGATCAAGGTCAAAGCCAAGATGGGCCCCGAGTACACCGAGCTGCGCGGCCTGGTGAGCCGTGAGGGGCTGCACACGGTCTGCCAGGAGGCGGGCTGTCCCAACATCTACGAGTGTTGGGAGGACCGGGAGGCGACCTTCCTCATCGGCGGTGACCAGTGCACCCGCCGCTGCGACTTCTGCCAGATCGACACCGGCAAGCCGGCCGAGTTCGACGCCGACGAGCCGCGCCGGGTGGCCGAGTCGGTCGCGACGATGGGACTGCGGTACGCCACGATCACCGGCGTGGCCCGGGACGACCTGCCCGACGGCGGCGCCTGGCTGTACGCGGAGACGGTCCGCCAGATCCACACTCTCCTGCCCGGCTGCGGTGTCGAGCTGCTGATCCCCGACTTCAACGCCGACCCCGCACAGCTCGCCGAGGTCTTCGGCGCCGCCCCCGAGGTGCTGGCACACAACGTCGAGACCGTCCCGCGCATCTTCAAGCGGATCCGGCCGGCGTTCCGGTATGAGCGCTCGCTCGAGGTCATCACCAAGGCCCGCGCGGCCGGACTGGTCACCAAGTCCAACCTGATCCTGGGCCTGGGCGAGGCGCGCGCCGAGGTGTCGCAGGCGCTGCGCGACCTGTACGAGGCCGGCTGCGAACTGATCACGATCACGCAGTACCTGCGGCCGACCCCGCGCCACCACCCGGTCGAACGCTGGGTGAAGCCGGAGGAGTTCGTCGAGCTGCGCGAGGAGGCCGAGCAGATCGGCTTCGCCGGTGTGATGTCCGGCCCACTGGTCCGCTCGTCCTACCGGGCCGGCCGGCTGTACCAGCAGGCGATCGACGCCCGCAGCGTCACGCCGACCTCCGCCTGACCCGAACCGCGGTCGTGGACACGGCGCGGGGCCGATGACCCCGTCCCGTGTCCACGATCGCGGGTGAGTCGTCTCCCGGGTGACCTCGGGCGACCAGGTGCGGCACCGCCAATGGCATGCCGACCGCGCCCACTAGACTCTGCTGCATGGCCACCGCCCCGGAGAAAGTCAAGTTCCGCGATCGCCTCAAGCAGATCGGCATGGTGTTCTCGTTCACCGCCAAACGGGACAAGCTGTTTGTACCCCTTGTCCTGGTCGCGACGCTCGTACCGCTTCTGGCTGCCGGCATCGCGGTGGCGCTGGGTGCGAGCTGGACCTGGCTGGCGCTGGGCGTCCTCGGCGCGGCGCTCGCCGTGATGATCGTGCTGAACCTGCGCTCCAACAAGGCCATGATGTCGGAGATGCACGGCCAGCCGGGCGCCGCCGCCGCCCTGGTCGAGAACATGCGCGGCGACTGGCGGGTGACCCAGGCCGTGCAGTTCACGGGCCAGTTCGACGTCGTGCACCTGGTGGTCGGCCGGCCCGGCGTGATCCTGCTCGGTGAGGGCAACCCGCAGCGGGTACGCCAGTTGCTGGGCCAGGAGAAGCGGCGGCTGGCGAAGGTGATCGGCAGCGTCGAGATGCGCGACTTCATCGTCGGCGACGCCGAGGGCCTGGTGCCGCTGGGCAAGCTGCGCAACACCCTGATGCGGCTGCCCCGTACGGTCAGCGGCAAGGACGTCAACGCACTGGACAAGCGGCTGAAGGCGCTGTCCGCCCGGCCGAAGATGCCCCAGGGGCAGATCCCGAAGAACATGCGGCCGAAGGGCGCGTTCCGCGCGATGCGCGGTCGCTGACGTCCGCGACGCGGCCACCCCGGCAGCGCCCCGGCCGGGGAAAACAGCCCCGGCCGGGTCAGTGCACGGCGGTCCAGTGTTCCCGGTCGGCCGCCGCGGCGGGCTTCGTGGCGACCACGACCGAGCCGGCGGCCCGGTCGTGCCAGCCACGCCGGTACCGGTCCATGATCAGCGCCGGCACCAGGAGCGCCAGGAGCACGCCGCGCAGGAACGCGCGGGGAATGCCGATGGGGCGCCCGTCGGCCGCCGACACGCAGGCGATCCCGGTCAGCCGCATGCCGGGGGTCTGCCCGAACAGGCCGAGGAAAAAGGCGTACTCGACGACCAGGACGAACACCGCCCAGTTGTTCGGGAACCGGCCGAGGAATCCGGCGACCAGCAGGCACAGCAGCCAGTCGATCATGAGCGCGCCGAACCGGCGCTGCAGGCTCGCGACCGGCCACGGCGCGGCTCCCGCCGTCCCACCTGCGGGCATCGTGCCATCGGGCGCGTTACTCTCGGTCACGGCTGCCGGCTTCGCCGGCTTCTGGTGTTCCGCCACGGCTCACCAGCCTATTCGGCCGGGCAGGGACAGTCACGCTGGGTGCCGTCGACCGACGGGACCTGACCAACAGCGGCGATCACGGACGGAAACATGACCGAAACAGTCGGGACATGCGAGGGCAATCCCATCCGCCTACGGTCGCCCCTAGCTTTCCGTACGAGCCTGCTACCTGCACCACTCAGCCTGGAGGACGTGTGTTCGCCAATTCCGAGGAGCTTCTGCGGTACCTCAAGGACGAGGGCGTCCGCTTCATCGACGTGCGCTTCTGCGACCTGCCCGGCGTCATGCAGCATTTCAACCTGCCGGTCGAGTCGGTCGACGACAGCCTGTTCACCGAGGGTCTGGCCTTCGACGGCTCGTCGATCCGTGGTTTCCAGGAGATCCACGAGTCGGACATGCTCCTCCTGCCGGACGTGGCGACCGCGTTCATCGACCCGTTCCGGATCGAGAAGACCCTCGCGCTGAACTTCTTCGTGCACGACCCGTTCACCCGCGAGGCCTACAGCCGCGACCCGCGTAACGTCGCCAAGAAGGCCGAGGCGTACCTGGCCGCGAGCGGCATCGCCGACACCGCGTACTTCGGGGCCGAGGCGGAGTTCTACGTCTTCGACTCGATCCGGTACGCGGCGAACTCCGTGAACGAGTCGTTCTACCACATCGACGCCATCGAGGGCTCCTGGAACACGGGACGCGAGGAGCCGGGCGGCAACCGCGGCTACAAGACGGCCCTCAAGGGCGGCTACTTCCCGGTCCCGCCGGTCGACCACCTCGCCGACCTGCGCGACCAGATGGTGCGGCGGCTGATCGGCGCCGGCTTCACCGTCGAGCGCTCGCACCACGAGGTCGGCACCGGCGGCCAGTGCGAGATCAACTACAGGTTCGGGACGCTGCTGCACGCCGCGGACCAGCTGCAGCTGTTCAAGTACATCATCAAGAACGAGGCCTGGGCCGCCGGCAAGACCGTGACGTTCATGCCCAAGCCGCTGTTCGGTGACAACGGCTCCGGCATGCACACCCACCAGAGCCTCTGGCTGGGTGGCGAGCCGCTGTTCTACGACGAGACCGGCTACGCCGGCCTCTCCGACATGGCCCGCTGGTACATCGGTGGCCTGCTGCACCACTCGCCGTCGTTGCTGGCGTTCACCAACCCGACGGTCAACTCGTTCCGCCGCCTGGTACCCGGTTTCGAGGCGCCGGTCAACCTGGTGTACTCGCAGCGCAACCGCTCCGCCTGTACCCGCATCCCGGTGACCGGCACCAACGCCAAGGCCAAGCGCGTCGAGTACCGGGTGCCCGACCCGTCGAGCAACCCGTACCTGGCCTTCTCCGCGATGCTGATGGCCGGCCTGGACGGCATCAAGAACAAGATCGAGCCGGCCGAGCCGATCGACAAGGACCTGTACGACCTGCCGCCGGACGAATTCGCCAACGTCAAGCAGGTGCCGGGTTCGCTGGACGCGGTGCTCGACAGCCTGGAGGCCGACCACGACTACCTGCTCGAGGGCGGCGTGTTCACCCCCGACCTGATCTCGACGTGGGTGAGCTGGAAGCGGGCCAACGAGGTCGACCCGGTCCGGCTGCGCCCGACCCCGCACGAGTTCGCGATGTACTTCGACTGCTGATTCGTCGCCTGACCGGAGAGGGCCGGACCCGCCACCGTGGCGGGCCCGGCCCTCTCGTCGTGCGCGCCGGACCCGATTCTGCGCGCCGGCCCACTCCCGGTGCACCCTTTCGGCTGGTACTGACGGGTAGCCGGTACCTCTAAAGTCTGCCGATGTGAATGATGCACATGTTCCGTTCCGGCGGCGCCGCTGGCTGCGCGTCCTGACCGGATCGTTGGTGGCGCTGCTGGTCCTGGCGCTGGTGGCAGCCGCCGCCGGGGTCTGGACCGTGCGCCGGTCCTTCGCCCGGTACGACGGCACCCTCCGGCTGGACGGGCTGTCCGCCGACGTGACGGTGTACCGCGACGACCACGGCATCCCGCAGGTGTACGCGCGTACCGCCGACGACCTGTACCGGGCGCAGGGCTACGTGCACGCCCAGGAACGGTTCTGGGAGATGGACTTCCGCCGGCACGTCACCGCCGGGCGGCTGTCCGAACTGTTCGGCTCCGGGCAGGTCGAGACCGACGTCTACCTGCGCACCCTGGGCTGGCGCCGGGTGGCGCAGCAGGAGTGGGACCTGCTGTCGGCCGACACCCGCCGGTACCTGACCGCGTACGCCGACGGGGTCAACGCCTGGCTCGCCGACCACGACGGCAGTACGGCCAGCCTGGAGTACGCGGTCCTGGGACTGCAGAACAGCGGGTACCGCATCGAGCGGTGGGACCCGGTCGACAGCCTCGCCTGGCTCAAGGCGATGGCCTGGGACCTGCGCGGCAACATGGCGCAGGAGATCGAGCGGGCGGTGCTGCTGGGCTCCGGCCTGACCCGCGCGCAGGTGGAGCAGCTGTTCCCGGCGTACCCGTTCGACCGCAACGCCCCGATCGTCTCCGGCGGCACCGTCACGGCCGGGGCGTTCACCGCGAGCGGGACCAGCGCGACCTCCACCCCGGGCGGCGGGGCCGCACCGGCGTCGGGCACGGGCGGCGGCACCGGCACCGACCTCGGCGACGCGCCGGTGACCGGCGCGGAGTTGGGCGCCGCTCCCCTCGGCCGGCTCGGCGACGACCTGGCGCGCCTGCCCGAACTGCTCGGCACCAACGGCGCCGGCATCGGCTCCAACTCGTGGGTGCTGGCCGGCTCCCGGACCGTCACCGGCAAGCCGATCCTCGCCAACGACCCGCACCTCGGCCCGAGCATGCCGGCCATCTGGTTCCAGATCGGACTGCACTGCGACTGCGGCCTGAACGTCGAGGGCTTCAGCTTCTCCGGCCTGCCCGGCGTCGTGATCGGCCACAACGACCGGATCGCCTGGGGCTTCACCAACCTCGGACCGGACGTGACCGACCTGTACCTGGAGAAGGTCGACGGCGACCGGTACCTGGTCGACGGCCAGTGGCGCGACCTCGACAAGCGCCAGGAGACGATCACCGTCGCCGGTGGGAAGCCGGTGACGGTGACCGTCCGTACCAGCAAGGACGGCCCGCTGCTGTCCGACGCCTCCGCCGAGCTGCGCGGCATCGGCACCGCCGCACCCGTCACCGCCGACGGCCGGGCCACCGACACCGCGGCGAAGACCAGCCCCGGGTACGCGGTGGCGCTGCGCTGGACCGCGCTGGACCCCGGCCGCACCGCCGAGGCGATCTTCACGCTCAACAACGCGCGCGGCTGGTCGGACTTCCGCCGGGCGGCGGCCCAGTTCGAGGTACCGGCGCAGAACCTGGTCTACGCCGACGTGGACGGCAACATCGGCTACCAGTCGCCGGGACGCATCCCGGTACGCGGCAAGGGCGACGGCCACTGGCCGGCACCCGGCTGGGACTCCGCGTACGAGTGGAAGAGCTTCGTCCCGTTCGACGAGCTGCCCAGCGTGTTCAACCCGGAGCAGGGGTACGTGGTGACCGCCAACCAGGCCGTCATCGACGCCGCGTACCCGCGGTTCCTGACCGACGACTGGTCCTACGGCTACCGGGCGCAGCGCATCAAGGACATGATCGACGGCGCGGGTACCCGGATCAGCGTCGCCGACGTCACCCGGATGCAGATGGACAACCGCAACGGGATGGCGCCGGCGCTGGTACCCGCCCTGCTGCGGGCCGACCTGACCGGCCAGGCGGGCCGGGCGCAGGAGCTGCTGCGCGGCTGGGACTTCCAGCAGCCGGCCGACGGCGAGCCCGGCAGCCCCGAGGCGAAGGGCTCCGCCGCGGCGGCGTACTACAACAGCGTCTGGCGGCACCTGCTCCTGCGCACCTTCGACGAGCTGCCCGCCGATCACCGGCCGGACGGCGAGGACCGGTGGTTCGAGGTGGTCCGCGCGCTGCTCGACGACCCGGCGTCGGCCTGGTGGGACGACCGGAGCACACGGGCGCGCGAGACCCGCGACGAGATCGTGGCGGCGGCGATGCGCGACGCGTACGACGAACTGTCGCAGCGCCTCGGCGGCGACCCGAGTACGTGGCGGTGGGGCGCGCTGCACGAGATCACGGTCCGCAACCAGAGCTTCGGCACGTCCGGTATCGCCCCGATCGAGTGGCTGTTCAACGTCGGTCCGGCGCCGACCTCCGGCGGCGGGTCGATCGTGAACGCGACGGGCTGGGACGCGCGCAACGGGTACCAGGTCGACTGGGTGCCGTCGATGCGGATGGTGGTCGATCTGTCCAACCTGGACACTTCGCGCTGGGTGCAGCTCATGGGCCAGTCGGGGCACGCGTTCAGCCCGCACTACCGTGACCAGTTCGAGCTGTGGCGCACCGGCGGGACGCTACCGATGCGCTGGGAGCGCGCCACCATCGCGCGCGAGGCGAAGCACACGCTCACGCTGCACCCCTGATCCCCCTCCGCACGAGGATCGCGGAGGCTCTTGTCGTGTCAGGGCACGGAAGAGCCTCCGCGATCATGAGATGCGGGGCCGCTACGACACGATCGCGTCGACGGCCTTCTTGAGCGCGCTCGGCTGCTGCGGCCGGCGCGGGGCGTCCTCGCGCTTGGCGATCATCGCCTCGCCGATCTGCTGCAGTTCCTTGCGGCCCAACCCCTCGCGGACCTTCGGGAACCACTCCTGCTCCTCCTCCTCGATGTGGTGCGTGACGTTCTCGATGAGGACGGTGGTCTTCGCGTCGAAGTGCTCGTCGTCGGGGCTCATGGCGGCCAGCTCCATGCCCAGGACGTCGGCGACGTGGTGCTCCTCGTAGGACTCCAGCACGTCGTCCTCCAGCTCGGGCATGGCCTTGCGGACGGACGGGTACATGATCTCGTTCTCGAGGTAGGTGTGGACCGTCAGCTCCTCGAGAATCTGATCAACGATCTTGCCCCTCTGGACCCGTGCTCCCTTGCTGGCCTGTTCGAACTCCTTGAACAGCTTCCGGATCTTCTTGTGGTCTTCCTTCAACAACACGATCGCGTCGGTCGACATCTGGCCCCCTCAAACAGGTTGACGCCAGCCCTCTTGCCCCGACACGCGCCGGACGAAACTCCCGGGCGACGGTCGATTCAGCGGTTCGACCCCGGTCACGGCCTACCGCAGCGCGCTGGTGACGGTGTAGCGGCCGGGCCGGGACACGGTCACCAGGCTCCATTCGCCCTGCCGCCTGATCTCCGCCGCGGCCGGGCCCCGGACGGCCAGCCACCGGGAGTACCGCACCCGTACCAGGACGTCCCCCGCCGCGGGAACCTCCATGGTCACCCCGCCCGGCCCGGACGAGACCAGCCGGGCGCCGGACACGATCGACGGGTCGCCCGCCACCCGGTAGAGCACCCATCCTCCGCCGTGCCACACCGGAGACAGGTACGGCAGGCCGCCGCGTACGAGCGTGGCCTCGCGCTGGCCGACCCAGGACGGCTCGGCGCCGGCCAGCGCCACGTAGGAGACGCCGTTCTCGCGCAGCCAGGAGTGGTACCGGTCCGCGGTCAGGGCGCCGTCGAAGAACAGCGGGTGGTACGCCAGGTCGGCCTGGCGTAGCCAGCCCCGCGCCAACGGTGCGACGTCGGGCAGGTACGCCGCCTCCCAGTAGTCCCGGGTCGGGATCACCTCGACCCGGCCCACCGGCGCCCGTCGCGCCAACTCCTCCCGCAGCGGCCGGACGTACTCCCGCGAGGACACCGGATTGCCGGCGTCGGCGAGGTCGGCCCACAACACCGGCGGCTGCCAGCCCGCCGTCGCCAGCAGGACCACCGGGAGCGCGGCGCCGGCGAGCCGGCGCGGCACGGCACCGGATCTCCGGACCCACCCGAGGTCGGCGTACCCGGCCAGGACCGGCAGGGCGAACATCGTGGCGAGCCGGGTGGCGTTGAGGCCGACCGGGGTGTGCAGCAGACAGGCGGCGAGTACGCCCAGCGCCGACAGCGACGCGCCGATCCGTACCGCGCGGCGCGGTACCAGGACCGCGACGGCGAGGCTCGTCACCACCGCGTGGACGGTGTCGGACCGGCTGATGTTCATCCATCCCCCGGAGCCGAAGACGACGCTGGTCACGCCCATCGGCACCGCCGCGCCGAGGGCCACCAGCAGCCCGTCGAGGGCCGGCCGGATCCGGCCGAGGGCCGCCCGCGCCCGGTCGGTCCGTGCGGACGGGCCGACGGTGGACCGACGGCCGGCGAACAGCCGGGAGGCGACCAGGGCGACGCCGGCGAGGCCGACGAACAGCCCGGCGACGGGGCTGGTCAGCGCGGCCAGCGCGGCACCGGCCACCGCCGCGACCATCCGCTGCCGGCGCGCCGGCAGCGTCAGCGCCACCAGCGCGAGCAGGCCGAACGCGACACCCACCGCGTAGGTGGTCCGGCCGGAGACCAGGTTGCCGACGAAGCAGACCGCGCCGATCGCCCCGGCCAGCGCCGGCCGCCGCGCTCCGGTACGGGCCAGCAGGAGCGCGAGCGCGACCGCGGACACCACGGCGGCCAGCGCACCGGCCAGCCGGGCGCCGAGCAGGCCGCCACCCAACCACGTCATCAGCGCCGGGGACACCAGGCTGTACCCGGCCGACGACACACCTCCGTACCAGCCGAAGTCGATCGGTGTCAGGCCGTGCCGGTCGAAGAAGCCGGCCCGGGCCACCTGCGCCGACAGGTCGGTACCCAGCGGCGGTGCCAGCAGGTACGCGGCCGTCAGCACGACGGCGACGAGCGCGGCCACCACCGCCGGCCGCGCGGCGGTGCGCCGTACCCGGACCGGCCCCGGCGAGGCGGGAGCCGGCGGGGCGGACGTGGCCGTGGCCGCTGCCCTAGCCCGCATCGAAGACCCGTTCCACCGCCTGGCGCGCCCGCCGCGCGGTCCGCAGGTACTCGTCGAGGAACTCCTGCGGGTCACCGTGGTCGCCGCCGAGCACCTGGACGGTGGCGGCGAGGTCCACGCCGTGCCGGGGTAGCTGGTCGATCGCGCGGCCACGGACCAGCGTCAGCGCGTTGCGTACCCGGGTGGCCAACCGCCACGCCGCGTCAAGGTCCGCCGCGTCGTCGGCGTCGACCAGCTCCGCCTGCCCGGCGGCGGCGAGCGCGTCGAGGGTACGGGTGGTGCGCAGCCCCGGCATGGAGTGCCCGTTCCGCAGCTGCAGCAGTTGGACCGTCCACTCCACGTCGGCCAGCCCGCCGCGGCCGAGCTTGGTGTGCGTCGCCGGGTCGGCGCCGCGCGGCAGCCGTTCGTTGTCGACGCGCGCCTTGATCCGGCGGATCTCGGTGACCTGGTCGCGGGACAGCCCGCCGTCGGGGTACCGGACCCGGTCGGCCATCTCCAGGAACCGCCGGCCCAGGTCCGGGTCGCCGGCCACGTACCGGGCGCGCAGCAGCGCCTGCGCCTCCCACACCTTCGACCAGCGGGAGTAGTAGCGCCGGTACGCGTCGAGGCTGCGCACCAGCGGACCCTGGCGCCCCTCCGGCCGCAGGTCGGCGTCGACCCCGAGCGGCGGGTCGGGGCACGGCATGGACAGCAGCCGGCGCAGCTCCTCGGCGACGGCGGCCGCGGCGCCGCTGGCGGCGTCGTCGGGCATGCCCGGCGGCGGCTCGGACACGAACAGCACGTCGGCGTCGGACGGGTAGTTCATCTCGGCGCTGCCCAGCCGCCCCATCCCGATGATGGCGAGCGGCAGTCCGGTCGGGTTGGCGATGGTGAGCGCCGCGGCCAGGGTCGCGTCGGTGACGTCGGCGAGCGCCTCCCCGACGGCGCACACGTCGAGCTGGCCGAGCAGGTCGGCGGCGGCGATCCGGAACAGCTCGCGCCGGCGCAGCGCCCGGACCGCGGCGATGGCCTGCTCCGGGTCGTCGTGGCGGGCTGCGGCGGCGAGGAAGCCCTCGCAGAGCGCGTCGGCGGACCGGGGCACCAGCTCGCTGTCCTCGGCAAGCAGCCGCAGCGCCTCCGGGTCGCGGCTGAGCAGGTCGGTGACGTACCGGGACAGCCCGAGCAGCCGGGCCAGCCGCAGCGCGACCGGCCCCTCGTCGCGCAGCAGCCGCAGGTACCACGGGGTGCTGCCGAGCTTGTCCGACACCTGCCGGTAGGCCAGCAGTCCCCGGTCCGGCTCGGGCGCGTCGGCGAACTCGCTCAGCAGCGCCGGCAGGAGCTGGCGCTGGATCAGCGCGGTCCGGGACACGCCGCCGGTGAGCGCCTGGATGTGGCGCAGCGCGCCGGCCGGGTCGGCGTAGCCGAGCGTCTTCAGCCGCGCCCCGGCCGCCTCCGGGGTCAATCGCAGCTCGTCCGACGGCACCCGCGCCACCGCCTCCAGCAGCGGCCGGTACAGCAGTTTGGCGTGCAGCCGCCGGACGTCGCCGGCGTGGTGGTGCCAGTCGGCGGAGAACGCCTCGACCGCGTCGCGGCGGGCGTCGCCGGAGTACCCCAGCGAGTGGGCCAGCCAGCGCAGCGCCTCGGGGTTGTCGGGCACGGTGTGGGTACGCCGCAGCCGCTGCAGCTGCAGCCGGTGCTCGACGGTGCGCAGGAACCGGTACGCCCGCCCGAGCGCCTCCCCGTCGGTACGGCCGACGTAGCCGCCGTCGGTGAGCGCCCGCAGTGCCTCCAGCGTGGACGGTGACCGCAGCGACTCGTCGACCCGCCCGTGCACCAGCTGCAGCAGCTGCACCGCGAACTCGATGTCGCGCAGGCCGCCGGGGCCGCGCTTGATCTCGCGGTCCAGCTCGCTCTTCGGTACCGCGTCGATGATCCGTCGGCGCATCGCGCGGACCTCGTCGACGGCCTCGGGGCGTTCGGCGGCGTGCCAGATCAGCGGCTGCAGCTCGCGCAGCCACTGCGCGCCCAGCTCCAGGTCACCGGCGGCGGGCCGGGCCTTGAGCAGCGCCTGGAACTCCCACGTCTTCGCCCATTTGCGGTAGTAGGCCAGGTACGAGGCGAGGGTACGGACCAGCGGCCCCCGGCTGCCCTCCGGCCGCAGCGCGGCGTCCACCGGCCAGGCGACCAGCCCGCAGATGTGAATCATCCGGCTCGCCAGCAGCGCGGCGGCCCGCAGCGCCGCTTCCTGGTCACCATCCGGCGCCCGGTCACCGACGCCACCGGCCGGCTCGGCGACGAACACCACGTCGACGTCGCTGACGTAGTTGAGCTCGCGGCCACCGCATTTGCCCATCGCGACGACGGCGAGCCGGCAGGCCGCCGCGAGGTCCGGCTTCTCGGCCGCGGCGAGCCCGAGCGCCGCCTCCAGGGTGGCGTCGGCCAGCGCGGACAGCGCCGTCATGATCTGCTCCACGTCGCGGGCGCCGGTCAGGTCGTCCGCGACGATCCGCAGCAGCGTGCGCCGGTACGCCCGGCGCAGCGCCGGCACGTCGGGCGCCTCGTCGAGGACCCGGTCGGCCGGCGGCTCGGCCAGCACCCGCCACTCCCCCGGGCTCGCGACGAGGTAGTCGCCGAGGGTCGCCGAGGCGGCGAGGACGACGAGGAGCCGCTCCCGCACGCGGGCGTCGGACAGGACGGCCGCCAGGACCCCGTCGCCGGCGGGGGTGGCGTCCCGGCGTTCGGCCTCCACCATGCGTTCGAGCTGGAGCAGCGCCAGGTCGGCGTCGGCGACCCCGGCGAACGCCTCCAGCAGCGCGTCCACCGCGCCACCGGCCGTCGGTTGGCCGGCGTCGTCCCACAGTCCCAGGCCCTGCGGCCCGAGCAGTTCCCGGGCCCGCGCTCCGTCGGTGAACCCGCTCCGCGCGAGCCGCGCCGCCACGCCGGACGGTCGGGTCATGCCGCGCCTCCCGCGCAATCGTGGACACGTACCGGGGCGGTAGACCCCCTGAGTGTCCACGATCGCAGAGGCTTCATGCTTCGATCACCGGAAGGTGCCGGGAACCGATCGCCGTCGGCCCGGTCAGGGCCAGCGACGCGAAACGCCGGGCGAACGGCCGCCACACCTCTTCCACGTCGGTCATGACCGCGTCGCACGCCTCCAGCAGGTCGATCGGGTCCTGTCCGAGGTCGGCGAGCACGTCGAGGTTGCCCGAGGTCCACTCGGCGAGCATCTCGATGTCGCACTCGATGTGGAACTGCAGTCCCCACGCCGCGTCGCCGAGGCGGAACGCCTGGTGCGGGTAGTGGGTCGAGGCGGCGAGCAGGACCGCGCCGGCCGGAAGCTCGGTGATCTCGTCGAGGTGCCACTGGAACACGTCGGGCGCGAACGGTACGCCGGCGAAGAGCGGGTCGGCGTCGGCGACGTCGCGGCGGGCGACCAGCCGGGGACCGATCTCCGGGCCGGCCGGGCTGCGGTCGACGGTACCGGCGTGGGCGGCCGCGAGCAGCTGCCCGCCCAGGCACACCCCGAGGGTCGGTACCCGTTCCCGGACCGCCTTGCGCAGCAGCCGTTCCAGCGCCGGGAACCAGGGGGCGCCGGGCTCGCCGTCGGGTCCCGGGTAGGCGCTCTGCTCGCCGCCGAGCACGACGACGGCGGCGTACCCGTCGAGCGTGTCGGGTGGCGCCTCGCCGGCGTGCGGGCGCAGGACGGTCAACTCCAGGCCGCCGTCGACCAACCAGTCACCCAGTCGGCGTACGTCGTTGGTCGGGTCGTTCTCCACGACCAGGCATCGGCGGCCCCGCGGCGCCGCGGCTCCGGGTGCCACGGGGCGGTCCGCCGGGCGGTCGGCGCCGCCGGGCTGCTCGGCTTCGCTACTCACGCGTCGAGGCTATCCGGTGGCCCCGGCCGCTCCGGCCGGCCCCGGCCGGGTCGACGACGTGCCTGGCGTACCGGCCGGGAAGATCCCTGATACCTACCGGGGTACGACTGGGGGCTATCTCGGGGACGCGCCCCGGATGGCAGGCGCGGCGGCCATCGGAAGGGTGCAGGCATGACTCTTGCGTTCACCCCACCCCGCCGGGTCGCCGTCGTGTCCGCGAGCATCGGTGCCGGTCACGACGGGGCCGCCCGGGAACTGGGGCGCCGGCTCGCGGCGGCCGGCCTGCGGATCGACCGGTACGACTTCCTCGATCTACTGCCCGCCTCGCTCGGCGCCGCCGTGCGCCGGCTGTACCGGGCGGAACTGGAGGTCGCGCCGCACAGCTGGGAGTGGCTGCTGGGCACCCTGGAACGGCACCCGGGGGTCGCCGCCGCCGTCGGCGCGGCCGCGGGCGTGGCGCGCCGCGCGACCCGGCGCCGCCTGACGGGTGACGGGGGCGCCGACCTGGCCGCCGTGGTGTCCACGTACCCGCTGGCTAGTCAGGTACTGGGTCAGCTGCGGCGGCGTGGGGCGGTACGCGCGCCGGTCGTCACGTACCTCACCGACCTGTCCGTACACCGGCTGTGGGTCGCCCGGGGCGTCGACCTGCACCTCGCGCTGCACCCGGTCGCCGCCGAACAGGCCCGACTCGCCGGTGCCGACCGGGTACGGGTGACCGCACCGGCCCTGGCGCCCGGTTTCGGCCCGGCCGGTGGCGCGGCGCGCCGGCTCGCGGCACGCCGCCGGTTCGGGCTGCCCGCCGCCGCACCGCTGGCCCTGGTCGTCGCCGGCTCCTGGGGCGTGGGTGAGGTCGCGGCGGCGGCGACCGACCTGGCGGCGACCGGGCTGGTCGCTCCGGTCGTGGCCTGCGGGCGCAACGAGACGCTGCGCCACCAGCTCGCCGCCCACGGCGTGATCGCGCTGGGCTGGACCGACGACATGCCGACGCTGCTCGCCGCCTGTGACGTCGTGGTACAGAACGCCGGCGGCCTCACCTCGCTGGAGGCCCTCGCCACCGGCGTTCCGGTCCTCACGTACCGCAGCCTCGACGGCCACGGGCGGACGAACGCCGCCGCGCTGGAGGCGGCGGGCTGGATCCCCTGGGTACGCCACCGCGACGAGCTGGGCCCGCTTCTCCGGTGGGCGCTCGCCCGGCCGGCAGCCAGTGCCCCGTTCCTCGGCGACGACCCGGCCGCGGTAATAGCGGAACTGGGAAGCTTCCGTGATCACCGAGAGTTCGCGGTGCTGTGACACCACGAACTCTCGGTGATCACGGAAAGGCACATTCAGAGCATCGTCAGGTAGCGCTGCCGCTCGTACGGCGTCACCACCCGGCGGTACTCCTCCCACTCGGTGCGCTTGTTCTTGAGGAAGAAGTCGAACACGTGCTCGCCGAGGACCTCGGCCACCAGCTCCGAGCCGGCCATCACATCGAGCGCCTCGGACAGGTTCTCCGGCAGCGACTCGTACCCGGCGGCCTTGCGCTCGGCGTGCGACAGCGACCAGACGTCGTCCTCGGCGCCCGGCGGCAGCTCGTACCCCTCCTCGATGCCCTTCAGGCCGGCGCCGAGCAGCACGGCGTAGGCGAGGTACGGGTTGCACGCCGAGTCCAGCGAGCGCACCTCGACGCGGGCGGAGTTGGGCTTGCCGTAGGCCGGTACCCGCACCAGGGCACTGCGGTTGAGGTGGCCCCAGCACACGTACGCCGGGGACTCGGTGATCCGGTTGGGCAGCACCTGCGGGAACAGTCGCTTGTAGGAGTTCACCCACTGGTTGGTGATCGCGGTGTACTCGCGGGCGTGGGTGAGCAGCCCGGCGATGAAGGACCGGCCGACCTTCGACAGCTTCATCGGGTCGCCGGGGTCGTGGAAGACGTTGCGCTCGCCCTCGAACAGCGACAGGTGGGTGTGCATGCCGCTGCCCGGCTGGTCCGAGAAGGGCTTGGGCATGAACGTGGCGTGCACCCCGTGCGAGAGCGCGACCTCCTTGATCACGTGCCGGAACGTCATGATGTTGTCGGCCGTGGCGAGGGCGTCGGCGTACCGCAGGTCGATCTCCTGCTGGCCGGGGGCGACCTCGTGGTGGCTGAACTCGACCGAGATGCCGATGCGCTCCAGCGACAGCACCGCCTGGCGGCGGAAGTCGCGCGCGGCGGCGTGGGTGGTGTTGTCGAAGTACCCGCCCTGGTCGACCGGGCGCGGCTCGCCACCGTCGGTCGGCGCGTTCTCCAGCAGGAAGAACTCGATCTCGGGGTGGGTGTAGAAGGTGAAGCCCTTCTCGGCCGCCTTCGACAGCGCCCGGCGCAGCACATGGCGCGGGTCGGCCCAGGACGGCGAGCCGTCGGGCAGCAGGATGTCGCAGAACATCCGCGCGCTCTCGCCGCTGGCGCCACCCTCGAACGGGAAGACCTGGAAGGTGGTCGGGTCGGGCATGGCGACCATGTCGGACTCGTACACCCGGGCGAAGCCCTCGATGGCCGAGCCGTCGAAGCCGATCCCCTCGTCGAATGCCGCCTCCAGTTCGGCCGGCGCTACCGAGACGCTCTTGAGCGTGCCCAGCACGTCGGTGAACCACAGGCGCACGAACCGGATGTCGCGCTCCTCGAGCGTACGGAGGACGAACTCCTGCTGACGGTCCACGGTGTTCCCCTGGTCGAGTCGGCCATTTCCGGGCAAAGTCTTGCCCGGTCTTGTTACGCAGACGTTACGGCGCCGGGGCCGACCGGCATTTCCTTGGGGTGGTCGGCCCACGCCGGACCCCGACGGCCGACAATCGGGCGCCGCGGAGGCTACCCGGTCGCGGCCGTGGAGGGTGTCCTCCCGGCTCGCGGGCGAGCTGCGCGAAGATGGATAGATGCCGCAGCTCCGCATCGCCCTCGCCCAGGTCGACCCTACCGTCGGTGACCTGCCGGGCAACGCCGCAATCGTGCGAGAACACACCCGCCGGGCCGCCGAGGTGGACGCCCAGCTCGTCGCGTTCCCGGAGATGATGATCACCGGGTACCCCGTCGAGGACCTGGTGTTCCGGGAGTCGTTCGTGGCCGCCTCCCGGGCCACGGTCCACCGGCTCGCCGCCGACCTGGCCGCCGACGGGCTCGGCGACGTGGCCGTGGTGGTGGGTTACCTCGACGCCGACGGGCCGGCGAAGCGCGGCGCCGACGCCGCACCGGACCGCGGTCCGCGCAACGCCCTGGCGCTGCTGCACGGCGGGCGCGTGGTCACCACGTACGTCAAGCACCACCTGCCCAACTACGGCGTCTTCGACGAGGACCGGTACTTCGTGCCCGGCGACACGCTGAAAATCGTGCGTATCGGCGGTGTCGACGTCGCGCTGACCGTGTGCGAGGACATCTGGCAGCCGGGCGGCCCGTTCACGGTCGCCGGGCAGGCCGACGTCGGGCTGGTCCTCAACATCAACAGCTCGCCGTACGAGCTGAACAAGGACGACGTGCGGTTGCCGCTGGTCCAGCGGCGGGCGGCCGAGGCGGGTTCGGCAGTGGCGTACGTGAACGTGACCGGTGGCCAGGACGAGCTGATCTTCGACGGCGACTCGATGATCGTCGCGACCGACGGCACGCTGCTGGCACGGGCCCCGCAGTTCGCCGAGCACCTGCTGGTACACGATCTGGACCTGCCCGAGGCGCGCTCCGACGCCGAGGGTGACTTCGGCGAGATGGCCGTCGAACGCCTGGACCTGGGTGGCGAGCTGCGGGCGACGTCGGGCGCGCTGCTGCCGCCCCCGCTCACCGAGCGCCTGCCCGACGACGCGGAGGTATGGCAGGCGCTGGTCCTGGGCCTGCGCGACTACGTGAACAAGAACGGCTTCCGCTCGGTCGTGCTCGGGCTGTCGGGCGGGATCGACTCGTCCGTCGTCGCCGCGATCGCCTGCGACGCGATCGGCCCGGAGCGCGTCGTCGGCGTGTCGCTGCCCAGCCAGCACTCCTCCGAGCACTCCAAGGACGACGCCGCCGACCTGGCCAAGCGCACCGGGCTGGACTACCGGGTCGAGCCGATCCAGCCCATGGTCGACGCGTTCCTGGCCACCATGTCGCTGTCCGGCGTGGCCGTGGAGAACCTGCAGGCACGGGTACGCGGGGTCATCCTCATGGCGCTGTCGAACTCCGAGGGGCACCTGGTCCTCACCACGGGCAACAAGAGCGAGCTGGCGGTGGGGTACTCGACGCTGTACGGCGACTCGGTCGGCGGGTTCAACCCGATCAAGGACGTGTGGAAGACGCGGGTGTGGCGGCTGGCGCAGTGGCGCAACGCCGAGGCGGTACGCCGGGGCGAGACCCCGCCGATCCCGGAGAACTCCATCACCAAGCCGCCGAGCGCGGAGCTGCGGCCGGGCCAGCTCGACACCGACTCGCTGCCCGACTACGCGGTCCTCGACGCGATCCTCATCGGCTACATCGACCGTGACCTGGGCCGCGACGAGCTGGTCGCGGCCGGCCACGACCCGGCGCTGGTCGACCGGGTGCTGCGGATGGTCGACCTCGCCGAGTACAAGCGCCGCCAGTCCGCGCCGGGGCCGAAGATCTCCATCAAGGCGTTCGGCCGCGACCGCCGGCTGCCGATCACGAACCGGTTCAGAGAAGGATTCAGTCAGGAGGGAGCCGCCCCCACGGTCTGATGGCACCGCGGCCGGTTGTGAGATTCCGCATCGAACGTTGCTCGGCGGGGCGGCGGGAGTGCGACGATCGACACATCACCCGGGGACCCGACAGCGGGCCTCGAGGAGCGTGAGGAGACAGCGATGTCCCAGCCCGACGTGGTATCCCTCTACGGTGGCGTCACCAGCCGCCGGGTACGCACCCGCGACCTGCTCGCCGCCAAGGAGCGCGGCGAGCGGTGGGCGATGCTCACCAGCTACGACCAGTACACGGCGTCCATCTTCGACGCGGCCGGCATCCCGGTCCTGCTGGTCGGCGACTCCGCCGGCAACAACGTGTTCGGCTACTCCACGACCCTCCCGGTCACCGTCGACGAGCTGCTGCCGCTGGTACGCGCGGTGGTACGCGCCACGAAGCGCCCGCTCGTCGTCGCCGACCTGCCCTTCGGCTCGTACGAGGAGGGGCCCGTACAGGCGCTGCGCACGGCGGTTCGGTTCATGAAGGAGGGCGGTGCGCACGCGGTCAAGTTGGAGGGCGGCCGCCGCTGCGCCCCGCAGATCGCCGCGCTGACCGGCGCCGGCATCCCGGTGATGGCGCACATCGGGTTCACCCCGCAGAGCGAGCACACCCTCGGCGGGTACCGGGTGCAGGGCCGCGGGGACGCCGCCGCCGACCTGCTGGCCGACGCGCACGCGGTGGCTGAGGCCGGCGCGTTCTCGGTGGTCCTGGAGATGGTGCCGGGTGAGGTGGCCAAGGAGGTCACGCACGAGCTGCCGATCCCGACCGTCGGCATCGGCGCCGGACCGGACACCGACGCCCAGGTACTGGTCTGGCAGGACATGGCCGGCCTGCGTGCCGGCACGGGCCCCCGCTTCGTCAAGCGGTACGCCGACCTGGCCGGCGTCCTGACGGACGCGACCCGTCGCTTCGCCGACGAGGTACGCGACGGCGCCTTCCCGGCGGCCGAGCACACGTTCGAGTAACCGGCACGCCCTTGATCGGCTAACCGGCACGCCCTTGATCGGCGCAACTTCCGGGAAGTTGTGGTCTCAGCACCACCGTGAGACCGCAACTTCCGGCAAGTTGTGTCGATCAAGGGCGGCCTGGGCGGCCGTCAGGCCTTGCCCGTCAGGCCTTGCCCGTCAGGCCTTGCCCGTCAGGCTTTGCCCGTCAGGCCTTGCCCGTCATACCTCGACCAGCAGGGCCTCCAGGCCGCGCATGACGTAACCCGGCTTCCACTGCGGCGTCTCCACCAGCTTCATCGCCGGCGCCTTCGCCAGCAGCGCGCCGTACGAGGCGGTCAGCTCGATGCGCGCCAGCGGGGCGCCCAGGCAGTAGTGGATGCCCGCGCCGAACGTGATGTGCGGGTTGTCGGTACGCCCGAGGTCGAGCCGGGCCGGGTCGGTGAACACGGCCGGGTCATGGTTGGCCGATCCGAACAGCAGCGCCACCTCGCTCCCGCGTGGGATGTCGACGCCCTGTACCGAGAGGTCCTCCAGCACCCAGCGCTCGAACATCTGCAGCGGGGTGTCGTAGCGCATCAGCTCCTCGATCGCGGTCGGCAGCAGGTCCGGCGTAGCCCGCAACCGCTCCAGCTCGCCAGGGTTGCGGAACAGCGCCCACCAGCCGTTGCCGGTCGTGTTCACGGTCGCCTCGTGGCCGGCGTTGAGCAGCAGCACGCAGGTGCCGATGAGCTCGTCCTCGGTCAGCCCGTCCACCTGGGTAAGCGCGCTGATCAGGTCGTCGCACGGCTCGGCGCGACGCTCCGCCGCCAGTCCCCGCAGATAGTCGGAGAACTCGAGGCAGGCCCGTACCGCCCGGTCTGCGGTCTCCCGCGACGGGTTCAGCTCGTACATCCCGCAGATGTCGGCCGACCAGGGGCGCAGCAGGTGCCGGTCGGCTTCCGGTACGCCCAGCATCTCGGCGATCACGGTGACCGGCAGCGGCTCGGCGATCCGCGCGATCAGGTCTCCCCCGCCGTCAGCGACGAACGCGTCGACCAGTTCGTCGGCGATCCGCCGCACGGTCGGCCGCAGGGCCTCGACCCGCCGCGGGGTGAACGCCTGGGAGACCAGGCGGCGCAGCCGGGTGTGGTCCGGCGGCTCCATGTCGAGCAGACCGTTGCGGATGAGGTGCCAGAACGGCGCGAGGTACTCGGGGTCGTCCGGGCGGCCCATCTCGGCGTGACTGGCCACGTGCAGGTAGGTGCGGCCGAGTCGCCGGTCGCGCAGCAGGGCGTTGACGTCGGAGTGCCGCGAGATCAGCCACTGCCCGGTGGGCTCGAACCAGCTGACCGGTTCGTGCTCGCGCAGGTGGGCGTAGACGTCGTACGGATGGGCCACGAACATCGGCGACCAGGGGTCAAAAGCGGGTCTCACGCCATGCAGCGTAACTGTGCAGCTCAGCGGCCCTACCGACCCGCCCGTACCCACGCCTCCGGGGTCAATTGCGCGCGCAGCACCGACCGGGCCTCCACCAGCGACGGCCCGTACCAGGTCAGGTGCCGGCCGGAGACCAGCGCGCAGGGCCGACCGCCGAACGACTCGGGCCCGTCGGCCGCGCTGAACGCGTACGGCTCGTCGGGCAGGACGACGAGGTCGCACGCCGGGATCTCGGCCAGCGCCGGCCGGGGATAGCGCTCGGGCGCCTCGGCGTAGGCGTTGACCAGGCCCAGCCGGGCGAGCACGTCGCCGGCGAACGTCCCGCCACCGAGGACGATCCACGGGCGGCGCCAGACCGGCACCACCACCCGCAGGTCGTACTCCGGCGGAGCCGCCCACTCCCGCCTCGCGTCGTCCAGCCAGCCCGGCCGGTCGGCGCCGAGCACGGCCAGCATCCGCGCGAGCGAGCCGAACGCCTCGTCGACGGTGCGCGGGAACGTCACCCACACCGGCACTCCGGCGGCCCGCAGCGCGGCGACGTCCTCGGGCCGGTTCTCCTCCGCGTTGGCCAGGACCAGGTCCGGGCGCAACTCGAGGACGCGCGGGAGCGACGGGTACTTCGACCCGCCGACCCGTGCCACGTCCAGTGACGCCGGATGGGTGCAGTAGTCCGTCGCGCCGACCAGCAGGCCCGGCGCGGTGACGGCGACCGTCTCGGTCAGCGACGGCACCAGCGACACCACCCGCCGGGGCGGCGCCGTCAGCGGAAGCGGCTCACCGAGGTCGTCGCGCGGGCTCGGCGTCGACAGGTCGTCGCGCGGGCCCGGCGTCGACAGGTCGTCGCGCGGGCTGACGTGCCGGCTCACACGTCGGTGACGCGGACGCCGGCGTGCGCCTTGTACCGCCGGTTCATCGCGATGAGGTTGGCGGTCAGCCCCTCGATCTGGCCGGCGTTGCGCAGCCGTCCGGCGTGCAGGCCGCGCATGCCGTCGATCCGCCCGGCGAGCGCCTGCACCACGGCGACCGCGCCCCGGTCGTCACCGAGCACGAGCACATCGAGGTCCATCGCGGGCACCTCCGGGTCGCTCAACAGCACCGCGCTGACGTGGTGGAACGCCGCGCACACCCGGGACTCGGGCAGCAGCGCCTCGGCCTGCTGCGCGGCGCTACCCTCGGGTACCGGCAGCACGTACGGCCCCTGCTTGTCGAACCCGAGCGGGTTGACACAGTCGACGACGATCTTCCCGGCCAGCGCGCCGGCGAGGCTGGTGAGCAGGTCGTCGTGCCCCTCCCACGGGACGGCGACGATGACCACGTCCGCGCCGCAGGCGTACGCGTTGTCGCCACCGGTGACGTGGTTACCGCTGACGACACCGGGCATCCCGGCGATCTCCGCGGCGGCCTGGGCACCTCGCTCGGTCGACCGGGAACCGATGCGTACCTGCTGGCCGGCGCGGGCGAACCGGTAGGCCAGCCCGCGGCCCTGTGGTCCGGTGCCGCCGAGAATGCCGACGGTCAGGTCCGACACGTCCGGCAGAGTGGTCGGGTCGAAGCTCATGCCGCCAGTCTCGCAGAACCGGTCGCCCGCGCATGTCGGGCGTCGCGATCATCACAGGTTTCCGGCACCGCCCGATGAACGCGCTCTCCGCCGCGAACGGCGAGACGTGGCAGCAGCGTGGAACTGTCGAGGTCTACGACGCCGGGGCGCACCCCTGCCGGTACACGGTGGACAGGTGCCCTGAGCGCTCTGGCGTTCCGGTGGCGCACGCTCAGGCCAGCTCGAAGACGACCTTCCGCCGAGAGGGATCGGCTTCGATCAGCCGTACGCGTACCCGGTCCCCCGGGACGAGTCCGTCGCCGGAGCACCGGGCCCGCACCGCCGGCTCGTCCAGCGCCACCACACCGGGGTGGACGTCCAGCACGGCCGCGTCGAACACCTCACCGACCCGGCCGGCCAGCAGCACCGCCTCCACCAGGTCGACCGCGCCCCGCTCGGCCGCACCGGCGATCCGGTCGGTCGACGCCATCACCTCGGGCAGCCCCGGCAGCGCCTGCCGTACCCAGGCCGGCACCTCGACGCCGCCGCGCAGCGCCACGCAGACCTCGCTCGCGTACCGGTCGGCCAGCCGCCGCAGCGGCGCAGTGACATGAGCGTACGGCGCGGCCACCGCACCGTGGCCGGCGTCGACCGGGGCTTCGCCGGAGAAGGCCCGGTAGCCGGCACCCCGCATCAACTCCGCCGCCTGGTCCAGAAACGCCGCCGCCCGCGGATCGGCCGGGTCGAGCGTGGCGATGACCCCACCGACCTGCACGCCGTCGGGCCAGAGCACGCCGAGCGCCGGCGCCGCCGCGCGCAGCCTGGCGACCGCCTCGGGGTCGGGAGCGGGCATGGTCCGCAGCAGGCCCACCCGCCCATCGATCATGATTTTCGCCGCGCACACGCCGGTGAGCAGGGAGATCTGGGCGTTGTACTCCTCCACCACCAGCGGCGCCCGCAACCGCAGCCGCCAACCGTCGCCGTCGCGCTCCACCTCCTGGTCGGGTATCGGCAGGTTGACCGCGCCCCGGGCGAGGCCCCGTTCGATGAGCAGCTTGCCTATCTCGGGCAGCAGGGCCACCGGATCGGCCGCCCGGCCCGCATCCACCTCGGACTGCACCCGCTCGTAGTCGAGCTTGGCCCGGCTGCGTACCAGCGCGCGTTCGACCGCCACTCCCACGGTGGCGCCATCGGCGTCGAGGTCGATCGTCCACAGCACCGCCGGCCGGTCCCGGTCTGGCAGCAGGCTCGCGGCGCCCTCGCTGAGCACCTTCGGGTGCAGCGGCACCGTACCGTCGGGCAGGTACACCGTCTGCCCGCGGCGCCAGGTCTCGAGGTCCACCGCGCCGCCGGGGCGCACCCACGCCGCGACGTCAGCGATGGCGTAGTACACCCGGTAGCCACCCCCTGACCTGCGCTGCAGGCACATCGCCTGGTCGAGGTCGAGCGAGCCGGGCGGGTCGATCGTCACGAACGGGATGTCGGTGCGGTCGACCGGGGATCTCGGGGGCTGGGCGGCGCTCTCCTCCGCCTCCGCCTGGGCAGCCGGCGGGTAACCCTCCGGCAGGTTCAGCTCGCGGCGCAGTGCGCCGAAGTCGATGTGGGGCGCACGGACGCGTCGAAGAGCCACAGGTATGTCCTATCACTCCCGCGTACGGCGCCCCACCCGTCTTACCTGCGAATGTGCTCCGCGTTCGGTCAGCCGGCGGCCGGAGCGGTACCGGTCTCGCCGTTACCGTTGCCGCTGGCCCGCCGACGCGGGGCCGGCACGGTGACACCGGCGGCCTTGGTGGCCTTGGTGGCCTTGGTGGCCTTGGCCGCGGCGGTCTTCGTCACCTCGGTCGCCTTGGCCGCGGCCACCTCGGTGGCCTTCGCCGCAGCCGCCTCGACAGCCGACGCAGCCTTGGCCGCGATGGTCGCCGCCGACTTGGCGGTGTCGGCCGCCTTCGTCACCGCCGACCGGGCCGTCTTGGTGGCCCGCTGCGCCGTACCGGTCGCCGTGGCGGCGGTCGGCTTGGCCGTGGTCGCCCTGGCCGTGGTCGGCTTGGCCGTGGTCGCCCTGGCCGTGGTCGCCCTGGCCGTGGTCGCCCTGGCCGTGGTCGCCCTGGCGGTCCTCGCCTTCGGCACCATCACCTTGGCGGCGGTCGGCTTGACCGCCGTCGCTTCGGCGGCAGCAGCGCGCGGGCGCATCTTCCGAGTCGCCGCGGTGGTGACCGCCTTCGCCGCCGGCGTCGCCTTCCGGGTCGCCGTCGTGGTCGCCTTCGTGGCCGCCGTCTTACGCGGAGCGGCGGGCGCCGTCGTGGCCGCCTTCGTGGCCACCGTCTTACGCGGAGCGGCGGGCGCCGTCGTGGCCGCCTTCGTGGCCACCGTCTTACGCGGAGCGGCGGTCACCTTCGGCGCCGCCGTCTTCCGAGCAGTGGTCGCGGTCTTCTTGGCGGCAGCGGTCCGGGCGGAGGCCGGCCGGGTCGCGGCCGTCTTCTTGGCCGGTGCGGTCTTCTTCGCCGCGGCCACCGTGGCGGCCGTCTTCACCGGCGCGGCCTTCCCGGTGACGGGCGTCCCCTTCTTCGCCGCGGTCACCGACTTCGTCGGCGCGGTCTTCCTGGTGGCGGGCGCCGCCTTCGCGGTCGCCTTCGTCGCCGTCTTCTTGGCGGCAGCGGTCCGGGCAGAGGCCGGCCGGGTCGCGGCCGTCTTCTTGGCGGCAGCGGTCCGGGCAGAGGCCGGCCGGGTCGCGGCCGTCTTCTTGGCCGGCGCGGTCTTCTTCGCTGCGGCCACCGTGGCGGCCGTCTTCACCGGCGCGGCCTTCCTGGTGGCGGGCGCTGCCTTCTTCGCCGCGGTCACCGACTTCGTCGGCGCGGTCTTCCTGGCGGCGGGCGCCGCCTTCGCGGTCGTCTTCGCGGTCGCCGCCTTCGCGGTCGCCGCCTTCGCGGTCGTCTTCGCGGTCGTCTTCGTCGTGGCCTTCTTCGCCTCGGCGGTCGACGTCGGCGCCGGCGTCTTCCGCGCAGGCGCCGACTTGGCGGCGGACCTGGTGGCGGGCGCCGACTTGGTGGCGGACCTGGTGGCGGGCGCCGTCTTCCGGGCGGTACCCGTGCCTCGCGCTGCCGACGCCGTCGTGGTGCGCCGGGCGTCGGTCGCCTGCGCCGCCACCGACCGCTTCGCCGTCTTGGCAGCGCCGGCCTTCGCGGTACCCGCCGGCTTCGCCGAGGCGGTGGTGACGGCCTTGGACCCGGCCGTACCGGGTTTCGCCGCGGCGACGGTCTTCTTGGCCGCGGCTGTCTTCGTGGTCGCCGTCTTCGCCGCATTGGCCCGCGTGCCGGCGCTCTTGGCCACGCCTGCCTTGCTGGTCACGGCACGGGTACCGGTGCTCTTGGTCGTGGTCGCACCGGTCGCGCGCTTGGCAGCCGGCGTGGTGGTGGCCTTGTTCGCTACGGCCATCGTCGTTTCCCCCTTGTCGGGGACTTCCGCTGGTCAGCCGACGAGGGCGTTACGAGAACACCTACGTCCGTTCCCCGCTCCAGCGGCTGTCCTCCGCATCCCAAGTCTCGTTTCGTTCGCGTACGCGCTCGAGGGCATGCTCGGCTTCCTGTGCCGACGCATACGGCCCGAGGCGGTTGACCGAGGCACAGGCGTTCTCCTCGGTCTCGACACGGTGATGCAGAATGCACCAGTAGTACTGGGTGGCACCGCTGCTGCTCATGTCATCACTGTGCACCGCAAATCGTCCGTCCGCTACCGATTCTTATAAATTTGTCCAAGAGAATCCATAATAGACCCGCCGGGCCGACAACCGGGCCTCGCAGTGATGCCCTGAATCCCACCGGTGAAACGCTCCCCCGGGGCGATCGAACGGGCCTCGGGTTTTCGTCGCAGTACCGGACGGATGCGATTCGCACCGAGTAGTACCGGCCGGATGCGATTCACACCGGCGTCCTCGATGCCGTCACCCTGCGAATGACCTTGGTACGCAGATACGGCGGGACGCCACGGATACGCCCGGCACGACGCCGGCTGGTGAACGCCGACAGGATCCGGTCGGCGGTGCGGAAAATGCGATGGGGCGACGGCAGGGTCATCAGACCGTCAGGGTCGTCGGGCCGTCGTCGCGATTCACCCCTCGACTCGCCAGACTGCGAGGAGGACGCGCGGAACAGGCGCCGTCAGCGGACCGGCGGCGTTACACCACGCAGCGCCGGGTCAGGTGATCAATGCTGGCGGTCAGGTCCGCCGCAGGTACTCGGCCACCCGCTGGTGTTTGTGGTCGCGAGCCTTCTCGGCCTTCTCGGCCGGTGTCTCTTCCGCGATTTCGGTCTTCGCCGAACGAAGAACCTCCTCCTTGTTGTGATAATCAACGGGCGGCATGCCGCGCAGTGCCTTCACGACATCCTCCGAAGCCCCCAGCTTCCGGGCCGCTTCGACGATCTCGTCCCGACTGGCCGGGAAATCCACGTCCTTGAGGTACGGCCGTACCCCGTCCCTGGTCACCATGACGATCGCGCCTCTCGACTCCCGTCTGGTCGTCAAATGAGCGCCTACCCGAGAACCTCGACACGAACCACGGTGGTCCCGCGACCGGTCGGCACCGATTTCCGCACCCCATTCCCGCGGCATAGACGACAACCGGGGACGACGCTCGACGTGGATCGCGCGAGGGCCCGGCGGGGTACCGGACCGACCACGCGGGGCGTCACCCTCAGATGCGGGCTTCGGGCGGGTAATCGGTTCCGCGCAGCGCGGGTGGTAGGTGTCCGGTGTCGTTGTACGTGATGACCTTGACCCGGTCGTCCAGGTACATGATCACTGTCAGCGCGCAGTTGTAGTCGAGCATGCGCATCCAGGCCCAACTCGGCGCGTCCAGCGTCCGGCACACGAACCAATTGATCAGGTTGCCATGGGTGACCAGCAGTTCGTGCTGGCCCTCACCCTCCAACCCGGCGAACCGCGCGACAACCGCTTCGGCCTGCGCCGCACCCTCCACGACGAGGTCCGCCGAAAGTTCCTCGAACCAGCTCACCTGACCGGCCGTCAGCCGGTCCGCCGGTGGCACCACGGGAACGCACTCCCGCAGGAGGTCGGACGGGTGGACCGGAACGCCGGGAAAGCGCGCGGCGATGACGCCCGCCGTCTGCGCCGCCCTCTCCCAGGGGCTGTGGTGGATGGCCGCGAACGGAACGTGCCGCAACCGCTCGGCCAGCAACTCGGCTTGCTGCCGGCCCAGATCGGTGAGGGACCCCGCGTCCGGCCCGGCGTCCGGGTCCGCCGTGCTCTCGCCGTGTCGTACCAGGTACAGCAGCCGATGCGCCATCGCGTCCCTTCCGTATCGGGCGCGGTCCACCCGGAGCCGTCAGGTCGCCGGGCCGCGACCACGCCACCAGGAAACACGATCATGTCAAGCGCCCGCGGCGGCGGGTCGGACCGGCCGCCGGCCGGTGAGCGCCCGGACCAGGCGGTCGTGCTCCGCCTGGGTGCCGATCGCCGCCCGGCACCGGGGGTACGCGACGTAGTACGCGATCGCGGCGCCGAGGAACCGTGGGTCGACGGCGTCCGCGCTGATCCAGCGGCGACCGAACGTCAGACCGCGACGGCGCACCAGTTCCGGCCTGGTGTAGGTGAGGGTGAGCCAACCGGCCGAGAGAGAACGCAACCGCGGGTAGCCGGGCGCCAGCGCCTCCCACGGCACGGTCAGCGACCCGAACAGCTCCCCGCAGACCAGGCCGTCCGGCCGCAACCGCACGTCGAGAGCGCCCCGCCACACTCCGACTACCCACCCCGTCGCCGCGATGGCGGACAGGCCGATGGATACGGCGCTCATCCAGGCCATGACCCGTGGCTCCGGGTCGTCGAGCGACGGGTCCCGCCCGGCGCTGTCGAGCGCCATGGCGACCTGACTAGCGAGGAGGAGGACGAGTCCGACAGCCAGGTAGACGTTTCGGGTGCCGGACATCGTGCGGAACGCGCGGGCACGCGTATCGACAGCGAACATCCACGGCCGCGACCACTGCGTGAAGACCAGGGCCAGTACCGACGACGCCATTCCCAGCACAAGGGGCAGCACCATGAACACGGAACCGATGAGACTCATCGGCGGCATCGCCAGCCCGATCCACGGACACGCCACCGCCAGACCGATGCCCACGCCGAGGATCAGGCGTTGGCGCCGGACCGTGCCGGCAGCGATCGTCGAGAGCATGGCGGCAGCGTACGGAATCACCGGTGATCGAGGCGACCACCAGCGGTGCGACCGGCCGATCGGGCCAGGGCGCCGGACGGTACCCAGCTTGATCAACACGCTATGCGTGCGGCTCGCTGTGTGATGGTCACGCCTGGTGGCTACCGCCAGCGTCGCCGACGGTCGACGCGTACCGGTTCGGATGGTCCACGGTGCCAGCCGTCGACGGATTCCTCCCGCGCTCACCATCGACGGCGCCGTGCAGCATCTCCGCGATGACCGGTTGAACCCGTCGTGTCAAGCATCTACTGAGACCGGACATGCTCGACGCGTAGCTAATGCCGAATTCGCCTTTGATGACTCAAACGCGCCGCGCAAGCGCGGCGGGACCGTGCCGGCGCGGCGCGGCGCGCTCTGGACCTCCGGCCCGCCACGCACGCGCCGGACGGCCGGCCGCACCGTTGCTACGGTGATTGCCCGGGAACGACAGCGCCAAGACACCCGGACCCGACGGCAGCCGCACTCCTCAGCCGATCTCGGCGTTGCCCTCGCGGTAGATCTTCGCCGACGCGATGCGCCCGTCGCGCACCTGGTAGAACCCCGCGATGGAGAACGTCCGCTCCTCACCGTCCCACGTCAGCCTCTCGGTCATTTCACACGCGGCCCGGTCGCTCTCGGCAAGCAAGTTCCGGATCGCCAACGTCGGCAGCAGGCCTTCCATCGCACCAGCGAAGAGTTCGACCAGCTCACTGTGCCCTCGGGCCACACTGGTGCCGGTGACCCACAAGGCATTCTCCGTGAAACCAGCCATCAGGCCATCAAGGTCGCGGGCGTTGAAGGCCTCCACGTGCCTCCGCACGACATCGGCCGCATCTACTTCGATCACGGAGGGGAGTCTGGCAGAGCGGCGCCGGCCAGGGGGGCGACGGACGAGTCGACCTGTACGCCGGGTTCTGTGGACCCGCCTTGCGGCGGGCCGGCGGCCATCCATCTCGGCCTGCCGTCGCCGACAGGCTCTAGCAGCCTACCCGCAGGCATCGGACGGGCCGTCCTCAAGCGCCTGCGCAGGCCACCACCGTTGCGGGTGGCGGCCCTCTTGGCCTTGCTCCGGGTGGGGTTTACCTAGCCACCCCGGTCACCCGGGGTGCTGGTGGGCTCTTACCCCACCGTTTCACCCTTACCTCGACGCCGTGGGGCGCGAGGCGGTCTGTTTTCTGTGGCACTGTCCCGCGGGTCGCCCCGGGTTGCCGTTAGCAACCACCCTGCCCTGTGGAGCCCGGACGTTCCTCGGCAGCGCGGCTGCGAAGCCACGCTGACGCGACCGCCCGGTCGACTCGTCCGTCGCACCGTCAATGGTACTAACCACCCCCGACCCGCCGCCGTTACCCATGATCAGGCCGCGTGTGGCGGTTCATACCGGCACAAAGTGTTCAGGTTCATGAATAGCCGCTAGCCTGGCGGCACCATGACTGCCGCTCACATCGCGCTCCTGCTGGCCGCCGGCCTCGCCGCCGGTACCGTCAACGCCATCGCCGGCGGTGGTTCGCTGGTGACGTTCCCGGCGCTGCTGGCCACCGGACTGCCGGCGGTCGCGGCCAACGTGACGAACTCGATCGCCGTCTTCCCCGGGTACGTCGGCAGCGTCGTCGGCAGCCGGCACGACCTCGCCGACCTCGCCGCCGAGGACGGTCCGCACGGTCGCCGCCGACTGCTGGCCCTCCTACCGACCGCGGTCGCGGGTACGGCCGCCGGCTGCGCCCTGCTGCTCGCCACGCCGGCGAGCGCGTTCGACCTGGTCGTACCGTTTCTCGTCCTCGGCGCGGCCGCGGTGCTCGCGTTCCAGACCCGGCTGCGTGGCCTGGTCGGGCATCCGCACGACATGTCGCCGCGCCGCCGGACGCTGTCCCTGCACGGCATGGTCTTCCTCGGGTCGGTGTACGGCGGGTACTTCGGCGCGGCGCTGGGCGTCATGCTGGTCGCGGCGCTGGGGCTGGTGCTCGCCACGAACCTGGCGCGCATCAGCGCCCTGAAGAACGCGCTGTCGGCGCTCGTCGGCCTCATCACGCTGCTGGTGTTCGCCGCGTTCGGCCCGGTCGACTGGGCGGACGTGGCGCTGCTCGCGCCGGCGACGGTGACCGGCGGGTACGTCGGCGCCCGGGTGGCCCGCCGGCTGCCGGCGCCGGTCCTGCGCGCGGTCATCGTCGTCTTCGCCGGCGCCGTCGGCCTGGTCCTGCTCGTCAAGGCGTTCGCACGGTAGCGCCACGCCGCACGGTAGCGCCACGGCGCGCGGTAGCGTCACGGCGTCCGCGCCGCGGCGCCCGGCCGGATGGTGAACAGGTCCCCGGGTTGGCAGTCCAGCGCATCGCAGAGCGCGGTCAGGGTGGAGAACCGGATCGCGCGGGCCCGGCCGTTCTTCAGCACCGACAGGTTGGCCAGGGTGATGCCGACCCGGTCGGCCAGCTCGGTCAGGGTCATCCCCCGCTCGGCGACCAGCCGGTCGAGGTGCACCTCGACCCGGTGCTCCTCCTCCGGCGGCACTAGATCACCTCGTCCAGTTCGGCCCGCATCGTCCGGCCACGACTGACCACCTCGGCGATCGCGAGGAACCCGAACCCCACCAGGTACCACCATCCGGACAGCTCGATGGTGGCCCCGGGCGCCACACCGGGCGCGACGCTGCTGCCGAGCGCGAATGCGCTGACCGCACCGGTGACCGTGTCCGCCACTCCGCCAACCAGCACCACCAGGCCCAGGACCCGCAACCGGCGCACGTTCACGGCGGCGAACGGGTCGCCCCGGCGCGCGGTACGCACGATCCGCAGCAGCGTCACCAGCGTGTACGCGACGACCAGGAACACCGGCGCGGAGCCGGCCAGATACCAGGCCACCTGCGCGCTCGTGGGGTGGTCCACGAGAACCTGGACGGTCCCGCCGTCGCCGAGTCGGACGTTCGGCCGGACGCCGGACAGGTCGGGGCGCACGATCCCCTCGCTGGGCAGGTCCACCGGGATGGGGTCGCGCCGCACGAGGGACACGGCGGCGACGACCACACCCACCCCGACGAGCACGAGCCCGGTCACCAGTACCGCCTGCATCTCCGCCAGCCAGTCCGGACGGCGGAGGCGTTCCGACAGACTCATGACGCCGGCCTTCCCTTATCGAAAAACGATATGCCGATAATCGATAAGGGAAGGCCGGCCGTCAAGTGGCCGGGCGGCCGAGTGGCTACACGGCCGAGTGGCTACACGGCCGAGTGGCTACGCGGTCGCCGGCTCCGGGTACTGCTCGCTGCCCGGCTTGACCCGGGGGTCGCCCTCGTCGACGTGGTAGTCGTCCTCGACGGTGGCGTCGACGCCGTCGGGCGTCTTCAGCGCCCGCAGCACCAGCGTCCCGAGTACCGCCACCACCAGGTTGATCAACACCGCGAGGAACCCGGTGTACACCGTCACCTTGGTGTCGATGCCGAGGTGGCTCAGGGCGAACGCCGACCCGCCGAAGTGCTCCCGCTTCGTGGCGAGGTTCGGCGTCAGCCACAGCATCCAGAACCCGGCGGCCATGCCCGCCGCCCACCCGGCGATCAGCGCGCCGCGGTGGAACCAGCGGGTGTACAGGCCGAGCGCCACCGCCGGCAGCGTCTGCAGGATGATGACGCCACCGATGAGCTGCAGGTCGATGGAGAACTGCGGGTCGAGGAAGATGATGAACGCCAGCGCGCCCACCTTCACCACCAGCGAGGTCACCTTGCTGACCTGAGCCTCCTGTGCGGGCGTGGCACCCGGGCGCAGGTACTCCTTGTAGACGTTGCGGGTGAACAGGTTCGCCGCCGCGATCGACATGATCGCCGCCGGGACCAGCGCGCCGATGCCGACGGCCGCGAACGCGATACCGGCGAACCACCCCGGGAACATCTTCTGGAACAGCAGCGGCACGACCGTGTTGCTGTCGACCGTGCCCTGCGTGGCGCCGGCGAGCGGCTTGATGCCCGCGGCGATCGCCATGTAGCCCAGCAGCGCGATCAGACCGAGCAGCAGCGAGTACGCCGGCAGCGCCGACATGTTCCGCTTGATCACGCCACGGTTCCGGCTGGCCAGCACGCCGGTCACGCTGTGCGGGTACAGGAACAGCGCGAGCGCCGACCCCAGCGCGAGCGTGACGTACTGCCACTGGTTGGCCGAGTTCAGCAGGATGCCGTCGGTCGCCGCCGGTGTCTTGTCGAACTTGGCCTGCGCCGCCCCGAACACCGCGTCCCAGCCGCCGAGCTTGGCCGGGATGTACAGCACGGCGACGATGATGACGAGGTAGATCAGGGTGTCCTTGATGAACGCGATCAGCGCCGGCGCCCGCAGGCCCGACTGGTAGGTGTAGGCGGCGAGGATCGCGAACGCGATGATGATCGGCAGGTGCCGGGCGAGCAGGCTGTCGCCGGTCACGCCCATCGTCTTCAGGACCGCCTCGATGCCGACGAGCTGCAGCGCGATGTACGGCATCGTGGCGACGATGCCGGTGATCGCGACGACCAGCGCCAGGGTCGGCGAGCCGAACCGGGCCCGGACGAAGTCGGCCGGCGTGACGAAGCCGTGCCGGTGCGACACCGACCACAGGCGCAGCAGCACCAGGAACACCATCGGATAGACGATGATCGTGTACGGGACCGCGAAGAAGCCCATCGCGCCAGCACCGAACAGCAGCGCGGGTACGGCCACGAAGGTGTACGCGGTGTACAGGTCACCACCGATGAGGAACCAGGTGATCCAGGAACCGAAGCTGCGCCCGCCCAGGCCCCACTCGTCGAGGTGGGCGAGGGTGTCCGGGCGCCGCCACCGGGCCGCGACGAAGCCCAGGGCGCTGACGGCCAGGAACAGGACCGTGAAGATGACGATCTCGGTGAGATGGTCTTTCCACATCGACGCTCACCCCCGCCGCTTCGTGGTCCGGTAGACCAGCGTGGTGGTGGTCACGCCGACGATGATGAAGGCGAGCTGGAGCCAGTAGAAGCGCGGGAGCCCGAACAGCCGGGGTCCGTCGGCGTTGAACAATGGTACGAGCAACGGCACCACGACAGGTACGAGCAGCAGCCAGTTGAGCGGGCTACGCTCGCGTCGGTTCGCTGGTACCGGCTCGTTATGAAGGGATGTCACAGTGATCCTCCTGACGTACCGGCGGTGTGGCGGAGGTAACCAGAGCCACGCCGAACCGCGACAGCGCGGCACGCTGCCGTGCGCCCAGCGGCCGCACCGGTGCGCCCAACGGTCGTCGATGTAGATGGCGTTCGTCGCGACCGTCGCCCTTCTCATCCTGCTCGCCGTGCTCGGCTTCGCGGTGGCCCGGCCCTTCGGCCTGCCCGAGGCGGTCGCCGCCGTACCCGCGGCCGCGCTCGTCCTCGGGTTGCACCTGGTGCCCTGGGACGCGGCCGTCGCGGAACTGGCCGCGCTCGCCCCGACGGTCGGGTTTCTTGCCGCGATCCTGGTCCTGGCCCACCTCTGCGACACCGAGGGCGTGTTCCGCTACGCCGGTACGCTCGCCGCCCGGCTCAGTCGCGGCTCGCCCCGGCGGCTGCTCGGCGTCGTGTTCGTCGTCGCCGCCTTCGTCACCGCGGTGCTCAGTCTCGACGCGACGGTCGTGCTGTTCACCCCGGTCGTGTTCGCCACGGCCGCCGCTGTGGGCGGCCGGCCGCGCCCGCACGTGTACGCCTGCACGCACCTGGCGAACTCGGCGTCGCTGCTGCTCCCGGTATCCAATCTGACGAACCTGCTGGCGTTCGCCGCGAGCGGGCTGTCGTTCGGCCGGTTCGCCGCGCTGATGGCCGCGCCGTGGCTGGCCGCCATCGCGGTGGAGTACCTGGTGTTCCGCCGGTTCTTCGCCGCCGACCTCGCCACCCCGGTACACCCGGTGGCTCCCGCCTCCGTCGCCACCCCCGCGTTCGCGCTGACCGTCCTGGCGGCGGTGCTCGCCGGCTTCGTCGTCCTCGAACCGCTCGGCGTGCACCCCGCGATCGTGGCGGCAGTCGGCGCGCTCGCCCTGGCGGCGCGGCGCGGCGCCAGGACCGCCGTCGGCCGCGCCGGCGAACTGGTACAGGCGGCCAACCCGGCGTTCCTGGCGTTCGTGCTGGCGCTCGGCGTCGTGGTGCTCGCGGTCCGCCGCAGCGGCCTGGGCGCGGCCGTCGCGCACGTCACCCCGGCCCACGGCGACCTGCTCGGGCTGCTCGCGATGGCCGCGCTGGCCGCGCTGCTGGCCAACCTGCTCAACAACCTCCCGGCCACGCTGATGCTGGTGCCGCTCGTGACGCACTCCCCCGCCCTGGTGCTCGCCACGCTCATCGGAGTGAACGTCGGGCCGAACCTCACGTACGTGGGATCGCTGGCCACCCTGCTGTGGCGCCAGGTCCTGCACGCCCGGGACGCGCCGCCGTCGACGGCCGAGTTCCTGCGGTTGGGGCTGCTCACCGTACCGGCCTGCCTCGTCGTTGCGGTGGCCGCGCTCTGGACCGGTCTGCGGCTCTGGGGACCACTCCCGTTACCGCTTACGCCGCGCTGACGCCCGGCCGGCGGCACACTGGCGATTGTGCCGGTCAGACACGACAGATCGGGGGGACCATGAGGACCGTCGTCTGGATCGCGGAGGGCACGTGGGAGGCATGCGTCGACGCGGCCCGGGACTCGGCGAGGGGTCCCGTCACACTGGTGCACGCGTCGGATCCGGCATTGGACGCGGCCATGCACGGCGCCCGGCTGGGGCTGCTCGGACGGTGGCGGCACACCTCGGATCCGGAGGTCGTGCTCGAACGAGCCATCGCGGAGGCGGAGGAGGCGCTGTTCCACGCCGCCGAACGCCGACTCGGCCGGCCATGCGTACGTAAGGCGCTTCGCGGCCGCCCCGAACAGGCGGTGATCGCCGCGTGCGCCGGGGCGGACCTGCTCGTCCTGGCCCGCGACGGCGACCATTCCCGGCTCGGCCCGGCCAGCCTCGCCCCGCCGACCCGCTTCGTCGTCGACCACGCGCCGTGCCGCGTCCTGCTCGTCTGGCCCGACGAGCCACCCGACCTGGCGACGCTGCCGCCTGCCCCGCACCCGGGGTCGTGAGGCGGCGGCCGGCCACAGGTCACGAGGCGGCCGGCTCGACCGCCTCACTGAAGCGGCGGACGTGCCACTCGCCGTCCCCGTCCAACCACGCCTGGCTGTCGGGGGCCAGGTCGGCGAACCGGACCAGCCAGGGCTGTGCCTGGTACAGCGCGCCGAAGTGGACCCGGCCGGCCGCCTCGTCGGCGTACCCGCGCGGGTCGAGGAAGTCCCACCCGCCGTCGGCGTCGTGGGTGACCGCCACGATCGGCAGTTCCCCGGCGACCACCTCGGCCGAGACCATGACGGTGGTGTCCGGTTCCAGGGACGGGAAGGGCCAGTCCGCCGACAGCTCCCCGACCAGCCGCCAACCACCCTCGGCGTGCCGGTCCACCGGTACCCACGCCCGCGGCTGGCGCTCCCGGCAGCTCACGGTGGCCGCGTCGTGCCACGGCCAGATCCCGTCCCGGTCCGGCCAGACGAGCTGCCGCACCGGGACGTCGAACGAGCCGTAGTAGCCGCCCATGGCGCCGAACAGCGGCCGGTACCAGGACGGGTCGACCGCGCGCAGTTGTACCGGGAAACGGTCGAGGACACCGCCGAACGGCGTCCCGTCGGCGATCGGGGGCCGGCTGTCCCGCAGGATCCGGCCGCAGTTGTTCAACCAGATCTGCATGTCCTGCCCGCGCAGGCCGAACATGGCCACCTCGGGCAGCCCGTACGAGTGCCAGAGGCCGATCGTGAACGCGTACGGCGTCTCGCCGCTGACCGCGACCACCGCCCAGCCGGCATCGGCGACCGTGTCGCGTACCCAGCGCTCCCAGGGGCCGCGGTCACCGTCCGGGCGGCAGCAGCCCAGCCCGGCGTGGCCGGTCATGCTCGTCACCATCCGACGTCACGCGATCCCCGGCAGGTGGCCCGTCTCGTTGACGCCGCGCACCGCGATCCCGCCGTCCGGCCAGAAGTCCACGGTGGACAAACCGGCCGGGTCGAGATAGCAGCGGTGCAGGAAGGCCGGGCCGGCGGCGAGCGCGTCCCGCAGCACCAGTTTGATCGGCGACACGTGGCTGACCACGACGACCCGGCCGCCGGGGTACTCCGCGCGCAGCCGCTCCACCGCCCGGCTCACCCGCCGCGCCACCTCGTCGAACGACTCGCCGCCGGGCGGCGGATGAGCCGGCGACGCCAGCCATTCCCGCATCTCGTCCGGCCAGCGCTCGCTCACCTGCGCGAAGCTCAGCCCCTCCCAGGCACCGAAGTCGCACTCCACCAGGTCGGCGTCGGTGCGCACCGGCACGCCCCCGGCCGCCTGCGCGACCAGTTCGGCGGTGCGGGTACACCGACTCAGCGGCGAGGTGACGACGGCGGCGACCGGCTGTGCCGCCACCCGCTGCGCCGCCGCCCGCGCCTGGGCGAGGCCGTGGGGGGTCAGCGCCGCCTCACCCCGGCCCGAGTACAGCCGGCGCACGGTGTACTCGGTCTCACCGTGGCGGACCAGGATCAGCCGGGTGGCCGGTCCGGTCGGCGGCACCCAGGACCCGGTGCCGGCCGGCGCGGCGGCCGCGCGGTTCGTGCTGCTCGTCGGTTCCGTGGCCGCCGGCGCGGTGGCGGCGGCCACGGGAGCGGGATCCGCTGGCGCGGGCCGGCCGTCCATCGCGGCGTTGGCCAGCGCGTCGGCCCGCTTGTTGCGCTCCCGCGGGATCCAGGTGAACGTCACCGACCGGAACCGGCGGACCAGGTCGGCCGCCTGCGCGGCGAGCGGACGCAGCCCCGGATGCTTGATCTGCCACCGGCCCGACATCTGCTCCACGACGAGTTTGGAGTCCATCCGGACCTCGACCGAGTCCGCGCCCAGTTCGGCCGCGGCCGCCAGGCCGGCGATCAGCCCCTGGTACTCGGCGATGTTGTTGGTGGTGACGCCCAGCGCTCCGAGCCGCTGTGCCAGCACCTCGCCGGTGTCCGGGTCAAGGACGACGGCGCCGTACCCGGCGGTGCCCGGGTTGCCCCGCGAGCCCCCGTCGGCTTCGACAACGAGCTTCACAGACCGGACTCCTCGGTACGGACCATGATGCGTCCGCACTCCTCGCACCGTACGACCTCGTCCGCCGGGGCCGTCTTCACCCGGGACAGTTCGCTGCCGAACAGTTCCAGCCGGCAGGCGCCACAGCGGCCGGCGCGCAGCAGCGCGGCGCCGATACCGCTCTGTTCCCGGATCCGCTCGTACAGCGCCACCAGGTCGGCCGGCAGGTCGGACGAGAGCGGCGCCCGGCCGGAGCGGCGGAACTCCTCGTCCCGCGTGATCTCCGACAGCGCCTCGTCGCGGCGCCGCTCGACCTCGTCGCGCTGCTGGCGCAGCGCGATCAGGCGCTGGTCGATCTCGTCCAGGGTGCCCTGGGCGGACTCGCGCTGCTCCATCAGCTCCAGCTCGGCGTCCTCCAGCTCGCCCTGCCGGCGGGCCAGCGTGCCCAGCTCGTGCTGCAACGCCTCCAGCTCCCGCGCCGGGCCGGTGCCGGCGTCCAGCCGGGTCTGGTCCTTGGCCGCCCGCGCGCGTACCTGGTCGACGTCCTTCTCCAGCCGGGCGATGTCGCGGTCGAGGTCGTCCACGCCGACCTGGACGCGTACCCGCTCGTCCTCCAACGCGGACAGGTCCCGCGCCAGCCGATCCAGCTCCGCGTACTCCGGCAGGGTCTTGCGCTTGTGCGCCAGCTGCGCCAGCGTCGTGTCGATCGTCTGCAGGTCGAGCAGGCGGCGCTGGGCTTGCGGGTCGGCCTTCATCGGCGGAGCTCCTCGGGTGTCGTCTGCGGTCCGCGCGCGGTGTCAGCTGCGTGCGACTGCGATCCTCGCAAGTCGCGGTCCTCGCGCTGCGCCGTGGTGATGGTGGGAGAGCCAGCGTGCAACGTCCACGGATCGGTGTCGAGGTCGGAGACGACCGTGTCGACACCGAGCGCGCCGCGCAGGTGGCCGGCGACGTCGTCGAGCCACGGCCGTTCGGTGGCCCAGTGGGCGGCGTCGAGCAGGGCCGGCCCGCCCTCGGACAGGAACTCGCTGGCAGGATGGTGGCGCAGGTCGGCGGTCAGGTAGGCGTCCACACCGGCCGCGACGGCATCGGCGAGGAAACCGTCGCCCGCACCACCGCACACCGCCACGGTTGCTATCTTGCGCCCCGGCACTCCGGCGGCCCGCACCCCCCACGCGGTCGCCGGCAGCGCCCGCGCCGCGAGGTCGGTCAGCTCGGCCAGCGTGACCGGCTGCGGCAACCGGCCGATCCGTCCGGTACCGCGCCCGGCGCCGGCCGCGACGCCCGACGCCGGGCGCAGGGGCCGCAGGTCGACCAGTCCCAGGCGCGCGGCGAGGGCGTCGGAGACGCCGGGGTTGGCGACGTCGGCATTGGTGTGTGCGGTGTACAGCGCGATCCCGGCGCGGATGAGCCGGTGGATCAGGCGACCTTTGTACGTGGTGGGCGCGATCGACGACACCCCACGCAACAGCAGCGGATGGTGCGCCACGATCAGGTCGGCGCCGCCCGCGACGGCCTCCTCGACCGTCTCGGGCACGCAGTCGACGACGCACAGGACCCGCCGCACCGGCGCTTCGGGCTCGCCGAGGACGAGGCCGACGCGGTCCCAGTCCTCCGCCCAGGCCGGTGGGTAGCGCTCCTCGAGGACGGCTACGACGTCGGTCACGGTGGGCGGCTGGGCGACGGTCACGGGCGAGACGCTACCCCACTGACGGTTACCGGTCAGCGCGGTGCGACCACCGGCGCCCCGGCTACGCCGCCACCCCCATGTTCTCGGCCAGCTCCGCGAGGGGCGCCGGCGGCGTACCCCGGCTGCGGCGCAGCACGTCGGTCAGCACCTCGCGGGCGATCGGCCGGCAGCGGATCTCCGACGGGGCGAGCCGGTCACCCTCCAGCAGCATCTCGCCGGCCCCGTCCACGTCGCCGATCTGGGCGTACCCGCGGGCGAGGTCGAGAAAGTGGTGCGCCCGCCGCTCGGGCAGCAGGGCGCCGAAGCCGTACCGGTCGATGCGGCGGTGGGTCTCGACCGCGAGCTTGCCCTCACCCAGTTCGACGGCGGCGGCCGCCCGGTGCAGCTGCACGTTGGTCGGACCGAACGAGGTCCAGTAGTGGTTGTGGTCGCCGCCCAGCGCGCGGGCCGCCTCGTCGGCGCCGGCGAGCAGGTCCCGTACGGATGCGGTGTCACCGATCCGCGCGGCGGCGATGGCGCCCTGGAGCAGCAGCATCCCGTACACCGACAGCCGCTCCGGCGTGGCGGGCTTGCCGTCGGAGCCCGGGGCTAGCCGGTTGGCGACGTTGACATTGACCTCCAACGCCGGGCGGGCCCGGCCGAGCGCCAGCAGCGACAGCGCGACCCGGTAGGTGGCGACCCCGGCGAGCAGCGGGTCGCCCGAGCGCTGCGCGGCGGCGATGGCCCGGTCGGCCGCGAGCCACGACAGCTCGTGCTCGCCGAGCTTGCGCAGGGTCGAGGAGGCGAGCTGGTATACCTGCGCCAGCAGGTGGGCGGCGGTACGAGCCTCCTCGGTACCGGCGTACGCGGTGTCGGCCGCCTGGGCGTCGCGCAGCAGCTTGGGCAGCGCGCGGGTGAGCATGCCGCACTTGGCGTGCTGGTAGGTCAGCCAGGCGTGGTTGACGGCCTTGTGCATCTGGGCCAGCGGCGGCGGCTCGGACGGCGCGTGGAAGAACGCGCTGATCTGGTCGTAGCGCTCCAGCGCGGCCCGGATCTCCTCGACCTCGACCTGGTCGACACCGCTGACGCCGTCCGGGCGCCGCTCCGGCTCCTTGCCGAGCAGCAGCTGCACGTCCACCTGGAGGACGTCGGCGATCTCGTAGACCACGGAGAACTTGTCGAGCCGGCGGACCCCCCGCTCCACCTTGTCCACCCAGCTCTTGGATTTGCCCAGCCGGTCGGCGAACACCTGCTGCGACATCTTGCGTCGCCCACGCCAGTACGCCACACGGCGCCCGATCGGCAGCTCCTCCATCTCCGTGCGCTCCCTCCCCTGCCCGGCAGCCGTGCCCTCCGGACTCCGGTCGGGTCATACCGCCCTCGGCGGCCGTCGTCCCGGTTCACACATGTATGAGCGGCGGCATCCGGTGGACGCCTCCGCGTCGGATGCGCGGTGCCGCTGGAGTGTGTTCCCCACCGGTAAACGATCTAGCGGCGATACCGGTGACGCTCGATATGCCCGCCACGGCGATCCGCCCCACTCTAGACCGCGGAGAATGTCGCTGGCCGGGACTGTGAGCGACCGCGCACCCCGCGCCACCAGGAGATAGCCGATCGGATGACGGCGATCGCCGGCCAGGCTCCGGCGCCGCCCGGGGCCTCAGGGACGCTCGGGCGGATCAGCCGCCCGTGCGTCGCCGGCCGCCGTCCGTACGTCGTGGGTCGGCACCGCCCGTACCTCGTCGGCCGCCACCGCCCGCGCGGTCCGCCTGGCCCGCCGTTGCGCCCACACGTCCCGGGCGATGATCTGGATCATGCCGGCGACCGGGATCGCGAGCAGGGCACCCAGGATGCCGGCCAGTTCGGTGGCGATCAGGATGCTGACCAGTACCGTCAACGGATCGAGCTGCACCGTGCGGGACAGGATCACCGGCTGCAGCAGATGGTTCTCCACCTGCTGGTAGACGACGAAGAACACGACGACGACGATGCCGGCGGTCAGCGAGTGGATGAACCCCGCGAGCGCCGCGACCACCGCGCCGAGCGTCGCGCCGACCAGCGGAATCAGGTCGGCGATGGCCACGAACAGCGCGATCAGCCCGGCGAAGGGCACCCGCAGCACCGCCAGCACCGCGTAGGTCAGTACCCCGCAGATCACGCTGATCAGCAGGTTGCCGCTGATGTACCCGGTGACCGTACGGGCGCAGTCGCGGCCGACGCGGTGGATGCGCTCGGCGCGCGGCGGGTCGAACAGCGAGAGGAACCCGTTCACCACCCTCGGCCCCTCCAGCACCATCAGGTACGAGAGCACGAAGACGGTGATGACACCGACCACGGTGGTGGCCGCCCCGCGCAGGAACGCCAGCGTGGGCGCGCCCAGCCCGGACAGGTACTCACGGAGCTGACCGCTGTGCTGCTCGGCGTACTGGCGCAGGTGGAACCGGTCGATCAGGCCGCCGAGCGGCCCCCGGCCGGCGCGAGCCTCGTGGATCATGCGCGGCAGCTCGTCGACGAACTGGCCGGCCTCCCTGACCAGCGGTGTCACGAACAGGGCCACGAGCCCCCCGAGGATCAGAAACACCAGGACGAAGACCAGCAGCGTCGACAGCCACCGCCGGCACCAGGAGGCACGGCGCTCCACCCAGGTGACCAGGGGGTGCAGCGCGGTGGCGAAGAACCCGGCAATGACGATCCAGGTGAGCACCCGGCGGGTCTCGTACACCAGGAACAGGCCCAGGGCGGTGAGCAGCACCAGCCCGATGACGGTCAGGGTAGTGCGGGCGGGCGTCCGGGCGCTCGGCGTCGTCACCCTACGGCTACTCCCCGTGGCCGGCATCGATCAAACGTCACCGGTGCGGGGGCGCAGCTGCGGCGCGAGGACGCTGATGGCGGCGGCCAGGACGATCAGGACGAGGAGGGCCCGGCCGAGGCCGGCGTGGTCGGCGAGGAAGCCGATGAGCGGAGGCCCGATGAGGATGCCCGCGTACCCGACGGTGGAGACGGCGGCGATGGCGTCGGTCGGGCGGTCGGGCGACTCGCCGGCGGCGCTGATCGTGGCCGGGAAGATCAGGCAGACCCCGAGCGCCCAGGCCGTCGCCCCCACGAACGCCAGCGGGGTCCACGGGCCCAGAACGGTCAGCGCCACGCCGGCCGCGATCGTCAGACCGCCCACGCGTGCCGCGCCGTGACGGCTCAACCGGCGTGTGATCGGCGTACCGGCGAACCGCCCGGCCGCCATGGCGCCGGAGAAGACCGCGTACCCGGCGGCGCCGAGCGAGTCGCCGGTGTGCCGCTCGTCGACCAGGTACAGCGCGAGCCAGTCCGCCGCCGCCCCCTCGATGACCACGGCGCACAGCGTGATCGTGCCGATGATGACCAGCCGGCGCGTCACCACCCGCGACCACGCCGCCCGCCTACCGGTCGCGGGCTGCCGCGCGGTCTCCCGGTCCGGGATGTGCACCCGCAGGGCACCCAGTACTAGCAGCGCACCGACGACCGTGACCAGACCGAAGTGCACGGGCACCGGGATGCCGGCGCGCGCGGCCAGCCCGCCCAGCGCGGCGCCGACGATCCCGCCGACGCTCCAGCAGGCGTGGTAGCGGGGCATCCACTCCCGGCCGGCGCGCTGCTCGACGGCGCTGCCCTGCACGTTCATCGACACGTCCCACGCGCCGAAGAACATGCCCCACACGAACAGGACCGCGCCCAGGGTGTACAGCGACGGCGCGACCGCGAGCGCGAAGACCACCGCGCAGCAGGGCAGGGCGGTGACCGCGACCGCCGTACGGCTGCCCAGGCGGCGGCACAGCCAGCCGGTCGCCGGCATGGAGACCAGCGAACCCAGGCCCGGGGCGAGCAGCACCAGGCCCAGTTCGGCCGGGCTGGCGTGCAGCCGGTCGCGGATCGCCGGGATCCGGGACACCCAGGTGCCGAGGAGCACACCGCTCACGGCGAAGACCAGCGCGGTGCCCAGCGCGGCCCGGCGCAGTCGGGCGTAGGTCAACTCGCCCCCAGAGACCACCATCGAAAGATCATCACCTGCCGTACGGGTACAGGCAAGCGGCCAAGGCCTCGGACGGTAAGGAGCGCAATGGCATTTCGGGTGTTACGCGGATGACCGTAACCGCCGGTCCGCAACTGGGAGGGCGGTCGTGCTAGGTCTGGTCGTGGTGCCGACTGACCGACCAGAGCGCCGCACCGATACCGGCACCCAGAATCATCACGATGACCAGAATCAGCATGAGGTGCCACAGCCGGATAGCTCCCATGCCCGAATGATACGGGTCTATCTAACTGGCGTCGTCTGCGCACGGATGCCGTTATCCGCCCGAAGATCCGGCGCCCGACCGGAGATCCGGCGCGCCACCCGAGATCCCGGCGTACTACCGGAGACCCGGCGCGCTACCAGCGACGGCCCCGCCGACGGGCCGACAGCAGCCGCCGCCCCCGCTGGACGGCCCGGTCGACCGCGGGCAGGACATCGTCGGTGATCGGCCTGGTCACGGCCTCCACCGCCCACCGGTCCAGGGCCATGGCACCGGTCACGGCCTTCACGACCCAACGGTCCAGCGACTGCAGCACAACGGCAGCTTAGGCGGTAAGTGCCATAAAAGGTAACTAACCATCATTAGTGGGATGTAAGACTCATAATCGACGGTACCGATGCCGGCATGACCTCGCGTCACGCACGCCTCGCGGAGGGCTCCGCATCCGCTCACGTGCCGGCAACTGGAGCATCGGGATGGCAGCGGGGCAGGGGACGCTACGCGCGTCGAGCTCCGATGGCGATCAGGCCTGCGGCAGGCAGGGACAACGGGGGTTCATCGGTACACCAGGCGCATTCGGCAGCAGCCAGCGCACCACCCTTCGCCCGCAGCAGCAGCTCACCGGCCGCATCGCCCGACATGCCACGGCGAGCGTTGACCTGGAGCGGGCATACGCGCCGAGTGTTCACCATCCAGCGCAGCGCCTCCCCCACACCTGATTCCCAGACAGCCACTCGCACCCGGCGTCCCCCGGCGGTTGGCGAGCCACAACTGGCCGGGTGCATCCACGGTCGACGGAACGCAGCGGCGAAGATCGGGATAAAGCACGATGACCTGGGCAGACACCCAGGTCATCCGGTGTGGGCGCGGCTGGGTTCGAACCAGCGACCCTCCGCTTGTAAGGCGGATGCTCTTCCACTGAGCTACGCACCCGGAATCGGCGGTTAGCTTACCTTGCCGCGCGAGGATACCGCCTCCGCGCCGCGCTGCTCCACCGGCACACCGCCCCGCCCCGTTCCCCGCGCCACACCCAGCACCAACGCCGCGCGGCTCCCGCCGCACCGCCCCACCGTGATCAGGGAGAGTCCGTGGGGCCATGACCCCACAAAGTCTCCCCGATCACGGGAAAGTCGCGCCTCGGGGAGGCGTGCAGCGTCAGGCGAGCTCGGCGAGCACCTTGCGCCACGCGCCCTGGTCGCGAGGCTCGCCGGGCTCGTTCATCTCGGCATAACGGATAATTCCGTCACGGTCGATCACGAACGTACCCCGGTTGGCGAAGCCCTTGTCCCGGTTGAACACGCCGTACGCGTGCGCCACCTCGCCGTGCGGCCAGAAGTCCGACAGCAGCGGGAACTCGAAGCCCTCCCGCTCGGCCCAGATCTTGTGGGCGAAGACCGAGTCCACGCTGATCGCCAGTACCTGGACGCTGTCGCTCTGGAAGTCACCGATGTTGTCCCGCACCTGGCAGAGTTCACCCTGGCAGACGCCGGTGAACGCGAGCGGGTAGAAGACCAGGAGGACGTTCTTGCTACCTCGGAAGTCCGCGAGCCGGACGTCCTGGTTGTTCTGGTCCTTGAGGACGAAGTCGGGTGCCTGCGCACCCACCTCGAGCGGCATGTCTTCTCCTACGGTCGCCGGAATGCCGGCCGGCCACCGGAGCGTCGCCACCAGCGGGCGGACAGCTTCCAGTGACCGGGCATCGGACACGGTCGCCTAGAGGATACGGGCGCCGGCACCAGGACGGGCCGCCGGCCATCGCGGACCAGCGCCAGGACGGGCCGCCGGCTATGGCTGGCCGGCGGTCCGCGAAGGCCCGAAAGCTCCGAAAAAGGCGGGGACGTCAGCGCTGCTTGGCCCGGGCACCCCTCGGGACGACCAGGCGAGCCGCCGTCCAGTCCCGGCCGGCGTTGACCGTGGACGTCTGCTGCAGTCCAGCGGTCGGCGCCGACTCGTTGATCTCGCTGGGCTCGACGTGCCCCTCACGCCCGGCCTTGGGCGTGAGAAGCCACACCACGCCGTTGTCGGTCAGCGGGCCGAGGGCGTCGATCAGCGTCTCGACGAGATCACCGTCGCCGTCGCGCCACCACAGCAGCACGGCGTCAACCACCTCGTCGGTGTCCTCGTCCACCAGTTCGCCACACCGGTCGATCAGCGCGTCGCGGAGATCTTCGTCGACGTCATCGTCGTACCCCATCTCCATAACGACCATGCCCGGCTCGATCCCGAACCGGTCCGCCAGGCTCCTCACCTCGGCCTGGCCCGCGGTCGCGTTCACTGTCTGGTGCCTCCCTGTCTTGTCACGTCTAAGCAGCAGTATCCACTTCTCCGGCGCGGTCGTGGACGCTGTTAGCGCGTAGTCCACACAGTTGGGGCGCCCGGCGCAAGTGGCTCACCGAACGAACAGAAAAATCAACGCGCCAGTAGCGACCTCGCCGCCTGGACGATCTGGTCCTCGGATACCAGCACCTGCGCCGAGGCCGGGCCTAGCGGAATGAACGAGTCTACTGCGGCGACCCTGCGCGCCACCCCTACGTACCCGGTGTCGACGAGCGCGGCGAGCACCCCCTCGCCGACCCCGCCGCTGCGGCGGGTCTCGTCGACCACCAGGACCCGACCGGTGGCCGAGGATTCCCGGATGATGTCGGCGATCGGCAACGGCGACAGCCAGCGCAGGTCCACGACGCGGCTGCCGATTCCCTCGGCGGCCAGCCGCGCGGCGGCGCGCAGTGACAGCCGGACCCCGTTGCCGAAGGTGATGATGGTGAGGTCCTGGGTCGGGCCGTGTGGGTACACCCGGGCCCGGCCGATCGGTACGTGGGCCTCCGACCACCGCCCGGGCGGCAGGTAGTCGGCCAGCCACTGCCCGTCACCGTCGGCGTGCAGGTCGCGGGTGTGGTAGAGGGCGATCGGTTCCAGGAACACGCACACGCTGCCGTCCACGACCGCGGTCGCGAGGCAGGCGCGCAGCAGCGGCCCGGCGTCCTCGGCCCGGGCCGGCACGGCGACGACCAGGCCGGGGATGTCGCGCAGCACGGCGACGGAGTTGTCGTTGTGGAAGTGGCCACCGAAGCCGGACTGGTAGGCCAGGCCGGCGATCCGGACGACCATCGGGTTGCGGTACGCGCCGCGGGAGAAGAACTGCATCGTGGCGGCCTCGCCGCGCAACTGGTCCTCGGCGTTGTGCAGGTAGGCCAGGTATTGGATCTCGGGCACCGGCAGCATGCCGCCGAGGCCCGCGCCGAGCCCGAGACCCAGGATCGACGTCTCGTCGAGCAGCGTGTCGAAGACCCGGCCGACCCCGAACCGGTCGCGTAGCCCCTTCGTCACCCCGTACACGCCGCCCTTGGCCGCGACGTCCTCACCGAAGATGACCATCTGCGGGTACGCCAGCAGCGCGTCGGTCAGCGTCGCGTTGATGGTCTGGGCGAGGGTGAGCCCGCCGGCTTCCTCCGGCAACCGCCCGCCGAAGGCGCCGATACGGGCGGCGCTGCTGGCCATGCCAGCCCCGATGGTGACCGCCCGGACCCGCGTCGGCTCCGGCGCCTCGGCCCGCTCCGGCTCCCGCCCGTCGGCCGGCTCCGGTGGCTCGGCGACCTCGACCGGCTCCGGCGGATCGGCGACCTCGGCCGGCTCCGGCGCCTCGACCGGCTCCGGCAGGTCGGCGACCTCGGCGGCGGGGGCGGCGAGCCGGGTGGCGGCCTCGGCGACGGCGCGGGCGACACGCACCGGCCGCCGGGGCGCGAGCGGGGCGGTCACCTCGCCGGCGGTGGCGAGCTTCGGCTCGGCGAGCACCTCCTCGGCGGCCCGGCGCACCGCCCAGCCGATCTCGTCGTACCGGGCGAGCAGCTCGGCCGGGCTGGCGAGGCCGGCCCGCACCAGCAACCGCGCGGTGACGAGGACCGGATCGCGGTCGAGGTCGGCCATGATCTCGGCCCGGCTGCGGTAGGCCAGTTCGGCGTCCGCGCCGGCGTGCCCCATCAGCCGCACCATGGACAGGTGCAGCACGGCGGGGCGCCGGTGCCGGCGCACCCAGGACGCCGCCGCCACGGCCGCGTCGTACGCCGCGGCCACGTCGCAGCCGTCGGCGGCGAAGTACCGCAGGCCGGGCCGGCCGCGCAGCACCTGCGCCACCCAGCCGGCCGGGGAGCGCACGCTGATGCCGATGCCGTTGTCCTCGCAGACGAACAGCAGCGGCAGCGGCAGCCCGGTGTGCGCCGACCAGCCGGCGGTGTTCAGGCCGGCGAGGGCACTGGCGTGGTTGACCGAGGCGTCACCGAAGGAGCAGACCACCAGCGCGTCGCGGGGCCAGGCGGTGGCCGGGCCGCCCAGCCGGGAGATCCGCCGGCCGCGTTCGACGGCGTAGGCGACGCCGACGGCGCGGGGCAGGTGCGAGCCGATGGTCGAGGTGGTCGGTACCACGTGCAGGTCGGCGTTGCCGAAGACCTTGTGGCGGCCACCGGCGATCGTTTCCTTCGCCGAGGCGACGATCCCCCGCAGTACGTCGCGGATCGCGTCACTGCCGGTCACCTGGGCGGCGCGGGCGCAGTAGAACGCGCCGGACCGGTAGTGCAGCAGCGCCGGGTCGCTGGCGCGCAGCGCGGCCGCGACCGCGGCGTTCCCTTCGTGTCCGGCCGAGCCGATGGTGTAGTAGCCCTGGTCGAAGCTGCGCAGCCAGCGGGCGGCGAGGTCGAGGTGCCGGCTGGCGAGCTGCGCGTCGAACAGATCCCGGGCCTGTGCACCGGTCAGGGCGGTCCCGTCGTGTACGGGTGCGTCCGGGTCGCGTTTCTCGTCCGCCGGAGCCAGCCCGCCGAGGACCGCCCGGAAGCGCTCATCGAGATCTTGGGGCATGGTCACGACGGACAGCATCTCCGAAGCGACGTCACCCGTGCCAGTCCGGCCGTCCCTGTCCCGATCCACCGGCTCACCCCTCCCGGAAGCTCACCCCGGCAGGAAGGAGAAGCGCACCTGCCGCGTCGGGTTGTCGACATTCGGGTCGACCAGGCAGATCGACTGCCAGGTACCCAGGGCCAGCTTCCCCCCGATGACCGGCAGGGTGGCGGACGGCGCGACGAACGCCGGCAGGACATGGTCCCGGCCGTGCCCGGGTGAGCCGTGGCGGTGCCGCCAGCGGTCGTCGGCGGGCAGGATGTGGTCGACCGCGGTGAGGAGATCCTCGTCACTCCCGGCGCCGGTCTCGATGATCGCCACCCCGGCGGTCGCATGCGGGACGAAAACGTGCAAAAGACCGTCCCCACGCCCGGCCACGAACTCGGCGGCCTCCCCGGTGATGTCCCGCACCGCGGGCCTCGAACCTGTCCGAACCGTTATTACCGATGAGTACATGTGTTGATTGTCCCAATTCGTCCAGCTGAGCCGCGTGACGGAATCCGCGACACCGTGCAGGATGGTCGGTGAGCCTTACCAGACACAACCTAAGGAACGCCTGTGTCCACCGAACGCAAGCGCCCGGTAATCAGCGACGGCCTACCCAGCCAGTTGCCGGACATCGACCCGGACGAGACCAACGAGTGGGTCGAATCCCTCGACGGCGTCGTCGACGAGCGGGGCGCCAAGCGCGCGCGGTACGTCATGCTGCGCCTGCTCGAGCGCGCCCGGGAACGTCAGGTCGGTGTGCCGCCGCTGACCACGACCGACTACATCAACACCATCCCGCCGGAGCGGGAGCCGTGGTTCCCCGGTGACGAGTTCGTCGAGCGGCGCATCCGGGCCTACATCCGGTGGAACGCCGCGATGCTGGTCCACCGGGCGCAGCGCCCCGAGATCGGCGTCGGCGGGCACATGTCGACGTACGCGTCCGCGGCCAGCCTGTACGAGGTCGGGTTCAACCACTTCTTCCGCGGCAAGGACCACCCCGGCGGCGGCGACCAGATCTACTTCCAGGGCCACGCCTCGCCCGGCATCTACGCCCGGGCGTTCCTGGAGGGCCGCCTGTCGGCCGACCAGCTCGACGGGTTCCGCCAGGAGCTGTCGCACCCGGGCGGCGGCCTGCCGTCGTACCCGCACCCGCGGCTGATGCCGGACTTCTGGGAGTTCCCGACGGTCTCCATGGGCCTCGGCCCGCTCAACGCGATCTACCAGGCCCGGTTCAACCGGTACCTGCACCACCGCGGCATCTCCGACACCAGCCAGCAGCACGTCTGGGCGTTCCTCGGCGACGGCGAGATGGACGAGGTCGAGTCGCTCGGCCAGATCGGCGCGGCCGCCCGCGAGGAGCTCGACAACCTCACCTTCGTGATCAACTGCAACCTGCAGCGCCTCGACGGCCCGGTGCGCGGCAACGGCAAGGTCATGCAGGAGCTGGAGGCGTTCTTCCGGGGTGCCGGCTGGAACGTCATCAAGGTCGTGTGGGGTCGCGAGTGGGACCCGCTGCTGGCCGCCGACACCGACGGCGCGCTGGTCAACCTGATGAACATCACGCCCGACGGTGACTACCAGACCTACAAGGCCGAGTCCGGGGCGTACGTGCGCGAGCACTTCTTCGGCCGCGACCCGCGGACCCGCAAGATGGTCGAGCACCTGAGCGACGATGAGATCTGGAACCTCAAGCGGGGTGGCCACGACTACCGCAAGCTCTACGCCGCGTACAAGGCCGCGATGGAGCACACCGGCCAGCCGACGGTCATCCTGGCCAAGACGATCAAGGGCTGGACGCTCGGCTCGCACTTCGAGGGCCGCAACGCCACCCACCAGATGAAGAAGCTGACGCTCGACGACGTCAAGCTCTTCCGCGACCGCCTCTTCCTGGAGATTCCCGACAAGGCGCTGGAAGAGAACCCGTACCTGCCGCCGTACTACAAGCCGGCGGACGACTCCGACGAGATGGAGTACATGCGGGAGCGCCGTCGCCAGCTCGGCGGTGGGGTCCCGGCGCGTCGTACCACCACGATCCCGCTCGCACTGCCGGGCAAGGACGCGTACGACTCGATCAAGAAGGGCTCGGGCAAGCAGAAGGTCGCCACCACGATGGCCTTCGTCCGGCTCCTCAAGGACCTGATGAAGGACAAGAACATCGGCAAGCGGTGGGTGCCGATCATCCCGGACGAGGCCCGCACGTTCGGCATGGACGCGATGTTCCCCACGGCGAAGATCTACTCGCCGTTCGGGCAGAACTACACCCCGGTCGACCGGGAGCTGTTCCTGTCCTACCGGGAGTCCGAGACCGGGCAGATCCTGCACGAGGGCATCAACGAGGCCGGCTCGGTGGCCTCGTTCACGGCCGCCGGTACGTCGTACGCGACGCACAACGAGCCGATGATCCCCGTGTACATCTTCTACTCGATGTTCGGATTCCAGCGCACCGCCGACGGGCTGTGGGCCGCGGCGGACCAGATGGCCCGGGGCTTCCTGCTCGGCGCCACGGCCGGGCGTACCACGCTCAACGGTGAGGGCCTGCAGCACGAGGACGGGCACTCGCTGCTCATCGCGGCGACCAACCCCGCGGCGGTGGCCTACGACCCGGCGTTCGGGTTCGAGGTCGCCCACATCGTGGAGGACGGGTTGCGCCGGATGTACGGCGAGAACCCGGAGAACATCTTCTACTACCTGACGGTCTACAACGAGCCGATCTCGCAGCCGGCCGAGCCGGCCGACCTCGACGTGGACGGCCTGCTGCGCGGCATGTACCGCTACAGCGCCGCCCCGGCGACCGACGGTCCGAAGGCGCAGCTCCTCGCGTCCGGTGTGGGCGTCCAGTGGGCGCTGAAGGCGCAGCAGCTGCTGGCCGAGGACTGGGGGGTGGCCGCCGACGTGTGGTCGGTGACCTCCTGGACCGAGCTGCGCCGCGACGCCGTGGCGGCCGAGGAGTACAACCTGCTGCACCCGGGCGAGGACGAGCGGGTGCCGTACGTGACCGAGAAGCTCGTCGACGCGGCCGGTCCGGTCGTCGCGGTCAGCGACTACATGCGGGCCGTGCAGGACCTGATCTCGCGCTGGGTACCGGGCGACTACACCTCGCTGGGCACCGACGGGTTCGGCATGTCCGACACCCGGCACGCGCTGCGCCGCCACTTCCACGTCGACGCCGAGTCGATCGTCGTGGCGACGCTGCGGCAGCTGGCCCGCCGTGGCGAGGTCCGTGCGTCGGCCCCGGCCGAGGCGGCGAAGAAGTACGCGATCGACGACGTGAACGCCGCCCCGGTCGGCGAGACCGGCGGCGACTCCTGATATCCGCGGTCGTGGACACGTGGACCGGTCATGACCGGTCCACGTG